>JAJXWS010000188.1 GCA_021781495.1 Acidobacteriota bacterium | reverse complement strand
CCCGGCCAGCTTGTAAGGAGAACTGATGCGGTGCACGTGTTCGACACCGGGAAGCAGCTCAAACTTGCTCAGATCCAGCGAAGCTGTGGGGCCCACTCCTGCAAGGATGGTCTGAAGCGCACCAGTTGTCCGATGCACACCGACTCCTGCCTCCACCATGGCCTCGATGACTGCATCAATCTGTTCTTCGGTCGCATGTTCCTGCATTGCAACGATCATTGCTTGTTCCCTGTCTCGGGCGCATCTGCGCCTGTGCCTTGGCCCTGTGCTTTCGCCCGGGCGTGTTTCTCTGATGCCAACTCGTTCCTTTGCAGCGCCCGCATCACGTCGATAATGCGCTCGTAGATGTGCGTCAGTTCGATGTCGGGCAGCGGGCCCTTGTTGGCCGCGCGCACGTTGGCATAGATCACCTTTTCACGCGCCGGTTCATACACCGGCAGGGAAGTGGCGACCTTGAGGTGCCCAATCATCTGTGCCGCGCGTGCCCGCTCGCTCAGCAGTTCCACGAGCTGGCGGTCCAGTTCATCGATCTTGTTTCGCAGTTCTTCCAGCGTCATCGCATCCTCGTGTTGCAACCCGGGAAGCGCCGCAGGCTGGTGTCGCCCAGAGGCTTCCTGTGTGCATTGGAGCTAAAGTTGAGTGCATCTGTGCGGCGCGTGCGCCGCCCAACCGGTAGCTTCTTTAACGGGCCAGTGCCGCGGGTTGCAGCCGCAGGCCCTTGATAAATCGCGCAACCGCGCCGGGCGATGCCTCGGGGTCTGACCGCTCGATCAGCTCGACAATCGCGCTGCCAATCACCGCTGCATCCGCGAACTCGCCCACCTGGGCAACGTGTTCCGCGCTGGAGATGCCAAACCCTACGGCAATTGGCAGCCGGGTCCATCGCCGAATGCGGGCCACCAGAGCCGCGGCATCAATGGTCAGGCTCTCCTGCTTGCCCGTGATGCCCGTGCGCGAGATCGCGTAAACAAATCCCTTGCTGTGTTGCGCAATCGCATGCAGGCGGTCATCGGGACTTGTGGGCGCGGCCAGAAAAACGGGCGCAAGGCCCACACGGTTCATTTGAGCCAGATAATCGTGCGCTTCCTCTACGATCAGGTCGGTCACGAGCACGCCGTCCGCACCGGATGCCGCCGCGTCGTCTGCAAAGCGCGCAAGCCCGTAGCGCAAAATCGGATTGAAATAGCTGAAGATGACGAGCCCAGCCGACGGCCGCGCCGCGCGAATTTCGCGTGCGAGCGCAAGCACGTCTCTCAGGCGAGTGCCGCGTGCAAGAGCCCGTTCACTGGCGCGCTGAATCACAGGACCGTCTGCAAGCGGGTCACTGAAGGGCACGCCAAGTTCGATCACATCCGTGCCTGCGTCGATCGCTTCCAGTGCGATGGCGCGCGTGGCATCGAGGCTGGGATCGCCCGCCGTCAGATACACCACAAGTCCGGGTTTGTGATGGAACTGGATTGCCATCGAAGTCGTTTCCTGCGCGCTCTCTAGAGCTTCAACTCGTGTGCAAGGATGCCCATATCTTTATCGCCGCGCCCAGAGAGGTTCACTACCAGTATGTCATGCGTGCCCATCGTTGGCGCAATGCGAATCGCCTCGGCGACCGCGTGTGCGCTCTCCAAAGCAGGCAGAATGCCTTCAGTCCGCGCCAACCGCACAACTGCGTCCAGCGTTGCAGTATCGTCTTGTGAGACGTACTCCGCGCGGCCCGAATCGTGCAGCGCCGCATGCTCTGGACCAATCGAGGCATAGTCCAGGCCGGCCGACACGGAGTGCGTCGATGCAATCTGTCCATCCTCATCCTGCAGCACGTAGGAAAAGGTGCCTTGCAGCACGCCGGGGACGCCGCCATGAAAGCGCGCGGCGTGCTCGCCCAATGCCGTCCCGCGGCCACCGGCCTCCACGCCAATCAAGCGCACGGAGCGGTCGGGAATGAATTCATAAAACGCGCCGATGGCATTGGACCCGCCGCCCACGCAGGCGATGATGGCTGTGGGCAGACGGCCTTCCTTTTCCAAAATCTGCTCTTTCATCTCACGGCTGATGCAGCGGTGGAAGTCGCGCACCATAGTTGGGTACGGATGCGCGCCGAGTGCGCTGCCCAGCAGATAGTATGTGGTGCGCACGTTCGTGACCCAGTCGCGCATTGCCTCGCTGATGGCGTCTTTCAGCGTCTTCGAGCCTGCGCTCACTCCACGCACTTCGGCGCCGAGCAGCCGCATGCGCAGCACATTCAGCTGCTGCCGGGCCATGTCCACTTCACCCATGTAGACCACGCACTCTAGGCCGAGCAACGCGCAAACGGTCGCGGTGGCTACTCCGTGCTGGCCCGCACCGGTCTCGGCGATCACACGCTTCTTGCCCATTCGCCTGGCGAGCAGCGCCTGCCCCAATGCGTTGTTGATCTTGTGCGCGCCGGTGTGGAGCAGGTCTTCGCGCTTCAGGTAGATCTTCGCTCCGCCAAGTTGCTCGCTCAGTCGCCTCGCAAAATAGAGCGGTGTTGGCCGCCCGGCAAAATCCTTCAGCAGGGCTGCGAGTTCCGCCTGAAAGGCCTCATCCTTCTTTGCCGACTCGTATTCGTGTTCGAGCTCGACGAGCGCCGCCATCAGCGTCTCTGGCACGTAGCGCCCGCCATAGATGCCGAACCGACCCGGCTCAGAAGC
>JAJXWS010000187.1 GCA_021781495.1 Acidobacteriota bacterium | reverse complement strand
TCGATGGAGTCTGCATCGACGATGGGCGAGATCGAGTCATAAAACGCCAGATGCTCGGAGCCGGTCAGCCGCTGAATCTCCGCGCTCAGAGCGGGCGAAGTCAGCGGACCTGTGGCGACGATGGTCAGACCGTCGCCCGCGTTCAGTGTCGTCACCTCATCGCGGATCACGCGAATGCGCGGCTCGTCGGCAATGGTCTCGGCGATGCGGCGAGAAAACTCGACTCGGTCCACTGCGAGCGCATGGCCTGCCGGCACCGCCGTTTCATCGGCAATGCGTAACAAAGCAGAGCCCCCGCGCCGCATCTCCTGCTTCAGCAGCCACGGCGCTGTGTTGGGCGACTCGCTCTTGAGCGAGTTGGAGCAGACCAGCTCGCCGAACTCCGTTGTCTGGTGCGCGGGCGTCAGGCGCGGCTTGCCGTCGATGACGGCGCGCATCTCGTAGAGTTCCACCTCGCAGCCCAGCCGTGCCGCCGTCAACGCCGCTTCGGGGCCGGCCAGTCCACCGCCCAGCACACGAATCTTCACGACTCCTCTCCAGTCCGGGCCACGCCTGCAAGACGAAGCAGAGCTTCGCCGGTTACGCGGACATTGCGCCACTCGTCCAGAAAGTCCGCTCCCATGGCGCGGTAGAAATCAATCGCCGGAGTATTCCAGTCCAGAACCTCCCACTGCAGCCGCGGGCAGTTCTTTTCCACGGCAATGGCGGCTACGCGCTGCAACAGAGCCCTTCCGATGCCGCTGCCACGAAACTCCGGCAGGACGAACAGGTCTTCTAGATACAGACCGGGCCGGCCCAGCCACGTCGAGTAGTTGAAGAAATAGAAAGCAAATCCAGCCGATGCGCCGTCCTGCTCGGCGATCAGGCAATGGAAAAGCGGGCTGGCGCCAAAGCCGTCGCGCAGCAGGTCAGCCTCGGTTGCGGTCACGGCATCCGGCTCTCGCTCGTAGGCGGCGAGGGCGCGGATAAATGCAAGAATCTGCGGGACATCCGCCGCGGTGGCCGGCCTGATAGAAATGGACATAATTCGATTGTAGTGTGTGACGTAGGCCACAAGTTCAGGGTCTTGCCGACGGTAGGATAAAGGGTTGGCCTTGTGCTGGAGAGTCGCAACGATTTAATTTGAGTCGTGCAGTACGATGCGTGTCCCGGGCGGGATGACGTGTTGAGTGCGTCTGTCCCGGGCGGCAAATGCCAGCAAAGATTATTGATCGCGCGTGCGGGCGTGCCCGCGCAAGCGAGTTCTCAAGGAGAAGACGATGAAACGCAACCTTTCACTTTGGCTGGGTGTACTGGCCTTTTCGCTCGTGCCTTCCCTGGCGCAGCAGCCAGAGCAGCAGCCTGCAGTGCCGATGGGTAAAGTGCATGGGCACCTGATCAACCCCACTGGGGCGCCGCAGAGCGGCGGCGCGGTGAACTTCATGCAGATTACGCGTGCGGCTTCCGGGCCAGGCCTTAGCCCTCAAACAGCAGACCGGGGAAACTTCAAGGTCAGCGATCAGGGCGATTACACCGGCGAGGTGCCGGCCGGCACCTATATCGTGATCTACCGCACCGACGGCATGACCCCCGACAAGCAGGCTGATCGGCAGGACAGCGTCACCGTTGCGCCCAACGCCGACACCGCTGTGGACTTCGATATGTCCCGTCCCGAGTACATCAACAAGCTTCCGCCCGAAGAACAGAAGCAGTTGGATGAGATCCGGCAGAAGAACTCCGCCGCGCTCAAGGCCAACGAAGTGATCAAGGGCCTGAATGCGGACCTGAAGACGGTGACGCAGGACGTGCATGATGCCGACTCCGCCTCGGCCACAGCAGAGCAGCAGTTGGGCGCATCCGCGGCTAAGGCCGACATTCAGGCCAAAGCAAACGACATTCGGACCGCCAAGTACACCGAAATCGAATCCTTGATGACCAAGGACGCCACAGCCAAGCCGGATGCCTCGGTTCTGTGGGCGCAGCTTGGCCTCGCGCAGAACGGTCTGAAGAAGTACGATGATGCGCTGGTCTCCTACAAGAAGGCTCTCGATGTGGATCTGGCCTCGAAGAAGCCGAATCCGGCGATTCAGGGCATGGCCAACGCCGGCATCGGCGAGGCCCTGGCCCGCCAGGGCAAGGTGGCCGAGGCAAATGCCGCGTACGATGCAGCGGCTAAGGCCAATCCTTCGCAGGGCGCCTTCTACCTCCGCAATGAAGCTGTCATCTTCTTCCAGCAGGGCAATCAGGACGCACAGGTGGCGGTGGCCAATGAGGCCATCCAGCTCAATCCGAACGATGCTTTGCTCTACTACCTGAAGGGCCAGGGACTCGTCTCGAAGGCGACCATCGATCCCAAGACGCAGCGCATTGTGCTGCCTCCGGAGTGCGCCGAGGCCTATCAGAAGTACCTCGAGCTGGCGCCGACTGGACCCTACGCAGCCGATGCCAAGGGCATTCTGGACCAGGCCGGACAGAAAATCACGTCGAGCTTCAAGGCTGGCAAGAAGTAGCTCACGGCTCATCTCGCAAACGCAGGGCGCATCCGGTCATCGGGTGCGCCCTTGCTTTTCCGCTCAGAATCGGCGCGCGCGAGCCGCGAAGGCGACGCAGGACTTTACAATCCAATCCATGAGCGCCGAGCTCCTCCGTTTCGACGAAGCACTCTCGCGAGTCCTGCAGTCCAC
>JAJXWS010000186.1 GCA_021781495.1 Acidobacteriota bacterium | reverse complement strand
CGCGCAGGACCTGGGTTACATCGATCTGCCACCAGGGCTGGTCATCAATCCGGGACAGATGCGGGATTATGCGCCGGACGAGCTGATGGTGCTCATCAGCGGCACGCAGGGCGAGCCGATGAGCGCGCTGAGCCGTGCTGCGGTGGACAACCACAAGCATGCAAAGATCGATGCCGGCGATACCGTCGTCCTGAGCTCGCGCATCATTCCGGGCAACGAAAAAGGCATCTTCCGCGTCATCGACCACCTCTACCGGCGCGATGCGCATGTAATCTGCGATGACGGATCGAGCGGCCTGATCCATGTGAGCGGCCACGGCAGCCAGGAAGAGATGCGCCTGCTCATCAACCTCGTACGGCCCAAGTTCTTCATCCCTGTCCACGGCGACTACCGCTACCTGCGCCGCCACGCGCAGGTGGCCATGGAGACCGGAGCCGTTGAACACGCCATTGTCATCGAAGACGGCGACGTGCTGGAACTGGACAAGAACGATGCGCGCAAGAAGGACAAAGTCACCGCCGGCCGCATCCTCATCGACTCCGGCTCAAGCATCGATGTGGTCGAGGACCTGGTCATTCGCGACCGCCGCATCCTGAGCGAGGACGGCATTGTGCTCGCAGTCCTGGCGATCAACAAGCGTACAGGCAGGCTGGAGTTGACTCCTGAGGTCGTGATGCGCGGATTTGGCGGAGCAGACATCACCGAACAGGCACGCGAGCAGGTGCTGAAGACGCTGGACGAACTGAGCGACGAGCAGAAGGCCGACTACGGCATGGCCAAGGACAAGATCCGCGCAGACCTGAAACGGCTCATTCAAAAGACGACGGGACGGCGGCCGATGATCATGCCGGTGATTCTGGAGATCTGATTAGAAGAGGCGCAGAGGTTCAATGGCAGATGCACTTGTCACCCTGAACGCCGTGCGCGACGCGGCAGCGCGCATCGCCGGAATTGCCGTCCGTACACCGCTCGTCCACGCCCGGTTTCCTGGAGTCGCAGGCAACATCTGGCTCAAGGCCGAAAGCCTTCAGCCAATCGGCGCATTCAAGATTCGCGGCGCCGCGAACAAGATTCTCCAGCTCACGCCCGACGAACGCAGACGCGGAGTGATTACCTACTCAAGCGGCAACCACGCCCAGGGCGTGGCCTATGCGGCGCGCGCCGTCGGTGCGAAGGCCGTGATTGTGATGCCTTCGAATGCGCCGGCCATCAAGCGAGCTGCCACCCTGGCGCTCGGGGCAGAGGTCGTCGACGTGGGCCCCGCATCGAGTGAGCGCCTTGCCAAGGCAGAAGAGCTGGTGCGCGCTCACGGCTACGTGGTGGTTCCTCCCTATGACGATATGGACATCATCGCCGGGCAGGCAACCTGCGGGCTGGAGATTGCCGAGGCGCTACCTGATGTGGATCTTGTTTTGGCGCCCGTCTCCGGCGGAGGACTGTTAAGCGGCGTGGCTGCAGCCGTCAAGCAGTTGTGTCCCCGCGCAAAAGTTGTCGGCGTGGAGCCGGAACTGGCTGGCGACACGGCCGAAAGCTTCCGCAAAGGATCTGTCGTGGAGTGGCCTGCGGAACTGACCACCCGCACCATTGCAGACGGACTGCGCACGCAGAGCGTGGGAAAGCGCAACTTCGCGCATATCCAGGCATTTGTAGATGACGTTGTGACTGTGACTGAAGCCGAGATTCGTAGCGCGATGCGGGCCATTGTTTCCACCGCCCGGCTTGTTCCTGAGCCCAGCGGCGCTGTGGCTGCTGCCGCGTTGCTCTTCCATGCAGGTCAGTTGCCTGCTTTCCAAAAAGCCGTTGCCGTGGTGAGCGGCGGCAATGTCGCGCCCGAGTTGCTGGCTTGCGTGCTCACTGAAGTCGACTCATAACGTCGTTCCGCTATGATGCTTCCTGTGATGAAGCTCCGTTCCCTTGCATTAGGATTGGCAGTCCTGTGCGCTCCTTTGGCGCAAGGCCAGAAGCGCCCTCCGCAGATCGTCAAGCCGCTGGCCGGTCCGCGGGCCGCGGCATTGCGCGTCACATGGCTGTATGTCTCCCCGGACAAGAGCGCGCAAAAGGTCGAGCGGGTCCAGACCGGCCGTGAGCTGGTCATCGCGGAAAAAAGTGGCGACTGGCTGCGCGTCTACGCCAACACGGATGTCGAAGAGGAGCACTCTGAAGATGAGCCGGTCTTCGGCAGCAACGACACGCCTCCTCCCATCACGGGATGGATGGAAGCCAAGGGAGTTGTCTCAGAGAATTTGCCCAACGGGGACCAGATTCTGCTGGGCTCGGCGGCCACTGAGGAAGCGCTTGCCGCGGATCCCCGTGGGCCTGCGAATGCCGCGCAGGCAGCCCGGCTGCTCTACCGGCGCGTGGTGGAGATGTTTCCGAACTCGCCGCTGGCTGCTGAGGCATCCTGGCGCGCCGCGGATATCCGCTGGCAGTTGCAGAAGGCCGACTACCATTCGCTGCCCTCGGCCAAGCTGCAGAATCCTGCGCTGCACAACCAGATGGACGAAGACGAGCTGCGCAAGGTCATGAAGTATTACCCCCATACGCGCTGGGCCGACCTGGCGGACTTTGACCTGATTGATAACAAACTTTGCGGCGACTGGCAGGGCCAGGAAAAGTGTCCCGAGCGCGAGTCGGATGTCTATGAGCGGTACGCCGCCGAGCACCCCAATGGGCCTCGCACGGCCCAGGCGCTCTATGAGGCTTGT
>JAJXWS010000087.1 GCA_021781495.1 Acidobacteriota bacterium | reverse complement strand
TTCTATTTAGATACGAAACACACGCCTGAGGAATCAGACAAAAGATGTAGATTCCGTGGGAGTGCCTTCCCATGCATCTACGATCCGCTTCTGCTGTTGGTTCCTTTATCCATGAGAACGAAAGGGTGCGGGGAAATCCTTCCAGTAAGAGGTGTAAAATCCGCACGTGAGCACTGGTCCGAATCTTGATCTTGTTCCCCGCACTGAGCCGAGGGAGCGCAACTGGTTGCCGCTGGCCATTGCCGCGGGTGTGGTGGTATTCGTGGCGATCGTGGTCGTCCTGATCGCACAGCACGGCAAACAGGCGTCGACGGTGACGCCCATCTCCGCTGCACCGGATGCCTATGCCGCCAATCTGCCGATCTCGCGACTGGTGATGAGCGAGTCCAGCAATCTGGCCGGGGGCAAAGTGACCTATGTAGACGGCCATATCGTGAACACGGGCACTCGTACCGTTTCGGGCATCACAGTGCAAGTGTTGTTCTACGACGCCGCCAAAGAAGTGTCCCAGAACGAGACACAGTCGCTGAAGCTGATTCGCATGCGCGAGCCCTATGTGGACGTGGAACCCGTCTCTGCTGCACCGCTGAAGCCAGGCGAGGAGCGGGACTTCCGGCTCATCTTCGACACAGTCTCTCCTGACTGGGATGGGGCATACCCGCAGATTCGAATCGTCCACGTGGATTCGAATTGATGGGCAATATCACCTTTACCCGGTAGAACTTACCGCGTGCTGTAAAAACTACACAGTCATTTGTGCAGGCTGCGCCGGGGAATATTCCTGCGTGGCAACGAATTATCTTCTAAGTCTTACAAATAAAATGAGATATAAGATAAATCCGAGTCGCGCTTACTTTGGCACGGGTATTGCTATCTGTGATGGCGTACAGCAACAAGGATCGCTCTGCGAATGCGGGGCTGATACCGAGACCAAGAGGCCAAAGATGATGACGAAGGCAAATTCTCTCGTAAAGACTTCATTCCCTAGCCAGTTTGCAGTTCTTCTGCTGGCATCTGCGATTGCAGTTCCTGCGGCGGTAGCTCAGCAGTCCCAGCCCGCCGCTGCACCCCAGAGCAACCCTCCTGCGGCGACGGCTCAGCAGCCCTCCCCGACAACACCCTTGCCGACAGCCGACAAGGAGGGCTTCTGGGGGCACATGATGCCTTTTGCCCGCAAGAAGTGGATTCACAAGCGGATTGATCCCATCACGGATCGTGTCAACGAACTGGACGAAGTGAATGCCCAGAACTCGCGCGATATCAAGGATGTGGACGCCCGTGCGCAGGCCGGAATTCGTCAGGCCCAGTCCGCTGCCGACTCTGCCAACCAGACAGCGCTGGCGGCAAACTCGCAGGCGCAGAATGCAAACGGTCTCGCGCAGGGTGCTTCCAGCCACGTGGACCGTCTGAACTCCACGGTGAATGGTCTGGACCAGTACCACCCGATCAAGGACGTCGACATTCCGTTCCGCGGCGGGACCCCGGCGCTCTCCTCAGCAGCTCGCGACCAGTTGGATACGCTGGCGTCGTCCCTTGCGGGGCACCAGGGCTACATCCTCGAGATGGAAGCGCACGCGCCCGGCGCAGGTGCAGCAGGCATTCAGCACTCGCAGCGCCTGGCTGAGGCCGTGGAGCGCTACCTCGTAACCGAACACCAGATTCCCGTCTACCGCATGCACTACGTGGCCCTTGGCAATGCCAAGGTGGCCGACTCCGGCGATGAAGATGCCAAGCCGGTCCGGACCAGCAGCGTGCACATCCGGTTGATGGAAAACAGTTTGGCGGCCCAGGAAACCACGTCCCCCCAAGGTGCGGTTTCTTCGACGGGTGCGGAGCGGCAGTAAACGCCGCGCAGCCACCCCCCCTGAGGCTCTATCCGCCCCGACGGCTTCCCCCGGCCGTCAGGCCGCCAACCAAGCTCTCGCAACACGAGAGAACCAAGGCAACTTGGCCCCTGTCAAAGACAGGGGCCGTTTTTTTTGTGCGCACGCGGCATCTGGCTATTGGCGCATAGGACGCATGGATCCAGTGCAGACGCGATGGAGATTCCTCGACGGACGGCGTTGCTACCCAGCCTGCGCCCGGTAAAATCGAAAGCGTATGGATACAACAAGTCAAAACCCCGCCGTCCCTGAGACGATTCTGGACGGCAGCCGATTCGTGCGGGCGTGTTTGCGCCGCCCGGTGGACCGTACTCCTGTCTGGTTCTTGCGCCAGGCGGGCCGCTACATGCAGGAGTATCGCGATGTTCGCAAGCACCACACGCTGGTGGAGATCTGCAAGCAGCCGGAGCTGGCTTCTGAGGTAACCATCACGGCCGCGGAGAAGCTTGGCGTAGATGCGGCCATTATTTTTGCCGATCTGCTGCTGCCTCTGGAGCCCATGGGGCTGCCGTTTGAGTTCATGGCCGGCGAGGGGCCTGTGGTGCACCACCCGGTGCGGACAGCCGAAGACGTACGTGCCCTGCGAACCGACCGCGCCATCGAGCTGGAGTACGTGGCCCGCGCCATTGAGAAGGTTGCAGCGCACTTTCGCGACCGGCTTGGCATTATCGGCTTTTGTGGCGCACCGTATACGCTGGCCAGCTACATGATTGAAGGCGGCGGCTCACGGAACTACATCCACACCAAGCAGATGATGTACGGCGATACGGCGACGTGGCGCCTGCTGTTGGACAAGATCGTGGCCGTGCTTACGGAGTATTGCCGGCTGCAGGTGCAGGCTGGGGCGGACGTGATCCAGATCTTCGACAGCTGGGTGGGTTCGCTGAGCCTTGCTGACTATCGCGATTATGCCCTTGAGGCCTCGACGCGGCTGGTTCGGGCAGTGCAACTGATGGGCGTGCCGGTGATTTACTTCGGCGTGGAGACGGCCGGACTGCTTGGCGATATGGCCTCGACCGGAGCGGATGTCATCGGACTCGACTGGCGGCAGCCATTGGATGAGGGTTGGCGTGCCGTTGGTCATGGTCACGCGGTGCAGGGTAACCTGGACCCCATCACGCTGTTTGCTCCGATGGAAGTGCTGGAGCAGCGCGTAAAGGAGATTCTGCGCGCCGCTGCCGGGCGCCCGGGCCACATCTTCAACCTTGGTCACGGCATCGTTCCCGGCACGCCGGTGGAGAATGTGCAGGCCGTGGTGCGCATGGTGCGTGAGTTCCGCCTGGAGGAGGCCGCGCGTGGCTAAACAGGCGGTGCTGCTGCTGGCGCACGGAACCCCTGAGACGGTAGAGCAGATTCCGGAGTATCTGCGCAACGTGGTCAGCGGACGCCCTTTGCCGCAGCATGTCATCGAGGAGATTCAGCACCGCTATGCGCTGATCGGCAAGAGCCCGCTGACGGAGTTGACGCTGGAGCAGGGGCGGCTGGTGCAGGCTGAGTTGGCGGCCACGGGCATGCCTGTCCCCGTGTACGTGGGCATGCGCAACTGGCGGCCTTACATCCCCGATGTGGTGCGGCAGATGCGTGTGGACGGTGTGGAAGAGGCGGCCGTCATTTGCCTGGCGCCGCAGAACTCGCGCACCAGCGTGGGCCTGTATCGCCGCGCCGTGCAGGCTGAGGCCGGTTCCCTGCGCATGGATTTTACGGAGGGATGGGCGAGTGACCCGCTGCTGGCCGACGCCTTTGCAGAACGGCTGAGACCAGCGCTGAAGAAACTGCGCGAAGAGACAGGCACGCCGGTCCCCGTGCTTTTTACCGCGCACAGCGTGCCATGCCGGACCATTCAGACTCCTGCAGCAGCGGAAGGCCAGCCGAAGTTGTGGCCGGGCGAGGGCGCGGACCCCTACGCGCAGGAGGCGAAGCACACCGCGGAACTGGTGGCAGAGCGAGTTCCGGAGATCGCACGCTGGTGGTTTGCATTCCAAAGCCAGGGAGCGAGCGGCGGGCCATGGATTGGCCCCACGGTTGAGGACACGCTGCAGGCGATTGCCGCGGATGGCGTGAAGGCGCTGGTGCTGCAGCCCATCGGATTTCTGTGTGACCACGTTGAGATTCTGTACGACGTCGATATCGCGTTTCGGCAATACGCAGTGGGACTGGGTATCCGGCTGGAGCGCCCCGAGTCGCTCAATGGTTCGCAAACGCTGGCAAGAGCCGTGGCGGATCTGGCGCGGCAGGGACTGGCGCGACTGCAGGCCTGATGGCGCTGGTGCGTCCCTCCAGGAAGTTTTACACCGGTTAGCAGGACCCCGGCGCCGGAGCAGCCCGCAGTTGCTTTCGATTCCCAGTGTCCGGAAATGTGACAGGATCGTTACTCTTGAGGCGACCGAGGGCGACTTTTCGATGTTTGATACTGTCCGGATTCGCTAGGATTCGGTTTCACTGCCAGATTGCTTCGTCAGCTTAGCAAGCGAAGCAGCGGCATGTGTGCTCGGTGCGATGCCTTGCGGAGTTGCGCGGTACGTCGTGCACTTCGCCGGCCAGGCCTGCGATCAGCAGGGAGAACGCAGCCGGGCGCATCAGGAAGAGCAAGGAGATTGCGGATGTCGCCCATTTCTTCAGAGATTGCCTCGGAACTCTCAGAGATTGTTTGTGCCACCTGTGGAAGCCGACGGCTTCGCCGGCTGCCACGGATAGGATTTTTGCAGCAGAAGGTGTACCCGCTCATGGGGTACTACCCGTGGGAGTGCCCCATCTGCAGGCAGGTCAAGCTGTTTCGCAAACGCGGAGAGAGAATCAGAAGACGCTCGCGAGTAGGGGAGTAGGCCTGCTTTTGCTCTGCGCGCATGGCAGGCCTGTGAGGCCTACCGGCGCAGCAGATTCTTGGCAATGAAGATTACGTTGGCGGGCCGCTCAGCCAGCCTGCGCATGAAGTACGGATACCACTCGCGACCGAAGGGCACGTAGACGCGCACGTTGTACCCTTCCGAGATCAACTTGCGCTGCAGGTCGCGGCGCACACCAAACAGCATCTGAAATTCAAAGTGGCTTGGCAGAATGCGGTTCTGCGCGGCGTAAGATTTAGCCGCGTTGATCATCGCCTCATCATGCGTGGCAAGACCGTGGTAAACGGGGCTGGAGAGCAACATGCAACTGAGCCGGACGTAGTTGGCATTTACGTCCACTTTGCGTGGAAACGCAATCATGGCGGACTCTTTGTAGGCTCCCTTGCACAGTCGGATGCGAATGCCGTCCGCGACGAGTTGCTCCACGTCATTCTGCGACCTGTAGAGGTACGCCTGGATGACCACGCCAACGGCTCCGTGCAGATCGGGGTGCGCGTGCAGGCGGCGTACGATGTCCAGCGTGACATCGGTGAGAGACGAGTCCTCCATATCGATGCGCACAAAGCTCCCGGTGGCCTTTGCGTGCTCCGTAAGGTTGGCGGCGATGCTCTCGGCGAGGTGTGGGTCCAGCGTCAGGCCCATCTGTGTGAGCTTGACGCTGATGTTGGCTTCAAGCTTCCGCGCGGCAATCGCGTCCAGCAGCGCGTGATAGACGCCGGCGGCTTTATGCGCCTCTTCTTCGGATGTCACGCTCTCGCCGAGCGAGTCGAGCGTGACGGAGATGCCTTGCCGATTGAGCGACTCGGCTACGCGAAGGGCGTCTTCGATTTCCATGCCGGCGACAAAGCGGGAACTGAGACGGGTACCGACGCTGGAGTGTTCTCCAAAACGCCGCAGCTGACGATTCCGTGAGAGCGAGATAAGAGCGGAGCGCAACAAGGACATGGTTCGAGCCTGCCTCTAGCCCGGCTGCTTTGCAGTCTGCCGGGCAAACACAATAGTGTCGCACATGAGGACCAGCGACGGCGGAAGGGAACCAGCAGGAGCAACGTTCGTGCTCCCGCGCGAATATAACTTTCCGTTTCTGGAATTGCGATGCGGAAAAGCGCCATGAGGGTTGCGGCAAAAGGGAGATTTGCCGGTGGAATTGTTGCCATCCCGGAATCACATTATGGGCATGCGTTGTGACTCCGGGATGGGCGAGGCGAAGTTTATTCCACGCGATAGAGAGCGCAGCCATGCGGCGGCAGCTCAACGGCGAGGGCAGACGCGGCGGGGACGTGCCTTTGATTCCAGACGTCGAACACGGCATGGGGTTTGTCTGTCAGATGAAAGACCATCCAGGGCAGTTCGGACGCGGTTGTCTTATCGCCAAGGTTGAAGACCGCAATGTACTCCTGCGGGTGCGGCCCGCCGGTGCGCGCATACCAGTAGCGCTGCAGGAAAGGTTCGTTGCCGGGGCCAGCCTTTGGCGTGAGTCCGGGTTTGCTTTCAACGGCTGTCTGGTTGAGGGCCAGCACTTCCCGGTTGGTGATCAGGGAATGCGTAAAGTCATCCAGCCGCGTGAGATTCGCGCCGAGAATCAGCGGTGAGCGGGAGATGGCCCAGAGCGTCATCTCTGTGCGCTGTTCGTCGCGAGTTTCGCGGGACTGGCGAGGCTTGCCCCAGCCGGGATGCGGGGTGAGCGATCCCCACGGCAGCATGTCCTCGTCGGGCCAGCTGCCGGGCTTTACGTAGGGTGCCCAGGCTGCCAGGCGGTCGAACGCATCGCGAATGCCGAAGGGAAACTCACTGGCGCCGGGTTTGCGATCCACGGACCATACATCCCAGTGATCGTCGGAGATCCGCCACATCTGGGCGTACTTCTCCACCTCCGTCGCGTGTTCCAGTTTGGTTGGACCCGGCGAGAGACTCAGCACGATGGGCCGGCCGGTCTTGCGAATGGCCTCCGCAAGCTGTCGAATCTCAGTGGGGCGGTACGGACGATCGGAGATGCAGTCGACCTTGATGAAGTCGAGCCCCCAGCTGGCGTAGAGCCTGAGCATGGAGTCGTAGTAGGCCTGGCCGGCGGCATTGTCGCGTATGCCATAGTTGCCTTCATCCCACGGGCAGGTGGAGGAGACATCGGCGGCATCCTGCGCGTGAAATGCAGTTCCGGCGATGGGCAGATTCTGCCGGACCACGTCCCTGGGAATACCGCGCATGAGATGGACGCCAAATTTGAGTCCCTGGGCATGAACCCAGTCGGCCAGAGGCTTGAACCCGGCGCCATTGGCGGCCGAGGGAAAGCGGTCCAGCGCGGGCAGCAGGACTCCGTTGGCATCCCAGACATACTTGCGGGCCGCCACGGTGTCCGCAAAGGGGTCCTGCATGTACCAGCCCTCGTCGATCACGGAGTAAAGCCAGCCGTATTGCCGGAGTCCGGCGAGCACCTGGGTATTGGCGCGATAGTCGGCCTCGTCGATGGTGAGGCCGTAGGCATCCCAGCTATTCCAACCCATGGGAGGCGTGGGGGCCAGGGTCTGGGCGGGAGCCGGGGACGCCGTGCAGATGAGCAGGGCAAGAGAGGCGAGCAGAAGGCGACGTTGGAACATGCGAAAACGTATACCATATCCGGCGGGTCCTCGGGCGGTGTGTTTGCAGGGCAGGGTGTGATTCAGGGTTCGCGCTGAAAGTCCAGTGATGCAACTCACTTTCACTTGGGCCTATAATGCGTTCGAATTAAACCAACAGCTGCCAGATGCCCGTCCCCGACACCTGCAACTGAGGAGACGACCATGTTCAAGCCGTTCCTGCTCTTTACCGCGGTCATCTTGATCGAGCTCGCACCCGCGTCAGCACCGGCGCGCCCGCCCCAGGAGTCTGCTCCCACACACGCAGCAAAAAGTTCTGCCAAACCTGCGCCCCACAACGGAACCCAAGCAGCACCCCAGGGGCAGTCGCAGGCCCAGGCAATGGCACAGGCCAAGAAAGTTTACGCAATCGACTGTGCGCTTTGCCACGGCAACAACGGCGACGGAAAGACCGATGTCGCCAAGGATATGCAGCTCACGCTGGATGATTGGACTGACCCCAAGACGCTGAGCGGCAAGACGGACCAGGAGCTTTTCGACATCATCCGCAAAGGCAAGGACAAGATGCCCCCTGAGGGTGCAGCTCGCGCCAAGGATGATGAGGTGAAGAACCTGATCGCCTATATCCGCAGCCTGTCGAAGCAGCAGCCGGCCGCACCAGCTGAGCCGGCGGCCGCACCGGCAACCGCACCGCAGCCACCCCAGCAGTAATCCAGCCATTGCCGGAAGCCATCGGCAGCCGGGCTCTCGGAGAAGCTTTGCTCTCCGGGAGCATCCCGCCATGGCCGAAGTGTGTCTGCATCTGCGGTGCGTGCGATAAGCTGATCTTCGGGGAGTCCTGATGCGCCAAGGCATATGGAATCGCTTGGCTCTGGCCGCTCTGTTTGCAGGGCTGGCGCTTGTACCGTTGCAGTCGGCAGGGCAGCAACAGGGCAACCATCCTCTGCCGGTCATCCATGTGGACCATGGGCCGAATTCGCCTGCCGCGCAGAAGGCCCATTATGTTGTGCTGGTCTCCCTGGACGGCTTCCGATGGGATTATGCGGTTCGGGACGGCGCGAGCCATCTGCTGGCTTTGGGCAAGCAGGGTGCATGGGCGCCGGAGGGTATGCTTCCCAGCTACCCCTCACTCACCTTTCCCAATCACTACACCATCGTTACGGGTCTCTATCCTGAGCACCACGGACTGGTTGCCAACAGCTTTGTGGATGAAGCCGGCAAGGCTCGCTATGCCATCCGCGATGCGGGTGCGGTGACAGACGGCAAATGGTATGGCGGAGTGCCGTTGTGGAGCCTTGCGGAGAGCCAGGGAATGCGGTCTGCCTGCCTATTCTGGCCCGGCTCTGAGGCGAAGATCGCGGGTTATCAACCCACCTATTATCTGCATTTTGATGACAAGATCGACGACGATGCGCGCATTGCGCAGGTGCTTGCGTGGCTGCACCTGCCCGAGGCCGCGCGTCCGCACTTCATCACGCTCTACTACTCTGAGCCGGACCATGAAGGCCACCAGTTTGGACCGGATGCTCCCCAGACCCAGGCTGCGGTAAAGAAGGTGGATGCCCTGGTAGGCAAGTTGAAGGCGGGTTTGGATGCCACGGGCTTGCCTATCGATCTGGTCGTCGTAAGTGATCACGGTATGGCCAGGGTAGAAGGCGACTGGATCACGCTGGACAAGTTTGCCGACCTGGGCGGGTTTGAGACGGATGGCGATCTGCTCTACGGCAAGACCGAGGCGGATCGCGAGCGCGTGTACAACCAGCTCAAGCAAGCGTCGTCGCAGTTCATTGTGTTTCGCCGCAAGAACGTCCCCGCCGGGCTGGAGTACAACCAGAATGCTCGCGAGGGCGATCCAGTGGTGATTGCGACCGGTCCTTATGCCATTCGTGCGCACGGGCCGCCACCGGGCAAACCGGATACGCCGCCGAATCCCGGGATGCATGGTTTCGATCCGCGCCGGCTGCCCGAGATGAAGGCAAGCTTTTTTGCCGCCGGGCCAGACATTGTGCAGGGCCGCACGGTGATGCCGTTTGAGAATGTAAACCTGTATCCTTGGCTTGCTCACATGCTGGGGCTCGTGCCCCCGAAGACCGATGGCAGCCTGAATGTGCTGTCGGGCATATTGCGCGATGGCGGCACTGAGCCGGCAAATTAGAGCCTGTACCCCGGGGAGTGCAAGAGAAGATGAGTATTGTTCTTGGAATTGACGGTGGAGGTACGCGAACCCGTGCTTCCATCGCTGCCGGTGACCGGGTCCTGGCCTTTGTCGAAAACGGATCCATCAAGCGCTTGCGCGTGGGAACTGAGACGGCGGAGGCCAATCTGCGCTCGCTGCTGCGGGAGGCCTTTGCGCAGGCCGGTATTGCCACGGTGGAGGCTGCCTCGGCTGGGGTTGCCAGCGCCACCATGCCGGGTGTTGCGGAGTGGATTACCCGGGTATTTCGCGAATTTGGCGTCGAGCGCTCTGAGGTTGTGGGCGATGAGGTCATCGCATTGGATGCGGCGTTCAAGGGCGGGCCGGGTATTTTGCAGATCGCCGGGACGGGCTCAAACTGCATTGGCCGCGCACCGGATGGCGGACGCGAGACCGCCGGTGGATGGAGCTCCCGGCTGGGCGACGAAGGCTCAGGCTACTGGATTGGCCTGCATGCCGTGCGCCGCGCGTTGAAGGCCTATGACCGCGAAGAGCCGACACGGGTACTGGAGACGGTTGGCCGCATCTGGGGAACGCCGACCATCGACGAGCTGGTGAATCTGGGCGACAGCACACCGGGTCCCGACTTTGCGGCGCTGGCGCCGGCGATCAGCCAGCTTGCCGAGGAGGGCGATGCCGTGGCCTTGGGCGTGCTGCAGCAGGCAGCGGCGGATCTGGTCGAGTCCGTTCTGCTGGTGCGCGGCAAGCTACGCCGCAAGCACGCCATTGCAGGTGAGGTGCCCGTGGCGTGGATCGGCAGCGTGGTGGGCAAGGCACAACTGGTGCGCGAGGCATTTTTTGCGGGTCTTCACGCGGCCGTTCCCGGCTTGTCGATTGGCGACACGGAAGTTGCGGGCATTGAAGGCGCGCTTTGGCGTGCCCAGCGCCTATTAGAGCAGAGATAGCGGCTCAGCTCACGCGCTCTCCCTGCACGAAGGATGCAAGCAACTGCCCTGTCGGATCGACGGCCACCAGATTCGCAGGTCTCCCTGTAGACACGCATCCGGCCTGCTCGGTCAGTCCGGTCATCTTCGCCGGATTGGCCGTAAGCAGGCGCAGACCCTGGTCCACGGTTGCGCCTGTAAATGCCACAAAGTTGGAGAGAGCCCGGTCCAGGGTGAGTACGCTGCCGGCTAGCACGCCGCGCGCCATGGCCCGGCCATGCGCTACCTGCACGGCAAAGCCACCCAGTTGATACTCCCCGTCGGGCATCCCGGCGGCGCTCATGGCATCGGTGACCAGTATGGCGCGCTCCGGCCCCTTAGCCCGCCACCAGAGGCGGACAATCTCGGGCTCCGTATGGATGCCATCGCAGATCAGCTCGGCAAAGAGCGAGTCGCTGGTCAGCACCGTGCCCAGGATGCCCGGTTCGCGATGGTCAAGCGGTCGCATGGCGTTAAAGGTGTGTGTGGCGCTGGCGGCCCCTGCTTCGATAGCCGCCTGCGTTTCGGCGCGAGTGGCGTCAGAATGGCCAAGCGAGACGCGAACCTGCCGCGCCGTGGCGTGACGGATCAGATCTACGGCGCCGGGCAGTTCCGGCGCTATCGTCATCAGACGAACGTGTCCCCCGGCCGCGTCAAACAGGCGGTCGAAGGTGGCAATGTCCGGTGCGAGCAGATGTTCCGCAGGCTGCACGCCACGCCTGGCATGCGACAGGAACGGTCCCTCCAGGTGAATTCCGATGGGCTGCGCTACCCCCTGCGCGGGCTGCTGCTCCATCAATTTCGCGATACCCTCGACAGCGCGTAGCGTAGTGTCCAGCGAAGCGGTGACCGTGGTGGCGAGAAAGCTGCCCGTGCCGCGCGAGGCAAGAAAACGGCTGATGGCGCCAAGCGCCTGCGGGGTCGCCTCCATCACGTCGTGGCCGGCCGCGCCATGAATATGCACGTCGAAGAAGGCTGGACCCAGCGTAGCGCCGGGGAAATCCACCGCATAAACGCCGGCGGGAATCTCGACCGCATCGCGGCTGACGATTGAGGCGATGTGCCCATCCTGTATGAGAATCGCCGGCTTGTCGACCAGCCGTGATCCGTCCCACAACCTCTCCGCGGTAATCGCCGTTTGCATAGGGATGATTATTGCAGGCATGGCTCCTGTGCGCACGCTGATGCCGGTGTAGTACGCACCGGGCAAAGCGCTACGGATTGGAACGGATATTTAAAACTCTTCTCGCAGAGCTTTGGTATCGTTTTGCCATGCATATCAGGGCTCTGTTGACGGCGGTTTCCTCGGCATTGGTTCTTATCGCGGCGCCACTCGCGGCGCAAACACACGATCTGCCTACGAGTAAGCAGTGGATTGGCCCGATACCCGGTCATCCGCAGCGGCTGAACAGCCTGCCCATGACGACGGCCATCTCGCCGGACGGGCGTTATTTGGTCACAGTGAACGCGGGCTACGGCACCTATGAGTCGAATTACGACCAGTCGCTTGCCGTGCTCGATACACAGACCGGCACGCTCGAGGATTTTCCGGATTCACGCACGTTGACGCGTGTAGCCAGGCAGACTCTTTACTCCGGGCTCGCCTTCAGTCGCGATGGGAAGCACCTGTATGCGAGCATGGGTTCCCTCACCGACCCGCTTGGCAAAGAGAAGGACGACACCGGTAGCGGCATTGCGGTCTATCGCTTTGACAACGGGAAGATCGAGCCGGAACGCATCCTGCATCTACCTCTGCAGCAGTTGGCGCCGGGGCGAAAGACACGGCTGATCGGCGAGAAGGAAGGGGATAAGGGTGTGCCTTTCCCGGCGGCAATTGCCGTACTGGCGTCTGCCGGCGTGGAGAAGCTGCTGGTGGCCGACAACCTGTCCGATGATGTGTTGCTGCTCGATGCCGCGTCTGGGAAGATTGAGCATCGCTTCGATCTTGCGGAGAGCGATGCCGTGCCTTCCACCTATCCCGGTGCCCTTGCGCTGTCGCGCGATGGCCGCCGAGCTTTCGTCGCGCTGTGGAATGCCTCAGAGATTGTGGAACTGGATTTGGTGCGGAGGACAATCGGCCGCAGGCTTTCGCTGCTCAAGCCCTCAAAC
>JAJXWS010000185.1:1093-2718 GCA_021781495.1 Acidobacteriota bacterium | reverse complement strand
GAAAGCGCTTCAAGAAAGCGTTTACTGGAGGCTTTTCATGGCCATCGTCGCCGGAGTCGATTTCGGCACCCTCAGCGTGCGTGTCACATTGGTCGAGAGCGTCAAGGGGCCCATCGGCACCGCTTCGGCGTCCTATCCTCTGCATCGCCGGCGCGAGGACCCCGACTTTGCCACGCAATCCCACGCCGACCAGATGCGCGCCCTCGCCGAGGCCACTCGCGAGGTGCTGCGCACAACCGGTATCGCCGGCGCTGAGGTGCGCGCTATCGCGCTCGATACCACCGGCTCCAGCGTCATTCCCGTCGGCGAGGGCCTTGAGCCGCTCGACGACTACTATCTCTGGTGCGACCATCGCGCACACTCCGAGGCAGAAGAGATTACACAGAAGGCTCACGCGCTCTGCTTTGAAGGCATCGACTGGTGCGGCGGCGTCTACTCCCACGAGTGGGGGTTTGCCAAGCTGCTGCATTGGCTGCGCCACAATCCGGAGAAGCGCGACCAGTTTGTCACCGCGCTCGAGCACTGCGACATGGTTGCGGCTACGCTGTGCGGCGTTCGCACGGTGGCCAGCCTCAAGCGCAGCGTCTGCGCGATGGGCCACAAGTGGATGTGGAACCCCAAGTGGGGCGGCCTGCCGCCCGAAGAGTTCCTCGTCGCCGTCGATCCGCTGCTCAAAGGCGTGCGGGAGAAGATGGGCGGTGAATACCTGACCAGCGACCATCTCGCTGGACATCTCTCCGCCAAGTGGGCAGAGAAGCTGGGTCTCACCGCCGGCATTCCCATCCCCGTTGGAGCCTTCGACGCGCACTGGGACGCCATCGGTTCGCACATCCGCGAGGGCGATGTGGTCAACGTCGTCGGCACCTCCACCTGCATCATCGCCATGGCGAAAGAAGCCGAACTCGTTCCCGGCGTCTGCGGCGTTGTACCGGGCAGCGTGCATCCGGCTTACACTGGCATCGAAGCAGGGCTTTCCGCCACGGGCGACATCTTCGACGCGGTCGCAAAGCGCGCCGGAACTACGGTTGCCGCGTTGTCCGAGGGTCTCGACGCCTACAAAGCCGGGCAAACGGGCCTGCTGCGTCTGAGCTGGGACAACGGCGATCGAACCGTGCTCGTCAATCCCGAACTCGGCGGCGTCACGCTGGGTTGGAACCTCATCCACACTGCGCAGGATGAACTCTTTGCCGCAATCGAAGGCACGGCCTTTCACACGCGCATCATCCTGGAGCGCATGGCCGAACACGGCGTGCGCGTCGATCGCGTGATTAACGCCGGAGGCATTCCGCAAAAAAGTGAAGTGCTCAACCGCGTCTACGCGAATGTTCTCAACAAGCCTGTGCTCGTGCCCGCAGGCGTACCCACCAGTCTTGGGTCGGGCATCATCGCTCTGCTCGCAGCCGGCGCATTCAAGACCATCGAGGAGGCGCAGGCAGCGGTCTGTCTGCCGCTGCGCACGGTCGAGCCTGATCCAAAAGCAGCTGCGGTCTATGAGCAGCTCTATCGCCACTACCGCGCCGTCTACTTTGCCCTGGGCCGACGCAATGCAGAGCCCGCCGCATTGGGCGCGGTGCTGCCGGAGTTGCGCCGCATCGCCGCGGAGGTCCGCCGCTCTGCGTGAGTGA
>JAJXWS010000185.1:0-1083 GCA_021781495.1 Acidobacteriota bacterium | reverse complement strand
TTGCTGCTGCATCTGCTGCAAATCAATGACGGGCACGCGGGGGGCGGCAGGCTGCTGTGCGCGCTCCACCAGCACGCTCCAGTCATCGGGAATCGGCAGCTTGCGATCCAGAGCGGGCGGTTGCTCGCTGGCATCTACCTGCACAGCCACATAGAGCTCGCTCTCCGCGCTCCCGCGGAAGATGCCATGCGTAGGCGGCACGTCGGCGTAGTCGCGTCCCACAGCGGCCCGGATGTGCCGCCGATGCGCGATGAGGTTGTTTGTTGGATCGAAGCCGACCCAGCCAAGATGAGGCAGCAGCACATCCACCCATGCGTGCGTCGCGTCGGGCGTGCTGCGGTCGTGGGCTTCGCGGCTGCGATAAAGGTAGCCCGAAACATAGCGCGCCGGGATGCGCACATGACGCAGCAGCGCAAGCATCGTGTGAGTGAAGTCCTGGCATACTCCCTGGCGGCTCACAATCGCCTCATCAATTGGCGAGTCCACGCGCGTGGAGCGCGGCACGTATTCGAAGTACTCAAAGAGCCTTTGATTCAACTCGTGCACCAGCATCAGCGGATCGTCGCGCCGCACCACATCCAGCTTTCGCGCCAGTTCGAGCAGCGGCGGAGTCTCGACGGCGAAGGTGCTCGGCAGCAGCATCTCCCAGTAGTCGCCTCCGGCAATCATCGTGTCCAGATCGTTCCATGCGTCGGGCGCGAGGAAGCCTGGAATCTCGGGAAGCGCCTGCTGCTCCACCACGCTTTCCGCAACGATCACCAGTTGAGTATGCTCGCCCGGAATATCGAAGTGCTGCACGTTGTTGCCCATGTGGTCGCGATAGCTGAAGACGCGGCAGCGCGGACTGACCGACAGGGTGAATGACAGGCAGTGCTGGTTTGCATCCGAGCGCGGGTGCATGCGCGTTTCCATGATGCTTTCGCGGATAGGCTCCGAGTAGCGAAAGCGCGTCAGGTGCCGGATGGAATAAAACTGCATCGCAACCCTCCGTCAGACAGCCAGTGCCGACTGGATGGAATAGTGAATGTAATAGCTGTAGATCAGCTCATGGATGCGCAGACACTGCTCGCGGATGGTGTGCAG
>JAJXWS010000086.1 GCA_021781495.1 Acidobacteriota bacterium | reverse complement strand
GTTCGTGGCACAGGTCTCCATGGCCAATGCTCCCAAGCTGTATCGCGCGATTCTGGATGGCCTGGAGTATCGCGGCACCATGTTCCTGCAGGCGTTCACCACCTGCCAGCCGGAGCACGGCGTTCCCGACGATATGGCGCTGCACCAGGCACAGCGCGTGCGTGACTCGCGCGGCGTGCCGGAGTTCGTCTTCAATCCGCGGCTTGGCGAAAGCTACCAGGAGGCGCTCGACATCAAGGGCAATCCATCGCCCGACCTCGACTGGTACGAGACCAAGATCAAGTCCACCGGAGAGACGATGCGCTACACCGTGGCGCACTGGTGCACCACGGAAGCCCGCTTCCGCAACCACCTGAAGAAGGTCAAGCCGGAGGCGGCGGAAAAGCTGATTCCGCTGGACAACATGCTGGTGCGCATTACGCAGCAGGATGTCGTTTATCGCCGCTATCTGGATGCTTCGCACCGTGCGTTCATTCCGGACTTCGGCGTGTACATCAAGTTCGAGGACAACGGCAAGATCGAGTACCGGGCGCTCTCCCGCCAGCTGGTCATGTTCTGCGTGGAGCGGCGCAAGGCGTGGCGCATGCTGCAGTCGAAGGCGGGCATCGTCAACCGCGAATACCAGGCGCAGAGGGCAGTTCTGGCCGACGTGGACGCGGGCAAGCTTTCGCGCGAGGAACTGTTCGCGCGCGGGCATGAGCTGGTGCGCGAGCGGCTGGCGGGCGCGGCCAAGGCGTAAGGCCGCGAACAGGCTCCATCAACAAGAACGCGGACCCGAGGGTCCGCGTTCTTTGTTGCGCTGAAAATGTTTTAGCGACTGATGTGCACGTACTTGCGGCCTTCATACAGGCGGAATCCGCCGGCGGGATCTGCCAGCACTTCCAGCGGCATGGGGCGCTTGATGGCTTCGTCGGTGGCGTAGGTTACCGTGAGCACCTCGTGTGCGCCCACATCGGTGACGATGAACTTGTTGCCGGCGATGAAGCCGATGCCGTAGACACCGGCGGGCAGGCTCTTGCCGCCGATCTTGATGGGCACTTCCGTGATGAAGTAGGCCTGGTACTTGGAGGCCACGTCACTGGAGTATCCGCTGGTATCCACGAGCGTGGAGAGCAGATAGTAGCCATCCGCGAACTTGATGCCGCCCGAGTTGCGCAGCTGTGTGCTGGCAGACTGGGCCTTGTAATAGACGGCCGACGGCAAAAGCTTTTGCGCATCGGCGGCCTTGAGCACGGTTCCGGCGGACTGCGCCGTCAGATGTACCGGCAAAGCGAGCATGGCAAAGGCCAGGATACCGGCTCCCGCAGTGTTCAAAATGGATTGCAAACGCATGGCACAAACCCCCTCAAGATTTTGCTTACCGCGTACGGAGTATATCGCATTGCCGCGAGCGCCTGCGCCTGGCAGGAAGCAAGGACGCGCGCCGTGGCAGGGCATGGCGAAGCGCAGGGGTCGTATAATCGCTGTGATGGCGGCGATTGTGCAATCGACGATGCCCCCTGCCGGAAGCGTGGAAGACAGGCTGCGCATGCTGGAAGAGCGGCTGCGCGCGCTGGGCAGTGTGATGGTGGCGTACTCCGGCGGAGTGGACTCGGCCTTTCTGGCTGCGGTTGCGCATCGCGTGCTAGGCGACAGGATGCTGGCGGTATTGGCGGACTCGGCCAGCCTGGCTCGCCGCGATCTTGAGCAGGCGCGCCAGTTTGCGGAGGAGCAGGGCATTCCGCTGCGGGTGATCGCGACCGGCGAGTTGGAGAAGCCGGAGTATCAGCGGAACGATGCGGACCGGTGCTTCCACTGCAAGACGGAGTTATTCGACAGCATGCAGGCGTTGGGCGCTGAGCTGGGCTATGCGCAGATCGCCTATGGCATGAACGCGGACGACACGCGGGATTATCGGCCGGGCCAGCGCGCGGCCCAGGAGCATGCGGTGCTGGCTCCGCTGGCGGATGCGGGCCTGACGAAGCAGGATATTCGCGCGCTCGCCAAAGCGGCTGGCTATGCGCTGTGGGACAGGCCGGCGGCGCCGTGCCTGTCCTCGCGGGTGGAGTATGGCCGGCCGGTGACGCGCGAAGTGCTGGAGCAGGTGGAACGCGGGGAGGAGAGCCTGCGCCGGTTGGGCTTTCGCGAGTTCCGGGTGCGCCACCATGGCGAGCTGGCGCGCGTGGAGATTGCACGCACGGAAATGCCGCGCGCGCTGACGATGGAGATGCTGGACGCGATTACGGCGTCCCTGCGGCAGGCGGGCTTCCAGTACGTCACGCTGGACTGCGCAGGATTCCGCTCCGGATCGATGAATGCGATATTGCCGGCGGATGTGCTGACCAGGCGTGGTGCCGGGCCAACAGGTTAGAATCAGCCTCGATGCGAATTGGATATCTGGAGTGTTTTTCCGGCATCAGCGGCGACATGCTGCTGGGTGCGCTGGTGGATGCGGGTGTCTCCTTTGAGAGCCTGCAGGAGACGGCTGCGGCGCTGAATGTGGGCGCGCGGCTGGAGATGCGCAAGGTGAGCCGGGGCGGCATTGCGGCCACGAAGGTGGACGTGATCACGGCAGAGAGCCATGCCGATACGCACAGCCACGACACGGCGAGCCACTCCGGGACGACCGCGCACGCGCATTCTCATTCGCATGATCACGAGCACTCGCATGCGCATTCCCACGAACACTCCCATGAACATTCTCACGAGCAAGTGCACTCGCATTCGCACGAGCATCATCGTTCGCTTTCGGTGATTCTGGGCGTGATTCGCTCGGCTCCGCTGGCGGAGGACGTGAAGGAGCGCGCCATGCGGGCGTTTCAGATGCTGGGCGAGGCGGAGGCCGCGATTCACAGCATTCCCATCGAGAAGGTTCACTTCCACGAGGTGGGCGCGGTGGATACGATCGTCGACATCGTGTGCGCGGCGCAGGGCTGTGCGGCGCTGGGCGTGGATCGATGGCTTGCCTCGGCGCTGAATGTGGGCAGCGGCACGGTGCAGTGCGCGCATGGCACGCTGCCGGTGCCTGCTCCGGCAACGCTGGCGCTGCTGGGCGATGCGCCGGTGTATGCGAGCGGGCAGCCGATGGAGCGCGTGACGCCGACGGGCGCGGCGATTCTGCGCATGCTGGACGTGCGCTATGCGCCGCTGCCTGCGATGCGCGTCTCAAGCTACGGCTACGGCGCGGGCGGGCGCGATACACCGGGGCAGTCCAATGTGCTTCGCCTGCTGGTGGGCGAGGAGACTGCGCAGGAGATGGGCGTGGAGCCGATCGCGATTCTGGAGACGGTGATCGATGACTCCAGTCCGCAGTTGCTGGCGTATGTGAGCGAGCGTCTGCTGGAGGCGGGCGCATGGGATGTGTATCGGGTGGCGGTGCAGATGAAGAAAGGACGGAGCGGCGTGCAGATGACGGTGCTTTGCCGGCCCGACCTGGTGCCTGCGTTGCGCGATCTGCTGCTGCGCGAGACGACGACGATTGGCCTGCACTGGCGCGTGGAGAACAAGGTTGCGCTGAAGCGGGAGTTTGCGGAGGCGCAGACGGAGTGGGGACCGGTGCGGATCAAGATTGCGCGCTGGCCTTCGGGCGAGGTGGCCAATGCGGCGCCCGAATATGAGGACTGCCGGGTGCTGGCGACGCGACACTCTGTTCCGCTGAAGCGCGTGATGCAGGAGGCGATGCGCGCCTTTGGAGCCGCGGGAAAGGATGTTCGCTGATGGATCGCATACGGATTGAGGCGCTGCTCAACGACGTTCGCGAGGGACGGTCCGGCGTGGATGAGGCAGTGAAGCAGCTGCGCGACCTGCCCTTTGAGGATATGGGTTTCGCCAAGCTCGATCATCATCGCGCGTTGCGCACGGGCATGCCCGAGGTGATTTTTGCGCAGGGCAAGACGACAGAGCAAGTGGCGCAGATCTTTGCGCGCATGGCTAAAGCAGGCGGCAATGTGCTGGCGACACGCGCCAGTCGCGAGGCGTTTGACGCGGTGGTGGCCGCAGAGCCGCGCGCCACGTATCACGCGACAGCGCGCGCGATTGCGCTGGAGCAGGCCGCGACCGCGCCGGGCAAGGGCACGGTGTGCGTGGTGTGCGCCGGGACGAGCGACCTGCCGATTGCCGAAGAGGCCGCGATTACGGCTCGGCTGATGGGCAATACGGTGGAACTGATTGCCGACGTGGGCGTGGCGGGCATTCACCGGCTGCTGGCCCAGAAGGAGTCGCTGCAGACGGCGCGCGTGCTGGTGGTGTGCGCCGGCATGGAGGGCGCCCTGCCCACGGTGGTGGCGGGCCTGGTGAATGCTCCGGTGATTGCGGTGCCCACGAGCATTGGGTATGGAGCATCGTTTGGCGGGCTGGCGGCGCTGCTGGGCATGTTGAATTCCTGCTCGCCCAACGTTTCGGTGGTCAACATCGACAACGGATTCGGCGCGGCGTGCATCGCGTCTCTCATCAACCATTTATAAGCAGAGCCTTCCGGCCGGCTGAAGACGTGGCGCTTCAGCCGTCCCGTGTTGATGGGCCTTAGAATCCACTCAAAGTGACGACGGTCACTGTGAGTCGTCCCTTCCCACGCAAATCATTCCCCATACATCCATCGTGCTCGCGGTGTGCGCCGCAATCCGCCGTGGCTGTCGGCTTGCGGATTCGGCGCAGGTGTTTGCACTGCCGGTTGCGCGAAAGGCGTGGAGGGATTCGTGGTGCAGTCCAGACTGCCGTTGTTGCGCAGGATCTCGCAGATCTTCTTTCTGCTGGTGTTTCTGGCGCTGCTTGTCTTCACGTCGCTGCGCCCTGCGGCGGGCGCTTCGGGCGACATCCATCTGCGCGCACCGGTGCGCCTGTTCTTTGAGTGGGATCCGCTGGTGGCGGTGGCCAATGCGCTTGCAACGCACGCGCTGTATCGCGGGCTGCTGTGGAGCCTGATCATCCTGCTGCCGACGCTGTTTCTGGGGCGCTTTTTCTGCGGCTGGGTTTGCCCGATGGGAACGCTGCAGCACTATGTGGGCGGCATGTACTCGGAGTCGAAGCGCGGCAAGCAGCGCATTGAGTCGAACCGGTATAAGCGCTGGCAGACGATCAAATATGTGGTGCTGATTGCCGGACTGGTGGCGGCCTTCTTTGGTTCGATGGCGATTGGGTGGCTGGACCCGTTCAGCCTGCTGGTGCGCTCCCTTGGCCTGGCGTTGCTGCCCGCGTTCAACTTTGCGGTGCATGCGGTTCTGCTGCCGATGGAGCAGAGCAACGTGGGCCTGATCCGGACAACGGGCGAGACTCTGCATACGGTGCTGCAGGCGACGGTGCTGGATTTTCGCCAGACGCACTTTGCGCAGGGGATTGTGCTGGGCGTGTTGTTCGTGGTGATTCTGGCGGCCAGCCTGCGCGTGACGCGGCTGTGGTGCCGGTCGCTTTGCCCGCTGGGCGCGCTGCTGGGCGCGGTTTCGCGCTGGTCGGTGCTGGGCCTGCACAAGGATGCGGAGACGTGTACGCGCTGCAATCGCTGTCTGCTGAATTGCCAGGGCGGCGATGATCCGATTGGCGGTGTGCCGTGGCGGAAGTCCGAGTGCCTGATGTGCATGAACTGCGTGGACAGCTGCCCGGAGCATAGCCTGACGTTCCGCTTCTTCCGCAACGAGAAGGAGGTTGCGACGCCGGACATCGGGCGGCGCAGAGCGGTGACGGGAATGGCGGCGGGCGTGGTGGCGGTTCCGCTGATGCGCGCCAACACGGGCATGGGCAAGAGCCGCAATGACCGGCTGCTGCGTCCGCCGGGTTCGCTGGACGAGGAGGAGTTTCTTTCGCGGTGCATTCGTTGCGGCGAGTGCATGAAGGTGTGCCCGAACAACTCCCTGCACCCGACGCTGGAGCAGGCGGGGCTGCAGGGACTGTGGACGCCGACGCTTGTGCCGCGCATCGGGTACTGCGAGCCGAGCTGCGTGCTGTGCTCGGAGGTGTGCCCGACGGGCGCGATCTGGCAGATTACGCCGAAGGAGAAAGGCTGGGTGGTGGGCGTTGGCGCACAGAGCCAGCCGGTGCGGCTGGGGACTGCGTTCTATGACCGCGGGCGCTGCCTGCCATGGGCGGAGGCGACGGAGTGCATTGTGTGCGAGGAGTGGTGCCCGGTTTCTCCCAAGGCCATTTATGTGGAAGAGGCGCAGGTGGTGGATGCGACGGGCGCGACCAGGACGCTGAAACAGCCGCGCGTGGACCCGAGCCGCTGCGTGGGATGCGGAGCATGCGAGTTTGCCTGTCCGCTGCAGGACAGGCCGGCGGTGTATGTGACGAGCATTGGCGAAAGCCGCTCGCCGAGCGCACAGATTTTGCTGAACCGGAAGTGAGGGAGACGGGATGGTGAGCATGCGCATGAGCATGAGGATGTTGGCGGTGATGCTGGTTGCCGTGGCGGCGATGGCTGCCGTGGCGGGATGCAGGAAGGGCAAGGTGGATCCGTTTCCGGCATCGGGCGCGGTGGCGGGCTGGGAGAAGACGGGCGAAACGCGCACGTTTGCCGCCAAGGATCTGTGGCAGTACATCGATGGCGACTCCGAGCAGTACATTGCGGCGGGAGTGGTGACCACGTCCACCTCGGACTACAAGTACCAGGGCCAGCTGGAGGCGGTGGTGGATGTGCACACGATGGGCAGCGCGGACGGCGCGCGCAAGATTCTGGAGACCGGGTTGACGCACGATGCCAAGAGCGTTGCGCTGGGCGATGAGTGCGTGCAGTACGCGCAGAGCGTGATCTTCCGCAAAGGACCGTACCTGGTCCGCATTGTTGCGTATGAGGCTACGCCGGATGCGCCACAGGCGCTGATGGCGCTGGCGCGCGGCGTGGAAGGCAAACTGTAAACCGCTGCAGCCCGCGGGAGAGACGCGGGCAGGAAGTGCGAGGAAAGCGATGAAAAGCCGCCGGGATTTCCTGAAGGAAGCCGCCACGGGCGCAGTCGTTCTGGGTTCGCAGAGCACGGCAGGGCTGGCCGCGATGCTGGATCAGCATGCCGCGGCAGGCAAGTCGAAGGTGGTGATTGCGCGCGATGCCGCGCTGCACGGGCAGAGTACGAAGCCGGACGAGCATCGCGTGCTGCAACTGCTGGATCGTGCCGTGGCCGCCTACACGGGGCGCGACAAGCCGGTGGAGGCGTGGAAGCACATAGTGGCGCAGGGCGGCGGACAGAATAAGGTCATCGGGCTGAAGACGAACGGGCTGGGCGGCCGGGGCATCTCAACCCACCTAGCGCTGGTGCTGGCGGTGGCGGAGCGGTTGCAGCAGGCGGGCGTGAAGCCGGGGAACATTCTGGTGTGGGATCGCAATGCGCGGGACCTGGAGGCATGCGGGTTGACGATCAATACAGACCCGAGCCGCATCCGCTGCTATGGGTCGGATGTGACGGGGTTTGAAGACACGACGGAGAGCTGGGGAATTGCGAATCCGCGCCTGTCGAAGATATTGACGCGCGAGTGCGCGATGGTGATCAACCTGCCGATTCTGAAGGATCACAGCGGGGCGGGCGTGACGTTTGCGCTGAAGAACATGTATGGCGTGCTGCAGCGGCCGCAGGAACTGCACGGGGGCGGCTGCAATCCGGGCATTGCGGACCTGAACTGCTGCGCGACGATTCGGCAGAAGATACGGCTGACGATTGGGGACGCGATGTCGTCAGTGTACGAGGGCGGGCCGGGATTTCATCCGGAGCACCTGTGGTATCCGAATGCGCTGATGGTGGGCGAGGACCGGGTGGCGATGGACCAGGTGGCCTGGGGCATGCTGGAACGCAAGCGGGCCGAGGCGGGATTGCCCACGCTGGAGGCGGCGGGACGGCCTCCGCGATATATTGCCACGGCGGCGGACGCGGCGCACAGGCTGGGCACGAATGATTTGAAGCGGATTCAGCTGGTGGAGATTTGACGGGAAGGGACAGCATGGCGGAGCAGAGGGAGAACCTTGCCGGAGCGGGCGGCGCAGGACTGACGCGGCGCGAGGCCATGCTGCAACTGCTGCGCGTGGGCGGCGTGGCCGCGGGCGCAGCGGGCGCGGGATACTGGCTGAGCCGGCACAGCACGCGGCCGGAGCCGGCGCGCGCGCTGGAGGCGCGAAGGGATCATCGCGTGGCAACCGATGCGGCGCTGCCCAAGTTGACGGTGGTGCAGGGCGGCGAGCCGCGCGAGCTGACCCGGCAGGCGCTGGAGAACCTGGGCGGCATACGGCGGTTTGTGAGCCGACAGGACGTGGTGGTGATTAAACCCAACATTGCCTGGGACCGCACGCCGGAGCAGGCCGCGAACACCAATCCTGAACTGGTGGCAGAGATGGTGCGGCAGTGCTGGGCGGCCGGGGCCAAACGCGTGGTGGTGACCGATGTGAGTTGCAACGAGCCGCGAAGGTGCTTTCAGCGCTCGGGCATACAGGCGGCGGCACGGGCCGAGGGCGCGGAGGTGATTCTGCCGGAGCCGGAGATGTTTCGCGAGGTGGACCTGGGCGGAGTGGTGCTGAAGAACTGGCCGGTGTTTACGCCGTTTCTGGAGGCGGACAAGCTGCTGAACCTGCCGATTGCGAAGCATCATGCGCTGGTGGGCGCCACGCTGAGCATGAAGAACTGGTATGGGATTCTGGGCGGGCAGCGAAACCGGCTGCACCAGCAGATTCACCAGAGCCTGGTGGACCTGGCGAGCTTTATGCTGCCGACACTGACGGTGATGGACTGCTATCGCGTGCTGCTGCGCAACGGCCCCACGGGCGGCAACCTGGAGGACGTGGCGCTGAAGAAGACGGTGGTGGCTGGCACGGATCCGGTGGCGCTGGATGCATGGGTGGCCAAGGCGTACTGGAACCTGGACCAGGAGCAGTTGCCGTATCTGCAGATGGCGGCCAGACGTGGGCTGGGCACGGTGGACTTTGAGACGCTGCCGGTGAAGGTGAGCCAGCTGGCGTAGTCCGGAAGCTGGTAACGGACCGGATTGGTCCGGATTGATGCGCGTAATTTTTCGCACGATTTTCTGTGGAAAACAAAATTTTCAGGGGGGGGGTGGGGGGTACCGCCCCTTTTCCTTACCACTGCCAGCCGCCGTTCTCCGGTTTCGGGAGTGGGTGCGTGGTTCGACATACTTCAAGGGTAGCGAAATGGGCGGAAATACTTCGCACATTTGCGGGCTGGAATTTTCGTTTTGTTTTCAGTGGGTTAGGAGGAGGGTGGAGATTTGGGGCGTTGACAGGGGTTTCCCTCGGGGGCTGAAGCCCCCGTACCCTTCCCGGAGGAGTGGGCTGTGGTGGGGACTGTGGTTTCCCACCCATGCCGTCCGCTGCGCGAACGTCATGGATGGGGCACCCGGCGGCATGGATGGGGCACCCGGCACCCAGCGCGAGTAGGAGCACGGTCCCAGGTCTCAGAATCGAGACCTGGGGCACCCGGCTGGCTGTGGCGGGGATGGGGTGTTGCTTTCCCAGGTCTCAGAAGCGAGACCTGGGGCACCCGGCGTTGTGGGGTGCAGGGTTACTTCTTGGGCTTGTTGTCGCCGGAGAAGAATTTTGTGAGGGCATCGACCAGCTTCTGGCCCTGCTGGTCCATGGCCTTGCTCTGATCCTGTATGGCGCCCACGACTCCGGCGGAGCCCCAGAAGGAGGGCTTGGTGGTGATCTTCTGCGTCCAGACGGCTGTGTTGGCGGGGTCGTAGAGGGTGTATTGCATGGTGATGTGGGATCGGCCGGCGCCGAGTCCGATGAGTGCGCGGGTGGCCGCGCTGCCGCCCTTGAACTCCAGCTCCTTGCCGGCGAGCCGCCAGGTGCCTTCGGGCTGCGTGGCGTCGGTTTCGAAGGACTTCACCGCCTCAAAGAGGTTGCCGTATTTGAGGCCGTTGAGGACGGACATCTGGGTGCTGGCTACGGCACCAGCCGCGTTGGCATCGGTTTCAAACTTGGCGATCCAGAGGCTGCGCTTCTGGGCCTCGGGTGCGGTGGCGGGCTGGGCCGGCTGCGCCTGCGCGGGTTGCGCAGTTTCCGGCTGGGCTTGCTGAGGCTGCTGCTGGTTCTGGGCTGCGAGTGCGGCCGGGATGATGGAGAGAATAAGCGCAACTGAAAGCAGTGCGACCGGCATCCTGAACTTCGACATGGTTCCTCCCCTGTCGGACTGACGTTCTTCGGGGAAGCGCCCGTACTATAGCAGAGTTCCGGTGGAGATTCCAGTGACGGGGGGGGCGGGGATGGGGTGTTGCTTTCCCAGGTCTCAGAATCGAGACCTGGGGCACCCAGTTCCCGGTTTCCTCAGGGGCTGAAGCCCCTTTTCTTTTGCGACGAGGATGTACGGGCTGAAGCCCGTACCCTTCCGGGAAGAGAGGCTGGGGTGGGTTTGTGGTCTCCCACCCATGCCGCAGAAGCGCGGCATGGATGGGGCACCCGGCTGGCTGTGGCGGGGATGGGGTGTTGCTTTCCCAGGTCTCAGAAGCGAGACCTGGGGCACCCAGTTCCCGGTTTCCGGCGATGGGGCAACTGCAACCGCGGATCTTTCGACTCGCTGCGCTCGCTCAAGAAGACAGGAGTCGTTCGTGTGGGGGGTGTTGGTGGTCCTTGGCTATGGGCACGCGGGTTGTGCGAGCACGAAGCAGAAAGGCCGTCCCAAGCGGGACGGCCTTTCTGTGTTGAGAACCAAGGCTGGGGGAGGGATTAGTCTCCGGCGACGGGCTCGGCTGGCTGGGTGGGCTTCGCAGGGGCGATGCTGTCGAGCGAGACGATGCCTTCGACGGGCTTTTCGCCGAGAACGTGCTCGCGGTAGAGCTTGGCCATGCGGGCGTTTTCGGCGTCCTGCTTGAGCTTGGCTTCGCGGGCGCGGAGCCGCTCTTCGCGGGCGTTCTTGGCGATGCCCAGTTCGTCGAGGGTGTGGTTGGCCTCAGAGTTGACGTGCTCCATGTTGAGCACGAGTTCGTGGCCGACGTGGGTCATGCCGACTTTCTTGCCGCCGGCGAAGATCTCATGACGGCCGTGCTCCTCGTACCACTTGGTGAGGGTGGCGGTCATGTGCATCTTCTCAATGATGTTGCGCCAGCCGATGCCGGTGTTGTAGGCGCAGAAGCTGATTTCGCCTTCCTGGGTGGCGTAGGGGATGATGCACTGCTCGGTACGGCGGAAGTCGTAGTTGAACAGGTCCTGGAACCACATGCCGGCGATGAAGAGGAAGTTCCAGCGATCGGAGCGGCGCTTCTGGATGTCGGCCATGGTGCGGTCGCCCTTGACGCTGCCGTAATCCTTGCCGGTGGCGTTGAAGGTCTTGTCCATCTTCTTGAGCATGTCTGTGATCTTGAAGTGGGTGGGCGCCTGGAAGGGGTCGTAGTTGCGCAGCAGCGCGAGACCGAAACCGATGACCGAGAGCCACTTGCCACGGGCGGCGTCATTGACCTTGGCGAGGTCCTTGGCAACCTGATCCATGTGAAGGAAGGCGGTAACGGGAGCGGCTTCCTTGGTTTCCTTGTCGATCATCATGGCCATGCCGATGCCGCAGTTGGGGTGGCATCCGCAGGAGAGCTGGCCCCACTCGGCGCTGGGCCCGTGGATGAGGTCGGCCCAGTCAGAGAAGGTGCTCATGAAGCTGATGGGGAACCAGTCGCGCTCCGGCTCGCCAAAGCCGCACTGGTTCTTGATGTCGTGGGCCATGTGGGAGAGGGTGTAGCGCTGGGCGCTGCGGCGCTCGTCGCTGATGTCCTCGTCGCGGCCGGTGAAGCTGACGGGCTGGAAGCTGAGGAAGCTGATCTTCTTGGGGTTGTCGAGGGCGAAGCGGATGATGCGGCCCACCTGCTCGTTGTTGATGCCGTTGATGATGGTGGTGACGGGGACGATGTCCACGCCGGCTTCGTGCAGGTTGTTGATGGCCTGCAGCTTGACATCAAACAGGTTGCCGACCTTGCGGTGGGAGTTGGCGGCGTTGCCGATGCCGTCGAACTGGAGGTAGACGTAGCGAAGGCCAGCCTCGGCAGCGGCGCGGCAGAGCTCTTTGCTCTTGGCGAACTCGATGCCGTTGGAGGCAGCCTGGACGCTGTTGTAGCCGACCTTGCGGGAGTAGGCGATGGCGTCGAGGAAGTAAGGCGAGAGGGTGGGCTCACCGCCGGAGAACTGCACGCTCATCTGCCGCCTGGGCTTGACGGTGATGGCGTTGTCGAGCATGGTCTTAATCTCGTCCCAGGTGAGCTCATGGACGAAGCCGACCTGGTTGGCGTCCATGAAGCAGGGATCGCACATCATGTTGCAGCGGTTGGTGAGGTCGATGGTGAGCACCGAGCCGCGGCCATGCGTGACGGTGGAAGTGCCGTGCTTGTGGAGATTCTTGTCGCCGTCGCCGTGGGCGCGGATGTCGCGGCCGGGGAAGCTCTCTTCCAGGTGCTTGAAGAAGGCCGGGTCGATGGACATGACGTCTTCAAAATGGCCGTGCTTGGGGCAGTCCTTGACCATGAGAATCTGGCCGTCGCGCTCGATGATCTGGGCCTTGATTTCGCCGACCTTCTCATTCAGCAGGACTTCGTGGGGAAGCTTGCCGTCGAGGATCTGCTTGCGGATCTCAGGGACGCACTTGGGACAAAGAGAGTCCGTGGTGCGGGGCCAGCCGAGGGGCGGCTTCTCCTTCTGATAGCTCTTGAGCAGGGGCTTGTCGCTCCACTTGGGCGTGAACAGATCGG
>JAJXWS010000012.1 GCA_021781495.1 Acidobacteriota bacterium | reverse complement strand
AGGCGGCGCGGGATAAGGCGTCGGCCGCAGGAGGTGCGCAGGTGGCAGACAAAAAGAAATGGGCTGCGGATGCTTTCAAGGAATCGCACAAGGGCCGGCTGCACCGGGCGCTGGGCGTCGACCCGGACAAGACGATTCCCGAGGACAAGATGCGCGCCGCCTTGGCGGGCCACCACGGCCGCGCCGTGCAGCGGATGGCGCAGGCTGCGCACAACATCAACGAGTAGGGCGTGCGAACGCTCACCAGCAACACGCCCGCTTTCAGGCGGCGCACCACAAAGGAGACGACGATGCACGAGGTGATGACAGCAACCCGGGTGCACAGGAATGCGCCGCCCGAGTACAAGCCGGTGGAGCTCGACTCTATCCAGATCCAGAACCGCAAGGGCGAGACTGAGACGGTCAGGGGTGCGGAGATCCTGATGGTCGGGGTCGGCGCGGTGGAAAACACCGTGCGCCTGGCGTTGGCAGGTGGGCGGCACGTCGACGTCGATCGCGCTTTCTTCAACCGGCAGCAGGCAGGGCGCGGGAAGTTCTACATCCAGCACGCGGACGGCACGCCCGAGGTGATCGAGACGAGGGCCATGGCCGAGCATGCGATTCCGGTCGAGGGCACGATCCGCGACAACTTCCTGCCCAGCGCTGCGGACCTGGACGCGGCAGCCGCCGAGCAGAAGGCGAAGGAAGAAGCTGAGGCCGCAGCCAAGGCAGCCGCCGAGCAGGCCGCGAAGGACGCGACCGGGGCGGCCTCAGAAGCGACGGAAGAGATTTCGGGCGATGCGGCACAAGACGCGAGCTAGAGCCAGTTACATGTCGTCGGTGCGCATAGTGACGGTGGACGAGATGCGCAAGATCGCCGCCGAGCTCGAGCGGGTAAGCCAGCCGGGCACCTCAGCCTTTACCAGGCTTGAGGTGCTGCAGTGGGCGATGTCCTACTCGGGCGCGTATTTCCGCACGGCCAGGGGCACGTTGAGACGGGTCTTTCCCAAGGGCCGCCTCGAGGTGCCCTTCACGGCCAACGAAGAGGAGCAAGCCGATGTCGCAAATTAACCCTTCCCGGCGCCTCGTGGCGATCAATAACGACGCCGGCGCATTCACGGTGATCCGGTTGACCACGTGGGCGAAGTACGTGGAGATCGACGAGGACCCGACCCAGAACGCCGGCGCGAAGCAGGGCCTGCAGTACAACGCGCTGGACCCGTTTGTGCAGTCTGCGGAGATTGTGAATCCGCCGGCCCTCTACCTGGTGACGCCGGTGACGCCCGTCGGCACGCCGGAGCTGACCTTCGGCGACAAGATCCACATCAACGACCTGACCTTCGCGCCGCTCGGCAACCCGGGCAGCGGCGGCGATCCGGTCGGCCCAGGCGCGGGCGCGTCGCTGGGCACGCCGCTGGTGCAGCTGCGGACCAACAGCGCCAACGCGACCAACGTGATCGTGACGGAGTACGCCTAAGTGGCTCGCCAGATGTCGCCGCTCAGCCCGCTCGAGCAGGAGATCGCGCGAAAGCTCTCCGAGGCGCGCTTCCCGCCCTACTCGGCGTCGAAGCGCTTCGCCCGTGAGATGGGCGAGGGCCACATCAAGCAACTGTCGACCAACGGCCGCCGCTTCCTGGCCTACGTCGTCCATCGGTTTCGCCGCCAGTACCAGCTGAGCGCCGAAGAGGAGTCCTGGGTCGCAGAGTGGCTCGCACGTGCCCCGGAGCCGGCCGAAGCAAAGCCGGTCCGCACAGTTACGCCCGTCGTCAGAGTTGAGGAGAACTTGCAACTATGTTTGGACTTGTAACCCGCCAGCGATTGCTCGACTGCGAGCGCTCGCGCGTGGACCTCAAGGTGCAGATTATCCGACTGGAGCAGCAGCTCGCCGAGGCCGAGGAGCGGGGCCGGCGCGCAGCCTCGGACCTTGCTTTGGCGAATCGCCAGATCCAGATGATCGAGACCGACCGCCAGCGGCTGGTGGCTGCCCTCGCGTCGCGCGCACCTGCGGCCGCCGCGGGGACGCCGGCGCCGGGGGCCGAGGACGTGCCTCCGGCTGATGCGCCCCAGGTGCGCAGCCTCTCTTTTCTGGAAGTGGCGACACGCGCCACGGAGCATCGTAACCGGCATAACAAGGAAGCCGGCGCCACGGTGGCGCCGACAGTGATTCAGACGGCGGCCGCGCAGGCGCACGCGCGCCGGATGAAGGCAGCCACAACAGCAGCGGGCGCAGCAGCCGCACCGGCGAAAGAGGACCGTTAGCCCATGGCCTGGAACCAGACCCCGATCTCAAGCCAGAACGCGACGCCGATCTCGGCTGCCGGCAACCCCGCGCGCCGGGTGGCGAACCCCTCGCCCGAGAACCCGCTGCGCGTCGACGACCCCTCGAGCGCGCAGCAGCAGCCGATCGATTACTTCGGCCTGTTCGGCGTGCAGAACGAGGACAAGGACCTGCTGGTTGAGACCATCGGGGTGCTGCGCGAAGGCTGGATGCAGGACCGCATGGAGCGGATCCGCGTGTGGATGCTCAACATGATGATGGAGAAGGGCATCCAGTGGGTCGGCTGGGACCAGTCCTCGAATTGCTGGTTTGATGCCCTGGCGGAGCTGCGGAACAATGGCCTGGTCGAAGATGGCGAGTCGATCGAACTTGAGAAGTGGATGAACAACATCACGCTCATGTTCAAGCAGGTCTTTGTGGGCAACCTCACGCGCGCTGTGCCTCACTCGGTTTTCAGGCCCGGGAACGCAGAGAAGCCGAGCGACGTGCAGACGGCGAAGGCCTCCGAGGACCTGATCCGCATCATCGATCGCAAGAACAAGGCGCGCAACCAGCTGCGCCTCATTTTCGAGACGCTCTACTCCTTTGGCAGCTACTGGTGCTACACCCGGCCCACCCTCGACGGCGTAGTGAACGGCTACGACGAGGAGACGATCTTCGAGGACATGGAGATCCAGATGCCCGCGCGCATGAAGTGCATGAGCTGCGGCCTGGAGACTCCGATGCCCCTGCTTGGCGGCCAGAACGGGCCACCCGTCGCCGGCGGCGATCTGGCACAATGCCCTGGCTGCGGGACCGGGATGGGTCCCGAAAGCTACTACGGCGCCGGCGAGGGCAATCACATTTCCATCCGCGCTGCGGGGGTCCGCAAGGTGCCGCGCGCCGGTGTGAAGCAGTCCATTCACACCCCGCTCGAGGTGGACGTCAACCCGAACGTCAACCAGTGGTGGCAGTCCGAGGTGCTCAGCTTCGACCGTGAAATTGGGTACGGCGAGGCCCTGGAGCTGTTCCCCGAGTTTCGCCAGATCATGGAAGCCGGCGCCACCGTCGAGACGACGCCCAACGCCGACTGGGAGCGCCTGATGCGCACCCAGCTGAAGTCGGTGACCTCGGGCTACGCTTCGGACCTGGGCCTGACCCGGCCGACCTACTCCGAAAACTGGCTCAACCCGTCCGCGTTCTACCACCTGCAGCAGTGGGACTTTGCCGAGCGGATGAAGCAGAAGTTTCCCCAGGGCGTGAAGATTGCGATGATCGGGCCGACGGTCGTCGACATCCGGCCGGCGGTGATGCGCAACGAATGGTCGAGCGGCCAGCTCTACACCGCCTACGGGCCCTACTGCCCGTCGATCTCCGAGCGCGTGGTGCCGTTCAATCAGCGGTTCAACGCGGCCATGCAGATGCTGGACGACTGGATGCAGCGCGCCTCGACCGGCCTCAACGTGATGGACGCGGCCCGGCTCGACAAGCAGAAGGTGGAGAAGCGGCCGCTGGTGCCCGGCAACGTCTTCGAGATTCCGATGCGGATCAACGGCGAGCCGCGGCCGATTTCCGAGACGTTCATGCACTGGGACCTGCCGCTCAATCCGGCCGCCTGGAATTACCCGTCGATGCTGCTGACCTTCTGCGAGATGATTGCCGGGCTGCCGCCGCAGGCGATGGGCCAGGGGACGCAGCCCGGCGTGGAGACGGCCACCGGCCAGGGCCAGCAGTTGAGCCAGGCGACGGCGGCGCTGCAGCCCTACTGGGAGTTTGTGAAAGAGGAGCGCGCCCAGGCCGCCTACAACGCGATCCTCTGCGCGAAGCAACTGATGGACGCCGGCGCGATGAAGCGCGTCTGGATGACCGAAGAGGCCAAGGGCGCCGGCTGGCGCAACAAGATGGTCGACTGGTCACAGCTGCAAGGCGAGGTCGAAGTGAGTTCCGACGAGGACCAGGGTTTGCCGGTTTCGCCCGACGAGCTGCGACAAGCCTTCAATGTGCTCTTTGAGCAGCTGGGTCAGAATAACCCGGCGGCGGTGGAGTGGTTCAAGATTCCGGCCAACCAGGACATGGTGCTCTCGACCATGCTGCCGGGCTCGGTCTCGCCGGTGGCTGCGCAGATCACGAAGACGCAGATGGATATTCAGATCCTGATGTCGAAGCCGGCCGAGCAGGTGGTGAACCCGGACGGAAGCATCACCGAGAAGCTGCCGGTGGAACCGGACAAGAACTTCGAAGACTACGAGACGGCGAAGCAGTGCGTGCGCGATTACGCCATCGAAGAGTGCGACCTCCGCTTCACCGACCCGCAGGCGTGGGAGCGGCTCAACGCCTACTACGACATGCTCGAAGATCTGGACGCCCAGGTCGCCGCCGAGCGGGCGCAGCGCCAGATGAAGGTAAACAAGGCCGGCCAACCGCCTCCGCCTCCGCCGGACCCTGGCCAGCAGGCCATTCTTTCCGAGGTGCAGCAGCTGGGCACCCAGATGCTCCAGCGCCTGGCGCAGCTTGCCTCGCTGGATCCGATGCAGACCAAAGGCACCGCGAGCGCGCAGGTAAGCGCAGCCAACGACGTGGCGAAAACCGCAATCGACCTTGCTGAACTTGTCGGCAAGGGAAAGTAACGCAAGGAGAACCCTACAATGGCAACGACCGCAACGCCCCCAGTTTCGTCCGCACCCGCAGCCCCAGCCCCGGCGCCCTCGCCGGCACCGGCACCTGCGGCCAGTCCCGCGCCCGCTGCCGCACCGGCGTCCGCGCCTGCAGCCCCGGCGCCTGCAGCAGCCCCAGCGGCTGCACCGGCTGCAGCCCCGGCACCGGCAGACGCTCCCGCACAAGCCGCTCCGCCGGCCGCGCCCGCCGCGCCGGCCGGACCGCCCAAGGCCTCAGATTTTCCCGAGAATGAGGAGGGCGTCGAGCAGTTTATCGAGGCGAGCGAGCGCTGGCGCCAGGAGCACCCGGACGAGCAGCTCGACCAGCCTGCGCAGGTGGCGCCCGAACCCGGCGCCCAGCCCGAGGAGCAGGCGGCTCCGCAGCCGGAGCAGCGCGAGCAACCGCAGGCACAGCCGGGCGAGGCGCAGCCGCTGCCCACGCCGCAGGCCTTCGAGAACCTGCTCGCGGCAAAGCCCGATTTCAAGGCGCTGTTCGATCGCGACCCCGAGGCTAAGACGCAGGTCATGGACCTGGCCCGCGCCGCCGAAGCGGCGAAGCCGATTCTGGACATTGTGCCGACCGTCGAGGAAGCGCAATTCGCGACGAGCAAGGCGAACGAGTTTCTCAACCTGCAGCACGCCTTCGCCATGGCGGCCGAGAACCCCGACATGGGCGAGCGCGGCTGGAAGCAGTTCGTCGACCTGTTCACGCTGCGCGACGAAAAGGGCCAGCCGATCCTGCAGAACGGGCTGCCGGCGATGGCCGAGTCTTTCGATTTCATCGGCCGGAAGTTCGTCGGCGGCGCGATGGGCGACCGCATCGCCACGGAGAAAAGCGCCCTCCAGGCGCTGCAGAAGAAGCTGGAGAGCGGCGTCTATCCCAACGAGCAGATGAAGGAAGCCGACCGGGTGGCGTCGATCGACGCCGATTACCGGATCAAGGCCCTCGAGTACGTGCAGGAGTTGCTGGGCGAGGCCGACAGCCAGCTCAGCCTGCCCGAGCTGCCGGCCGACGCGACCCAGGCGCAGCGCGAGCTGCAGGCCGAACTCGCCAAGCAGCTGGAGCAGGTGAACGCCGGAAAACAGGCGAACTCAAAGCAGGCTCGGGTGCAGCAGCGGCAGGCCTTTGAACGCAAGGTGAACGGCGCCTTTGGCCAGAACTTCGGCGACTTCATCGACAACCTCATCAAGGCCCGCAGGGACCGCGGCGAGTACATTCCCGACTTTGTGCTCAACCGCAAGTGGGTTAACCCGGCGACCCGCCAGGTGACCGAGGTGCCGACCTACGCGGCCGAGATGTGGCACTCGTTCCAGAGCAAGATCTACTCCATCCCCACGGTGGCGGAGAAGCTGCGCAACCTGGAGCTGCAGGGCCCGGCGGCCGAGCAGCAGCGGCTGGCGTATATGTCGGAGCTGGTGGGCAAATATGCGCCAGCCATCGAACGCGCCTACATGGAGGAGATCCACAAAGGCATCCGCGGCAACCAGGCGGCGCAGCGCGAGCAGCAACAGCGCGTCGCACAGGTGGCCAGGGTTGAACCGCAATCGGCCTCTGCACCGACGCAGGGACCGCAACCGCTTTCCGGCCAGGCGCTCCAGCAGCAGGCGCTGGAGAACCTGAGAAACAACCCCGAGTACCAGCAAGCAAGCCGCGTCGATCGCGCCGAGATGGAGATGCTCGAGGCTGAGCGGCTCCGTACAGGCCGCCGCTAGCCGCGATTTCGAGCCGCCCCACGCGCCAGTGCGTGTGCGGGCGAACCTGTGAAGCAGCGCCCAAGGGCAGCCGGCGAAGTTCGAGGCCGGCTGGAGATGGCCCATGGCCCCACCCAACAATTCCACAGCACAAGCGCAGATCGCGCTGATGATTCAGGTCATCGACGAGAATATCGAGACCTCGCAGAACCTTGACCAGGGCATCGACCGCCGTTTCCAGATGGCTACGGCACGCGACATGGGCAAGGAAAAGTACCGTCACCCGATCGAGTTCGACGTGGGCGGCCAGTTCGCGTTCTACGATCCGGACGGCGGCCCCTACATCCAGGGCAACGGCCCCGGATACAACCAGTTCATCGTTGTCCCGGTGGCTGGCATCATGGGCGTCGCTCGCACCGAGCTGCTGGCCCGCATCGAGGGCGCCGGCACCGACCGCCTGCTGATCGCGAAACCGATCGCGCGCATGCTTGCCCGCATGAAGGACAAGTTTGGGCACACCCGCAACGCTCTGGCCCAGGGCTACAACCAGGGCCTGCTGGCAACCGTCGACGCAACCTACGCCGGCGGCGTGGTGGTGCAGCTGGCCAACGTGCCTTACGGCAACCGCCTGCTGGACATCAACAACCAGTACGCGGCCACGGACGCGGCCTTCAACATTCTGGGGATTGTGACGATCCTGCAGAAGTCGAACTCGACCGGCGGCGGCATCGACACCATCACCATCGACCAGGTGCCTCCGGGCTTCGTGGCCGGCTGCCAGCTGGTGCCGATGAACTCGGCTTCCGGTGCGCCGCTCGGTCCGCAGGGTCTGGAGTACCTGATCTCCAACCAGACCAACGGCGACAACTGCGGCATCGCCCGCACGATCGCCTACGTGCAGTCGCCGAGCGTGAACGCCAGCTCGACCCTGAATCTGGGCGTGATCGAGGTGATGAACCAGCGCCAGAACCAGGCGCTCGGCTCCGACCAGGAAGCGGAAAAGCGCTTCTACTACACCCACTACGTGCAGAGGGCGACGGCCCGGCTGCTCGGCTTCGCCAAGGTCATGCTGACCGCGACGGACAAGACCCCGATGTTTGACATCGCGGCGCCGCGCAATGCCCCGTGGATGATCGGCAACCAGGAAGTGCTCACCGACTCGATGGCCGGCGTCGACAAGCTCTACGACGTGGCGCAAGGCCAGTTGAGGAAGGTGCGCTACCCCGGAAGCCAGAAGATGATCCCCGGACTGCTCGAGGGCATCTGGTGGCCGCGGTACTCGAACGGCCAGGCGACCTCGGAGTCGGACGCGCTTTTCCAGGACGCCTACAACTTCTACACGAAGCTGCCCTGGGCCCACGTGTACGCCTACAACCTCTACGTGAACCCGGTGATGGCGGCGGGCACCTAGCCTGCCGTTGCACCACGTTGCACCGTGTTACACCACGCAAGTCAGCCGCCCGGGTCGCGAGGCCCGGGCGAACCTTTGGAGGAACGTTTTGTACGGTGACGACGCAGAACGCAGGACACCGCCGGAGATCCGCCGGCTGCTGCTCGACTATGGCGGCAAGACGCCGACGGGGCTGCCCATGTGGCGGCTGGTGCAGGCGGGCGACTGCCGCATTCTCTGCCAGGGACGCATGCACCACTTTCCGAAGGGCGTCGACTTTTCGATCGAGGAAGTGGCTTCGATCCGGCCCGACTCCATCACCGGCGGCGTGATGCTGCTGCCGCGGTACCGCGACATTCCGCCGCACCAGTGGATTCTGCAGAAATGGTTTGCGCCGTCGATCTGGGGCGGGGCGGCCGATTGGCGCATGGCCCGCGGCGAAGAGGCGGACACGCCGCTCTTTGTGCAGGAGTTTCCGGCCAACGGCGATTACTTCATGCTCGCCGGCCCCTGGAACTCGATCGAGGAAGCCGGGGACCTGCGGGCTGCGATCTGCGTGTATCTGCGCTCGATTCTGAGCCGGCCGAAGGACGGCCAGAACTATGTCCGCCAGATGATGGCCGAGGAGATGCACGGGCGCGAAGAGCGCGTCGCGCGCCTCGAGAAGGAGATCTTCCGGGCCGAGGTCGCGAACCGGCAGATGCTCACCAGTATCAGCAGCGACGCACAGCGGATGCGCAACGCGATAGCCGAACAGGCGGGCGTGACAGCCCACCTGAGCGCCAGTGAGGCCTGGGGATGACCCGATGAACCAGAGGACAGGAGAAACGCAAGCAATGCAAACCGTAGAGATTGAGACCGCCGCCACCGCCGAATCGTCCCGGGTCGCGGGCCCGGATGGGATGGCTCGCTTCCTGGAGGGCCCCACCAGCACAGGCCGCTCCGCCAAGAAACGCCAGGAGGCGATGAAGGAGCTGATCGCCCGCCTCCGCTATGAGACCCGCCAGGACTCCGACGGCCGCATCGAAGGCCCGCTGCGCCCCTGCACCGTGGTGAATTTCAACCCGGTCGAGGCCGTGGTGCAGGGCCAGATCCGGCTGACCATCCCAAGGCCTGGCACCACCAAGCACCACCAGGTGGTGATGACCTGGAAGAACCATCGGATGCAGGGCCACTACTGCGTGATCGGCTCGCCAATGATGGGCGTGACGCCCGACAAGGAGCCCGTCTTCTACTCGACGGTCGTCAACTGGGAGCGGGATGAGCGGCTGCCCGTCGACGTGCCCGTCTCCGAGCCCCGCGTGTACACGCCGTGGTCGATCGGCTGCGAGATTGTCGCGCAATACAATTCACCGTCGACGAAGCTGATGGGCGGCCTGCTCTTCTTCGACCAGGACATCCACGCGATTTCGAGCGGCCGCCTGGAGCGTAATGGCGGCAAGATCTACGTGCCCGAGCGCGAGGTGCTCCCCAACTCCGCGCAGTATGTCTACCGGCTGCGCGAGGCCTTCCTCGACGAGGAGCTCGACCGCATCTTCGAGCAGCAGCAGCAGTACGCGGACATCATGATCCAGCTCGCGCACTCGCTCTGGGTGGAGGAAAACCCGGAGAGCCGCAAGATGATCACCGACACGCATCGCGAGTGGGCGCGCTATGCCGAGTCGAAGGGATGGCTGCCGGGAGGCCTGCCCGAGTGGGTTTCCGCGCGGCTCATCACCGGGTCGAGTCCGACGATTGCCCAGCTTTCCGCCTGCCCCTATTGTGGCGAGCAGCAGAAGCACGTGAACGTGCATTTCTGCAAGCAGGGGCACCCGTTCGACGTGATCAAGGCGCTCAAGGAAGGCCTGGCCGTGCCGGAGCAGTACATCGACGTGCTCGCCGACGATGCCTACGAGCAGGCGCAGCAGATCCTCGAGGAGCGGCGCAAGCGCTCCGCCGGACGCAAGAAGGCCGGCGCAGCAAAGCCGGAAGCAGCGGCAGAGACGGATTCCGCGGCGACTCAAGCGAAGCCGGCAGCAGCGAAGGGCGCAGCGGCCAAGGCGGAGAAGAAGGACTAACATGCGCACGGTAGGCGACGCCATCAAGAAGGTGCAGGCTCTACTCGGTGACCCCAGGGGCCAGTGGGTGAAGCCTGCCTATGTCCTCCCCTTGATGGACGTCGCCTACTCGACCGTCTATCTCAACATCAAGAACGCCAGCGCGAAAAACCTCTGCGGCATCGTGACCATCCCCTCGGTGCCGGCAGGGACGACGAGCCTGTATCCCTGGCAGAACGCGACCGCCGTGCCCGGCGCCTCCCCGGTGGCAGAGAACGCGCCGGCGGTGGGCCTGGCAGGCGGCACGGGAGCCGGGGCACCCAATCCTCAGCCGGTGCTGCAGGGACTCTACGACCCGATCGAAATCTGGGTTAAGCCCGCGGGCTCGGCGCCGTGGCAGTATTCGCGGCTGAACGGTCCGCGGGACACGCTGCCCCATCTCGACCCCAGCTTCTTCGGCAACGACACCTTCGGGCCGCGGATGTATTTTTCGTTTCTCGGCAACCAGCTGCGCATTACGCCGGTGAATGCCGATCTTGATTTTGAGGTGACCGGCCGCTTCGGCGCGGTCCCGATCGCGAACACCGACCAGCTTCTGCAGGGAGCCGACGATATGTGGGTGCCTGTGGTCTACGAGACGGCCTGCCTGGCCGGCGTGGAGCGCTCGAACCCGCAGATCCTGGCCGGCTACCAGAGCCGCTCGACGGCCGCGCAAGACAACCTGATCGCCCAACTGATCCGGGTCGAACAGGGCAACCCGGCACGCTTCCAGAAGATGAGCCGCGAGGGCGGCATGATCGCCTGGTTCTGGGGCGTCTGACAAGCACACAGTTCACTTTAACGACTTCGTGTAAGTCGGTAAACCAAGGAGAGAGAGATGGCTACACAAGCGAAACTGATCGGCACGAGCCCGGCGTCGAACCCGGACCAGCTCGACTTTGAGATCACCTTTTTCGGCAATTACGGGGTGAACGGCGTGGGCGACCCGCTCAACCTTGCGCCCTACGATGCGAACAATAACCCCGGCGGCTTCACCAACCCGGCGAACCTTCCCATCCCGGCACTGCCGCTGGGCGGCCTGGAGGAAGCGCCGGCGGTCATCGCCGAGGACATCGGCGGGTACTACACGAACCCGCACCCGCTGCTGCCGGCCGCTGCAACGACCCAGGGCGTGGCATCCTCGCTGGCGCTCAATAACGGAAACAACCTGCGCATGTTCGCGCCGGGCGGGGCGGAGCTGGCCACCGATGCAGCTTACAACGCCGCAGTGACCGCTGCCGGCGCAGGCGTCATCCTGCGTGTGACTCTTCCCAAGGATCAATAGCCGTGGGCGCAGCCTACCTGCGCGGAACGACCGACCCGGCCGACCGCATACCCTGCGACAAGGTCGGGTTCGCTTCGCGCACCCTCGCCCAGCGCGCCCTGAAGGCGGTCCGCAAACCAGATCAGGGCGGTCTGCGCACCTATTGCTGTTCCATCTGCCACCTGTGGCACCACGGCCACGTGACCCCGAGGAAGATACGCCGTGCAATGGTTCGGAAAGCCCGTCCCGTTTCCTAGATTCCTGGGCCAGATTGATCTGGACGACCCCACCAATGTTCCGGTGGGAGCGGCCGCCGTGTGCCGCAACACGGATTTTACTCGGGACACGGGCGGCGCCACCCACGCCGACACGCGGGCCGGCAACAATCTGGCGATCCAGCTGGTGGGAACCAACGGGCAGCCGAGCCAGGATCCGGCCACCGGCGGCATCTTCTTCCGGTACTCACCCGTGCTTCCGACGGACCCGGCCCTCTTTCCGCCGACCGGCCGCTTCGAGATGCCGATTCTCTTTGAGGGCGGCGGATGCCTGCAGCGCGAGAATCCGGTCGGCTCGGGACGCTGCCAGCAGCTGCCAGCCTCGACCCTTTTTACTCCCCCTCAAAACAGCCACATGATCGGCGCACCCGCCGGCAACAAGGTCTATGCGGCCTTCTCCGACCTCCGGAAGCCGACGGCGAGCGGCGCGCTCATCGACCCGCGCGCGGTGGCCACCGGAGCCGCCAACGCCGTCAGCCCGATTGGCATGAAGCCCGTCGGCTGGTACTGGCAGCCCAACACTGCGGTGCTGGCCGGCGAGATCTGCTGCCCTTCGGCGCCGGTGACCGGCAACGGGCACACCTACCAGGCGCAGAACGCGGGCACCACCGGGGCGAACCAGCCGGCGTTTTCCGCCAGCGACGCCGAGGGCCAGGAGTACAACGACAACGGCATCGTCTGGAAAGAGCTGACGATGGTGATGGCGAACCGGCTCGACCCGCCCCCGGTGCCCACGCTCGCCGAGGATCCGGGCGGCGGCACCTTCGCGGCCGGCCTGGATGTCTATGTCGTCGCCACCCTGGTGAATCCCCAGGGCGAGAGCCTGCCTTCGGCTGCGGCCACCTACCGGAACACCGCGCTCGATGACGGCATCAACGCCACCGTGGCAGCGCTGGGCAACCTGCCGGGCTGGGTGGCAACGCTGGGCGCGCAGTACCTTCCCACCGGCATCAACCTTTACACGGCCACCGTGGCGCACAATGCGGCCGCGCCGCCCCTCTCGGCGTACCACCTCTTCGGCGAGACGGCGCTGGGGACGATCAAGCTGATCACCTCGGAGACCGCCGGCGTGGCGCCGCCGACCTCGTGCACGGCGCGCGTGGTGCCGGGCCAGCTTCCGACGCCCGACGTGCAGCCGATCATCCAGCGCGACCCAGGGGGCGGGACCTTCGCCGCCGGCCGCGACGTCTACGTGCTCCAGACCTACACCAACGCCGCGGGCGAGACCAAGGCCGGGCCGGCGAGCTCGATCGTCAACACCGTGGCCAACGACGGCGTGATGGTTTCAGTGGAGGTGCCCGAGGACGGCCTCGGCAACGCGCTCTATGACATCCTGCAGGTGGGCATCTACGAGGCCGACGTCGCCACCGGCCAGCCCGCGCCGCCGTCGACCGCGTTTTCCCTGGTGGGCTATTACGCATCCGGGGCCGCCCCGATTATCACGGCGAGCGCCGCCGGCGCGAATCCTCCCACCTCAAACACGACCGGGCCCGCGGGTAACATCGCGGCTGACACCTCGACGGGCGGACCGAACGGGGGCCAGGGCTACCGCTACGCAGCGCTGCTCTTCGTGAATGAAAACCAGACCGTCTCCGGCTTCACCCTCGCCAGCGTCGTCAAGTACATTGTGGACGAAGACGGCTGGGAGCTGGGCGTCTTCAATATCGCGAAGGGCCCGGCGAATGTGGTGGCTCGTCTGGCAGCCTTCAGCGTGGCCGACGCGACCCAGGCCGGGCCGTTCGACTGGATCGGGAACCTCAACCTGCTGGCTCCGACGGCCAATGTGGTCTATCCCACACAGACGCTGGTGGACGAGGTGGAGCAGTCGGCCACGGCGATCTTCGACAACGTGACCACGCAGGCCGTGTTTAACTTCTCAGACACCTACCTTTCGCAGGAAAATAACGTCGACGACCGGACGGACATCCTGCCGCCCTTCCAGGCCTGCCGCATCGACTTTCTCAAGACCATCAACTCGCTCGCCTACACTGGGGTGCTGGGGTACACGGGCGGCGGTCTGGTATCCATCCCCGGCGATTACGAGAGCGTCTATGCCGACGTCGGGCCGGTCCCCTTCCCTTCCGACGGCCAGCGCTGCTTCGGCTTCACCGACGTCTACAAGAGCGTCATCTTCGGCCTGCGCGAGAATGGCGGCTACAGCATCCAGCCCAACTCCGGCAGCCCCTCGGGCTGGGACATCGTGCAGCGGTGGGACCAGGTCGGCCCCTGCGGCTTCCGCGCCTGGGACGCGATCGAGGCCTTCATTGTGTTTGTGCACCGCAGCGGGGTCTACGTGTATATGTCTTCGGACCCGAAGCTGGTCACGAGCGAGGTGCCGAAAGCGTGGTCCCGCATCAACTGGGAGTACGGCTACAAGATCGCCGTGACCATCGACCAGGACACCCAGACGGTGCGCATCCAGGTGCCGACCGGCCAGTCGACCGAGAACAACGAGGAGTTTTGCGTCAGCTACCTGATGGGCTGGGAGGATCCCATCCACTTCTCCGCCTACATCGGCAAGGAAGTTTCCATGCCGCAGGCGCGGCGCTGGAGCTTCAACGACGTGGCGGCGACCATGGCGGTGCGCATGGACCGGACGCTGCCGCCTGGCCCCGCGTTTATCGACGGACCCGACTGGACGCTGCAGCGGGATTCCGCTTTTTCGAAGAGCCAGCTGCTCTACCTCGATTCCTCGCCCGACGGCGGCGTGCAGGCGCGGACGCCGGGGAGCTGGTCCGACAACGGCGCGGGCATCGACTGGCAGTACGAGACCGCTTCGGCTGGTTTCATGCAGGCCGTCTGCAAGCCGGAAGGCATCAACCTCAACGTCGCCGGCCATGGCCTGATCACGGCCGCGATGCTGCCGGCGCGCAACCGCGCCGATGGGCCGGGCGGCGAGGCGGCGAATGAGGTGCCGCTGGGCGATGGGCAGTTTGCGCTCGACTCCGGTCAGCAGATCGGCATCACTCTCAAGTGCGAGCCGGTGATCGATGAATACTGGCGGGTGCGCTTCACCAACGGCAAACAGCCCGGAGCCTGGGCGAGCCTGAAGACGCTGACGGTCTACGTGATTCCCTTCACCGTCGGCCGCGGCGAGCTGGAGACGAATAACTGATGACCGTTGCGACTCCAGGAACGAACCGGCTCGGCGTCTACGTCGAATCCATCTGCCGGGACCTCGACAGGGGCAAGACCCCGCAGACCGAGGACTTTCGCCAGCTGATGACGCAGATGCAGATCGCGATTCAGGCGTCGCTTCCCGGCGGCATCTGGCCGACGCCCGGCGGTTCGAAGGCGGTGAATGCCGCTTCGCCGTCGAAGCTGGTGTTTTCTGTGACGGGCGCGAACGGGCAGTTTCAATGGTCGGTGACGAATCCCTATCAGGCCAGCGGTCAGACGGTTTGGCACGAGGTGAGCTACTGCCCGCTGAAGAGTTTCACACAGAATGTAACGACCCTGCCGCCGACGGCGGGAGCCAACGGCACGGTGGCGGAGCCGGGCCAGACCTTATTTTTCCGGCTGCGCGCGAGTTTCGATCTGAAAAACTGGTCGAGTTATCAGCTGGCGTCCACGGAGACGATCAGCTCGGGCAAGGTATCGAGCGCGGCCACGAGCGACGCAGGCGCCTTCAACCAGACCAACTACGGCGTGGTGACCTCGCAGGCGGTGGGCGCGACGGCCGAGGTGCAGATCCAGGGAGCGAGCGGGCCGCTGACGAGTCTGGTGGCGCAGAAGGGACCCGCGCAGAGGGCGCTGCCTGGCGCGACGATTGTCGGAGTGGCGGCGGGAAGCAGCCAGTTCGTCGGCTGGGACGGCAGCCAGTACATCCTGCGCTCGACGCTGGGCGAGCTCTTGGCCTCGGACGACGTAACGCCCATCGGCAAGGTGAGCGTGGTGGACACAGGCACGCCGGTTCTGCCGGCGGTTTCGCTGGTGCTGGGTTCCGGCGGCGCGGTGCTGGGCTGGAATGTGACCAACCAGGGCAACGGCCTGACCGGCCCGGTGACGCTGACGATTACCACGGCGACCGGGACAGGGGCGACGCCGGGCGCGCAGACGATTGAGAGCGGCAAGCTGATCTCGATTGCGCCGGGCAACCCGGGGAGCGCCTACGCCGGCACCGACACGGTGAACGTGACCGGCGGCGTGGGCACGGGAACTGCCGGCGGCGGCACGGCGGTAGGCGGAAACGGCGGGAGGCTGACAGCGGTATGAGTTGGGAGATCGAACACCAACACGTGGATCTGGCGGAGATGATGCACGTCACGACCTTTGTGGAGCGCGGCGTGAAGAACCGCAACGGGGAGCCGGCGCGGCATCTGCTGCAGATCCGGCTGGGCGACGGGCTCGCGCTGACGCCGGAGGGCACGCTGCTGGATGGCGAGGGAAACCACTTCGACGTCGTCGCCAAACAGCAGGAGCTGCTGGCAGGCCTGAATGCGCTGCATGCCAACGCTCGCAGCTTCGCCCGCAGGCACGGCGCGCAACTGGGTGCCCCGCCAAAGATAGGAAGGTAGCGCAGGAATGAACGGGACGGAAGTGCAGAACATCACGCCGGCGGATGTGCCCGAGGTCTGGGCGCTCTGCAACCGCGACAACGAAAAATATGGGACCGACTTCGCGGTGCCGCGGCTCTTCGACGAGGACGACGTCCTTTTGCCGAACATCCCGCTGGCGCTGAAGGTTCTGGACCGGGGCCGCATCGTGCAGGCGCACATCTTTGAGCGGCAGGTGGAGCTGCTGACCTACGGCGCAGGCGCCAGGGGCACGGCGCTGAGCCTGCCCGGGATTTTGTGTGCGGAGCGACTTTTGGAGCAGATGGGTTACGGAGGATTCCATGCGCTGGTGCCGTTGGCGAGGGTTCGCCAGTGGGACCGGGCCGTGGGGCAGCGCCTAAACATGGAACGCGACGACGGAAGGGTAGCCCATTTTTACCGGCCCTTCGGGGGGAGAGCTTGACCAAGAGCCAGAGCAACCGGGCATTCAACACAGCGAGCAGCCAGAACGCCGGATACAACGCCAACGCGCAGTCGACCTACGGGGCGGAAAACGCGGACATCGGCGCGTACAAAAGCGCTCTCGCGAAATACGCGGCCGAGAATCCCTATGTCCAGGGCGGCGAGTTCCAGACGAGCCAGAACCAGGCCCTGGCCGACACCTCCGCGGCGCAGGCGCAGGGCGCCGGGCAGGCGCTGCAGGCCGAGCAGGTGCGCAGCGGGCAGAATCCGGCCGCTGCGATCGCCGCGACCGAGCAGATGAACGAGAACAATACCCGAAACATGATGGGCGCCGAGGCCAGCGCGAACACGAACCGGATCGGCGCGGAAGCCGGGTACAACCAGGGCGTGCTCGGAGCGACCGCGGTGCCCGCGCAGATGGAGCAGGGCATCCTCGGAACGGAGACCGGGGCGGCCACTGGCGCGCTCAACCAGGAAACGGAGGCCTCCAAGACGCCGAGCTTCTGGCAGGAGCTGGGGCAGGGCGTGATCAGCGCGGGATCGTCCTTTGCGGGCGGCATGGGTGCGAAGTTGGCGGGTTGCTGGATCGCCGCGCGGCTGTACAACGGATGGGGAGACACCCGCACCATCGCGGTACGGATGTACCTGCATTACGAGTTCGGGCGGCACTGGTACGGCGCTCCGGTGATCGGGCTCTACCAGCTGGCGGGCGAGTGGATTGCCGGGCGCGTGATGCCCCGCTCGCGGCTCGCGACGCGCATCCTGCGCTGGCTTTTCGACCGGGCGCTGACCCGGGCCGAGCTGTGGCTCGCCACCTCTGAAGGCGGAGCCTTCTGGCGCCGCTACCAGTGGCTCTATCACAATCGCGTGCGCCACACCTCCGGCAAGCCTCCGGATGAGTGGCACCACTGGGCGATCGAGCGTGTCGGCGACGGCTTCACGGAGGTGTTCTAATGGCTCAGCCCGGTATCAGCAGCAACCTCGGTGACCCCGACAACTTCGAGGGCCTGCCCTACGCGGGCTCGCCCGTGACCGCGGCCGGACTCGACCCGGACGAGGTCCGCATGATGATGGCCGGCGGTGGTGGCGCCGACCAGCTCACCCAGCGCATCCAGGCCGCGCAGCAGCGGACGCCGCCTTTGCAGATGAAGCCGGATACGACGGCGATGCCGACTCCTGCCCCTGCGTCGCCGTACCAGGGAGCAGGGCGGCAGACGGTGGGAGTGACCGGCGCGCCGGGCGGCGTCGCCAGCGCTCCCGCGCCGAGGATGCCCGCCCCCGAGACGCAGCCGGCGGGTTGGACGAGCGACACGGCCCAGCAGGGCGCAGGCATGCAGCTCCAGGCTGGGGAAAAGCTGCTCGATACGGCACGGGCCATGCAAGCCGACCCGGAGATTCCAAGGCTGCAGGAACAAGTGGTGGCCGACCAGGCGGCAACCCCAAACCCGCGCGACTACAAACCGGGATGGGGGACGCGGATCCTGCGCGGCCTGAAAGGTGCGGCCCTTGGCGCGGCGACGGGTGGCATCTTTGGCGCGGCGGCCGGCGCGCTCGACCCCGCCTTGGTACGCGGCGGGACCGCCTATGGCGCCCCGACGGATGCCTATGACACGGCTCTCGACGCCAACAGGCGGCAGACCGAACAGGACCAGCAGCGGCTTGCCGATGCGGCGGCCAACTTCAAACAGGCGCAGGATATGCGCGTGGCGCAGGAGACCGCGCTGAAGGATGCGAGCGCCGCAGGAAAGGGAGCCGGGGAGACCGCTACGGGCCTTTCGACAGCAGAAACCAAGGCGGCCGAGGTGCCGATCGACCAGCAGAAGGCCGATGCCGAGACGCAGAAGGCCTTCAATCTCTCCGCCGAAGGGAAGGTGCAGGCGACACAGGCCGAGATCGACCAGCGGACGAAGTTCGCCGACCAGGCAGGGATGCCCCAGGGCTTCCGGCGCTGGCGGTACATCCTCACCGGGCAGATGCAGGAGCAGGCCCAGCGGGCCCCGAGTCCGGAGGAGATAAACCTGAACACGCTGGTGGCGGCGTTCCGCGGGGAGCACGGCGGGCAGGGACCGAAGACGGTCGCGGATTGGCAGGGTCTGATTCAAGCGGCGAGGGGAACGGAACCGCGCGCGGGCGGCGGGGGAGAAAAAGCCGACGCAATCGTGTCAAAAGCTGTGGCCGATAAAGACGCCTTCCTCTCTCAGTGGGAGCGTCAGAAGGACGGCTACTGGACGAAACGCGGAACGATGTACGCTGGTGGTGGCCTGGCGAAAAACCCTGCGGATGTGATGACCGGCCAGCAGATGCAGGCGCGTCTGGACAAGTTCCGTACCGACGCGAACGTTCGGCTTGCCCCCTTGGGCGTCATGATGGATCAGGGGGGAAACGTAGTTTCCGCAGCCGCCGCGCAGGCGCCGCCGGTGCAACCCGGCGACGGGCAGGCCGGCAGGGTGAATGCCACCTCGGCGCCGGCGAGCGGCCAGCGGGTGAACCAGCCCGCTCCCGCACCCGCCGCCGCGCAGGGCGCGCGCCAGGGGCAGCCGCCCAGGTTCAACCCCGGACCGGACGGCATGGTGCGGATGAAGCTGCCGGACGGCCGGATTGCAAAATTCCCGGCGAAGAATGCCGCGCAGGCCTGGTCTCTCGGGGCGGAGCCCATCTAAGCCATGAGCGCGACGGCGACGCCGGTGATGCCCGGCCAATCTGACCCCTTTGCCGCGCTGGGCGGAGTCTACGAGACTCCTGCGCCGACTGCGGCCCCCGCACCGCCTCCTGCTGCGAAGCCTGCGGCCGATCCCTTTGCGGGCCTCGGCGCACAGTATGAGGCGCCTGCGACACCCGCGCCTGCGCCGCTGCGGCCTCCGCAGGCGCCCTTTGCGCCGCTTCCTACGCAGCGCATCGACATGGCGAGCCTGCCGGCCGCTCCGGGCCCCGCGCCTTTGCCGACCCAGCGGATCGACATGGCCGCGACCGCGCTCAACCGCAGCAAGAACCCCGAGGACCAGGCCCCGGAGGTCAGCTACGGCTTTAACCGGCCATGGGCGAAGGCGGGACCGTACACGACGAAGCTCGCCCCTGCGGACGAGGCGAAGTTTCAGCAGTGGGTCAAGCAGAACAAGGTGCCCTGGCAGGACACGCCCACCTCCGATTACGACATGCGCGGCTACTGGCAGGCCATGCAGCAGGGCAACGCGACCCAGCAGCACAGCAATTTCGACGGGACGATGCACTATCCCGACACGTGGAAGACGCCCTATAGCGGCGTCTTTTCGCGTGAGTCGATGTATGCGACGCCCGAGGCGCCGCGTTGGGTAGGCGACCGCCTGGTGACCCGGCACGGCCAGATCGTCACCGACGAGACGCCGCGGCCGCAGCCGATACCGGCGCCGGCCGCGCCGCCGAAGCAGCCCCAGACCACGCAGCTCCCACGGCCCGCGGGCTCGCCCTACTGGCAGGGGCAGGTGGCCGAGCAGGGCGCGCTACTTCAATACGTGCCCGCGCCGATCAAGAACTTCTTTACCTGGGCCAACGAGAAGCCGCTGGTGGACTACGCGCCCGACGACAGTGGGCAGCTCACAGGCCCGGCCCAGCACGCAAAGCAGATATGGGACGGCTTCCAAAAGGACCATCCGCAGATCGCGGCCATCCTGGACCCGGTCGGGGCTGGGGAGAAATACCTGGCGCGGCATCCTGCGCTGGCCGCAGCGCATGACCGCCTGCAGCAGGATCTCAACGCGATGACCACGCCGGCGAATGTCGGCATGGTGGCGGGCGGCTTCTTCTCGAAGCTGGGCACGATCTCCGACGTGCTGGCGGCGGTCTTTACCCAGCAGGCCGTGAAGGGTGTGTACTCCAGCGCCAAGCAGGCCGCCCAGGCGTATAAGGAGGGCAATAACCCGGCTGCGGCCGCGCTGGCTACCGACGCGCTCTTCAATGCGACGGTGGCTGGTCTCGCGCTGCACCACGGGCTGAATGCCAATGCCGCCTCGGAGCCGGAGATCGCTCCCGGCAGAGTTGCGCAATACCGCGCACAACAGGCAGCGACGCGGTTAGTCGACGAGGCTCGTCCTGGCGGAGGTCCCCAGGAGGTGGTCCCCGACACTGACGAGCAGCTGCGGGAGAGGGCGAAAAGCCGGATCCGGGCAATCGCGGATTCTGGGCGCGAGCAGCAGGTACGGGTTCCAGGGCCCGACGGACAGCCGAAGGACGTAACCATCCCTGCGCGGCTGCTTAGCCGGGACGAGCTTACGGAAATGCGCAATCTGCGGCAGATGCTGGACGACCCGGCCAGCCTGCGCGGCTATTTTTGGGACCTTGACCACCCAAAGGAGAGCTCCACAGCCAAAGCCTTTGATGGACTCGGTGCCGTGTACGAACCCGAGGCCTCACCGACAGAGAATGTTGCACAAGTTTCACGTGGAACATCTGGGGAGCCGGGACAAAGGTCCGTCGCGGACGTCTTCGGAGTCCCAACGCCGGAGGAAAACGCCGCAGAGGACCGGCGCGTGCGCAGACAGAACGAAGTCCGGCGAATAGCCGCTGGCGCGCCACCCATCGGGACCGAAGAGCCGGAGACTGGCCGCACGGTCATGCAGCAGTCGCCACGCCCCGAGGTGAACCAGGCCGCGGCGACGGCCGAGCACCCCGCCGTCAAGCAGACAATCAGCGACGCACTCGAGCCCATCGAGGGCGCGCGCCTGGCCGGCGCCCGGGATGAGAAATCGCCCGAACGGGTCGAGGAGAAGATCGAGAGCGAGGACCAGTCCCCGCGGACTCTCAGGGACTATTCCGGCTTCCGTATCGCCGTCGACACGCCCGAGGCGCGCGACCAGGCCGCGGCCGCCCTGCGCCAGCGCTTCGAGGTGCCCGACGAGCAGGATGAGTTTGACAAGGGCAACGAGGAGACGGGCTTCCATGGCATGACGCTGCAGGTGCGCGAGCCGGGCTCGCCGGTCTCGCACGAGGTGCAGATCCTGCCGCGCGAGGTGGCCGAGAACGCCGACGCCCGACATGGCCTCTATGAGAAGGCCCGCGAGGGCGACAAGGCGGCCATGGCCCGGCTGAAGGCCCAGAACGAGGCCGATTACCAGAGGTTCCGAGAACGCAACAAAATCTTGCCAGCTATGGCTGGGGAAGGAGGTCGCGGAGCAACGCCAGAGCCGCCTGCCGAGGGGGCCGCGCCGGTCTTCAAGCACGGCTCCACGCAGGCCAACATTCCGGACGAGAGCGAAGCGGGCAAGGCGCTGGCCGGCCTGCGCTCGAAGATTGCGCCCCAGGACCTGGCCGGGGACGTGAACGGCACGGAGGGCGGCCTCGAGACGCACCCCCATGTGACCGTGCGCTACGGCGTGAAAGGCGACGACACCGCCGGCATCGAGCGCTTCATCGAGTCCCAGAAGCCCTTCGAGGCGACGCTGGGCGCGACGCATTCCTTCCCTGCCTCAGAGCACTCCGACGGCGCCGTGCCGATCGTGGCGCCCGTCGAATCACCCGAGCTGCATCGCATCAACGCGGAGATCGAAAAGCACGGCGCCTTCGCCGCGTCGAGCTTTCCGGACTACAAGCCGCACGCGACGGTCGCCTATGTGAAGCCAGGGACCGAGGGCAAATATGTCAACCTGTCCGATGCCCAGGGCCAGCGCTTTCCGATTGACCACATCTCGATCACCGACCGCAACGGCAACGAGAAGCAGGTGCCGCTGCGGGGCCGGGGCGAAGAAAAAGGCAAACAGCCGGAAATCATTAGTCCAGACGCAGAGCGGCAGGCTACAAAGGCGCTTGAAGACTTCGACCGGAGGATGCTGGAAAAGTACGGCGAGGATTATCATGCGCCGCGCGACGAGTCTCCGCTGACGCCGGAGGAGCTCCGCGAGGGGGACCGGCTCGCTGTGGCGGAGCGGGAGGCTCGGCTGCGCCAGGGCAATTACGCCAGGCCCGTCGCACCGGAAACGGCAAATGCACACATTACAGAAGGTGGAATTTCGGCCAACGCGGAGAACAAGGCGGCGCCGGGCCACCTGCCCACGGCCGCCGAGGGGCCCTTCACCGAGGGCTCGCGCGTCCTGCGCTACGACTTCAACCCCGACGAGGCCTGGGTCGGCTTCGATCTCGACAAGACGCTGGCTCACGATGAAGGTTTCAAGGGGCCGGAGCACATCGGCGAGCCCATTCCCGAAGGCGTCGACCGCCTGAAGCAGCTGCTCGATCAGGGGGTCAAGGCTCGGATCCTCACCGCCCGCGTCGCGCATGACCCGGACGGGATGGCGCGCGCAACCATCGAGAAGTGGGTGAAGCAGCACGTCGGCCAGGAGCTGCCCATCACCGCCGTCAAAGACCCGAACATGATCCGGCTCTATGACGACCGGGCGGCGACGGTGGAACCCAACACCGGCCGGCTGCTGGCCGAGCCGCAGGAGAAGATTCATGCCCTACAAGAGCGAGGCCCAGGAGGAGTTCTTCAACGCCAACCGGAAGAAGCTGGAGGCGCAGGGGGTGGACGTGGACGAGTGGAACAAGGCGAGCGAGGGGCTGAAGCTGCCGGAGCACAGCCGCAGCTCGAAGGCCTCGGCATTCCGGGAGGCGCACGACCGGCGGAAACAGAAGTAACTCCGGCCGCGGACCTGCGGCCGAACCAGGTGGCGCGTGTGCCGGTTGCCGAGCTGCACGCGGACCCGAAGCGCTTCCAGTACAAGATGAGCGCGACCTCGGCCGCCGGCACGAGCGACCTGCTGCACGGGCGCAAGTGGAATGATGCCCTGGCTGGTGTGATCAGCGTGTGGCGCGACCCTGCGGATGGCAAGGTGTATGTGGTGAACGGACACCATCGCTTTGAGCTGGCGAGCGGCTCCGGCGTGCCGGCGATGAACGTGCTGATGCTGGAAGCGCCGACGGCGGAGGCAGCCCGCTCGATCGGCGCCATGCAGAACATCGCCGAGGGCCGCGGCACCCCGATGGATGCCGCCAAGTTCTTCCGCGACTCTGGCTTTACGCCGGCGGATCTTGACCGCATCGGGATCTCCATGGGGGAAGCGACCGCGGCCAATGGCATCGCCTTATCACGATTGGCCGATCCGATTTTCGACGACGTGGTGACCGGCAAGCTGCGGCTCAACCGGGCGATCGCCATCGGCAAGGCGACCGACGTGCCGGAGGAGCAGGAAGCGATCCTGAAGCTGGTGGAGCGCGCCGAGGCGAGGGGCCGGAAGGTCTCCGACGACACGGTGGACGAGCTGGCCCGCATGGCCAAGGGTGCCGGCAGCCACACCGACTTTCAGCAGACGCTCTTCGGGACCCAGGCCGAAACCCGCAACCTGGCACTCGAGAAGGCCGAGGTCTCGAGCTACATTCGCGAGCAGATCGGCAAGGAGAAACGGATCTTCGGCTCGGTGGCGGATGAGAAAAAAGCCGCGCAGCTGGGCAGCGCTGGGAATAGAATCAATGCAGCCAAGAACCGCGAGATCGCAACGAACGCGGCCCAGGCCCAGGAGCTGTACGACCGGCTGAGCACGCGCGCCGGCGATGTCGACACGATCCTCAACCGGGCGGCCCAGCAGCTGGCCGAGGGAAAGGAGACGCCCGCAGCCATCAAGCAGCGGGCTTACGACGATGTCCGAAAGGCTCTATCCGAGACTCTCACCGGCAGACCGCAGGGCGGCGATCGAGGGATTCGAACAGGCACAGAAGCGGCTCCGGCAGTTGCAGCCCAGCGAGTCGAGCGAACCACCCAGCGCGCCGAGTGGAGCAAGGGGGACCGTTTCACCGTCCGCAACCCTGCCACCGGCGAAATTGTCCAGGGTGAAGTAACTTTCTACAACGGCGCCCCGAACGGCGGAAAGCCGGGCGGCCGGGCAGTCCTGAGCGACGGCACAAAACTCAACGAGATCCCGCGCGATGCCGTTCGCGTGGAGGGCGGCGCGAAATCCGCTCGCAACCAGGGCGCGCCGGCCGACGAGTATGCCCGCGGCATCGACGAAGCGCGCAAGCGCAGCGTGCGGGAGAATGCGGCCCATCAAAAGGCGACGGTCACTGAGACAGGTGTCGGCAACGCTGTGGTGCTGGACCCGGACGGGTATGCGCTCTGGCACCGGGCCGGCATGGGCGAAAAGACGGCCTGGAAAGGCGTCTCCCTGAGCCGTGAAGCTGCAAACAAGCTGGAGCTGATGCTGCGCTCGATGGCCGGCAGCGCGCGCAAGGAAGTAGGCGGCGCGGATACTGCCGCCGGATATGACCGGATGGCCACGGCGCTGCGGGAGGCGCGGCAACCGGACGGCAGCGTGATGCTGCTGCGTGGGGACTACACACCCGACACCGTGCTCGAGGAAGGCTGGCACCAGTGGCAGCGGCGCAACAAGATGGCGCAGTCCGAGGCCATGCATGCAGTGGCCGACCGGCCCGAGTTTCGCGAGATCGCCGACCAGCTGCGGGCGATGGGCTACGGCAAGGGCGGCCGGGAAGGCCGCACGGAGGTTGCTCTGGAGCTGATGGCGAAGGCGATGGCGGGCGACCCGGCGCTGAAGCTGACCCCGGACCAGCGCTTCGACCTGGTGCACGCCTTTGCGCGCGCCGCGGCCGAGGAGCACGGGAGTACGATATTCAAAGACATGCCGCCGGTGACGCCGGAGGCTGAAGCGGCGTTGAGGGAGGCGCGTCATGGCTATGAAGCCGAATCCGATGAAGCGGGCCGAGGAGGCGCGGCACGAGGCGCAGCTGCAGGCCGCAATGAGGGAGTTCAACCGCTCGCCGGAAGCGAAGGGCGTGCGGGTGATACCCGAGGATCCGAGCCCGCTGGTGGACGTGGCCAACAAGGTCTTCCAGAAGGCGGCGCGGCGGAAGGTGAACTAGCCTACCAGCGGGCAAGGGGCGGTTTGCTGCCCGAGGATTCGCTGGGTCTGCCAGGGATGGAGGACGCAGACCGCGAGCGCGAGGCCGCGAAAGGGGAGGCCCAGGCGCAACTGCTGAGCGACGAGATGCGCCGCCCCAAGGGCGACATCAGCGACGCCGCCGGCAGGATGGAGCGCGAGTCGCCGCTCTTCTACGGCAAGGGAGAGAACCCGTCGCTCTTTGGCGAGCCGGAGACCCCGGCCGAGGGGGAGCAGATGGCCCTCTTCCAGAAGGACGACAAAGAGAATCCCGTTGCCAAGAGCATCCAGAGCCTGATTGACGATCTCGACAAGATGCGCCCGGAGGACCGGCGCTCGGCCGTCGAGAGGTTTTCCGACTGGGCCGGCGAGACGTTCGACGACGCCGCCGGCCGCGCCGGCGCGTTCTGGCGCCGTGTCCCCGGCCTGGAGAAAGGCCTGGCCCACGCCAACGCTTTCGCCGCTGCGCTCGCCCACGACTTCCAGTTTTCCGGCGAGCCCTCGCGGCTGGCAGACAAGGCGCGCACCGCCGTGTCGACGGCCTGGAGCAAGGCGCGCTCGGTCGACGTGCCGCACCCGACCGACTGGAAAGGGCTGCTGGGCGATGCCAACGTGAGCCGGACCGAAGCTGCCCTGGCCCTGCGCGCGCTGAAGAAGAGTGTCAGGGAAGCTGTTCCGGACAAGACAACGCGCGCGGCAATCAAATACTGGATCGAGGCCAACGGCGACCCGCGCAAGCTGAACGAGTGGGCGCAGAAGGCGGAGCAGCGCTGGCAGTGGGCGAGCGGCCGGAAGATGGATGCCCGGCTCAAGGACCACTACCGGGACTCGGTGGCGCACTACAAGGCGGCGGCCGCTCTGGACCCGCAGCAGCGCGAGGCCGCGCAGCGGGTGAAGCAACACTTCGACGATCTGCTGAAGGTCTGGCAGGACAACGGGTTGCTCTACCACGCAGCACGCAACTATGTGAACCACCTCTATGTGCGCACCGGAGAGGCGGAGAACCTGGCGCACCTGATTGACCTGAGTGAGCTGAATCCAAACCCCGGCTTCATCAAGGACCGCGTCTTCAACACCTATTTCGAAGCAGAGAATCACGGGCTGATCCCGAAGAGCCCCGACATCCTGGATCTAATGTCTGCCTACGACGCGGCCGGCAACGAAGCGCTGACGACGCGCACCCTGCTGCGCAATATGCTGACGGCCAAGAACGAGGCCGGCAAGCCGCTCGCGGTGCTCAACACCTCCGGGCGCTGGATTGTGGCGCGCGAGGACGAGGCGCCGCAGGTGATGAAACGCCAGGAGGTGCCGGAGGACATCGACCTGCGCGATTACCGGGAGTTTCCCGAGCTGCCGCAGACGCGCGGGTTTCTCTTTGAGCCGACCGCCGAGGACCTGAAGGGCTTCGAGCAGGACCCCAAGCTGTGGGAAGAGGACCCCTCGCGCATCGCGTTCAAGGGCAGCCTTTATTTTCTGAGGTCGGAAAAGGGAGGCGTGGCCAACCAGGTGGAAGACATGATGACGCCGGGCTGGTTCGACCGGAACCAGACCCTCATGCAGAAGATCGGCCACGGGGCGCTGCAACTGAACGCCCTGACCAAGGAAGTGATGACCTCACTGATTCCGGCGCCCTTCCACCTGTTCAACGTGAGCCAGCGCGTCATCGAGCACTGGGCCAATCCCTTCCGGCTGCCCGAGATCGACATGAAGGACGAGGTGACGCGGGGGCTGGTGGCCAACGGGCTGAATCCCCTGGACGCCGAGGCCGAGGGCCTGATGTCGGCCAGGATGCTGAAAGGCATCTTCGAGGGCGTGCCGGGGATGAACGTCGCCATGGACCGCGTGCATGGCTTCTCGCAGTGGCTCTTCCGCGACTGGATTCCGCGCGCCGCCGTCGACCTGGGCAAGAAGGCCTTCGAAGCGAACACGAGAATCTACGGCAAGGAGTTCGAGGAGCGCGCGCTGCGCGAGTTGGGCCCGACGATGCGCAACGCTACAGAAGCGCAGCGGAAGGCCGCAGCGAAGGACCTGGCCGAGCGCATGCTCTACGAACTGTCGGCCAAGCAGGCAAACCACGCGGTGGGCATGATGAACACGGCGTTCGATGCGATGCCGCGCTCGAAGAGCACGAAGCAGCTGACCCGGCTGATCTTCTTCGCGCCGGAGTTTCTGGAGTCGACGGGCCGGTACGTTGGCCAGGCCGCGCTGCCCCATGGGCGCGTGCAGGCGGTGTCGCTGATGCGTGGCGCAGCGATGATCTATCTGGCCGCCCGGGGCCTGAATGCGGCGTTTAACAAGGGCGACGCCAAATGGGACAAGCGGCACGCCTTCAACGTGCAGATCGGCGACAAGGATTACGGGGTGCGGTGGGCGCTGGGCGACATGGTGCACATGGTGAGAGATCCGCGCAACTTTGCGATGAACCGGCTGAGTTCGCCGTTTTCCGCAGCCTTCGAGTTCGCGACCGGGCGCAACAAGTACGGCCAGCAGCGGAACTTCCCCGACGAGGTGCGGGACGCGGTGACCCGGGCGCTGCCCTTCCAGGTACAGAAGGTCTTCACCACGCCCGACGTTTCCCTGCTCGAGACCATGCTGGGAGCGAGCGGCATCTACCCTGCGCAGGACCGGACGCCGGCTGAGGAGATGGTACACAAGGTGTACGTGGCCAACATCCCGGACATGCCCGACGACCCGGACCGGCAGGCGCGCAGCCGCAAGAACTACCAGCTTGAGGATCAATTGCGCGAGGGAAAGATCAAGGCCAGGGACGTGCTGGCCAAGGCCGAGGACCACGAGATCAGCACGACCGAGGCCTGGCGCATCGTCGACCGCGCGCAGCAGCCGCGCCTTGTGAACGAGTTTATGTCTGCGGGCCTGCGCTTCCTGCCGCTGCGCAAGGGCGACCCCAGCATCCTCGACGTGTGGAAGGCAGCGTCGCCCCAGGAGAAGCTGGAGCTGCGGCCCTACCTGGCCAGGAAAGGCGAGTCCCAACTGCCCGAGATCGACGACCCCCAGGTGCGCGCCGCCCTGGTGCAGAAATGGCGGGACGCGCTTGCCGAGGTGCCCGCCGAAGAAGAGCCGCCCACAGTTGAGCCGGGCCAGAAAGTGCTCGCCTCGAAGTAGCACGACGCATTGCCCCGTTTTAACCCGATTGTGAGCGGGTAAAAATGGGTTGTATCGCCAAGGAGCGCCAGACGTGCCACGGGATCCATTCAAGCCGCTCAATGAAAAAGAGCAGCGATTCGTCCATCACTTCGTGCGCGAGCACTACGCCGAGGCTGCGATGGCCCTGGTCGCCCGGAAGTGCCGAATCCCCGAGGACGAGGCCCAGCGCATCTGGAAACGCGCACACGTCCAGGCCGAGATCCAGCGGCGGAAATCGCATATCGAGGTTGAAGAGGACCGGCTGATTGCCCGCGAGCGGGTGCAGCAGGCCGAGGCGGACAACCGGCGGGACCAGGTTTCGCTGAATGACGCGGAGAAGGCCATCAAGGCGGTGCTGACCCTGGACCCAGCTGAGCACTCTTCGGCGGTGCTAGAGGCCGTCAAGCTGGTGATGGTGTACACTGGTACCATCCGCGACGGCAACCGGGTGAAGATCGCGACTGGCTCGCTCGAAGCGGCCCAGACGCCCCTGGCGCAGCCTGCTCCCGTGAATGGCGGGCCCAGCTTTTACGAGTCCATCTTCGCTGTGGAGCGCGAGACGCCGGCGGAAGACGGCGCCGCAGCCCCCGCGCCGGCGCCGCTCTTTCCGGCAGACGCGCCCGAGGCGCCCAAAGCCGCGAAACCGGCCCAGCCAGGCCGGCCTGCCCAGCCCGCGCCCGGGACCACCGCGGCATCCCCCAAAAAATCAACCGCAAAACACCTTGACGTGGAGATCACGTAAAGGTGTGGTACGCTTGTACCCACTGGAACACGCTAAGCTGAAATGAGCCTTCCTAAGCCCTACTACGAGCATGCAGGTATCACCATCTTCCATGGCGACGCGAGAGAGATTCTGCCAGCGCTTAGCGTGGCCAACGCGATGGTTGTTGCTGATCCGCCGTATGCGCAAACAAGCCTCGAATGGGATAGATGGCCGGAAAACTGGCCCCGGGCGGTCCCCATGGAGGTCCGCTCGATGTGGTGTTTCGGATCGCTGAGAATGTTTCTGGAGAGGGTCGCGCAGTTCAGAGACGCAGGATGGAAGCTTTCTCAAGACATCGTTTGGGAGAAACATAATGGCTCATCTTTTCACAACGATCGGTTTCGACGTGTCCACGAGTCGATCTGTCACTTCTACCGTGGAGAGTGGAAGTCCCTCCCTGTTTTCGTCCCGTCCACAGCGGATGCCACTAAGCGAACTATACGCCGGAAGAAGCGGCCCGCGCACATGGGGCGGATCGATGAGGGTGCCTATCGGTCAGAGGACGGCGGCCCACGGCTGATGCGATCTGTCCTGTTTAGACGATCAACCCATGGCAGTGCCCAGCATCCAACTCAGAAGCCCATCGAGCTGATCAAGCCGCTGATTCATTACGGGGGGCCCGGTGATGCTGTGGTAGTGGTCCCGTTTGCGGGTGCAGGATCAGAACTTGTCGCAGCGAAGCAGATGGGTCGGGCGGCCATCGGCATCGAAATCGAGGAGCGGTACTGCGAGATCGCGGCGAAGCGCCTAGCACAGGAGGTGTTCACATGGCCGTGCTGAATCTGCGCAATGTGCCGGATGACTTGATGCGCGACCTGAAGAAGGCCGCGCTGGACGCCGGCCAGCCCTTCCACGCCTTTTGCATCCAGCTGCTCAGCGGCGCGCTGGATGACTCCGGCATACGGGCTGCGTGGCGCAGAGAGCAGCACCAGCAGGAGGCGATCGAAAGCCGCGCGGAGACCTTGCTTCGCGGTGGTCAACGCGGCGGCGGCATGTGCGACCTGCCGCCTGCGCACGCGCCGCAGTCCTCGGACATGGCCTTTGCTCCCGGCAGCGGCCGACCGGAGCGCCGCGGTTCTTTGTCGTCTGCCGTCAAGGTCGACATCACATGACCGTCCGCCAATACCTGCTGCGCAGAGGATTCTGGCGAGGCCTCCGGATAGCCTGGCGGGCCGACCTAACCACCTGGTATCTCCGCAACAGCCCCCGTCCATTTTGATCGAGACCGAGCCACTCTTTCCGGCCTTTCAACCGGGCACGAACATCGACGAATACCTGCGCCATCTGAGGCGGGCGGCCTCTCCCCTGCCTTTTCCGCGCCTGGTTCTGCCCCCCTATGCCGAGCACCCACCCGGCTGGCAGCCCAACTGGTGGCCCATCAACACGGCGCAGCAGGCGGCGATCAACTGCCGCGCGGAGATCTTGCTCTTCGGCGGCCAGTCGGGTGGCGGCAAGACCAGCTTCCTCGCCGCCGATGCCATGCAGGAATACAAAAATCCTTACCTCCGTAGCCTGATCCTGCGCACGACGAAGACGGAGATGGGCGAGCTGGCCGACCAGATGCAGAAGCTCTACGAGCCTCTGGGCGCCAAGTGGAAGCGGCCCTCGAAGTTTGAGGATTACGCCTGGGTTTTCCCCAACGGTGGCTATGTAACCCCGGGCTATATGCGCAACGAGAAGGACCTGTTGCGCTATCAGGGCAACCCGAAGTCGCACCTGGGCGTGGACGAGAGCGGCCACCACGAAGAGAAGCTCATCCGCCGGTTGCTGGGCTGGCTGGCGGCGCCGACCTGGACGCGGCTCTTTGTGCGGGCGCGGCTGGGCGCCAACCCCGGCGGCCCCGGCCACGGCTGGCAGATGGCCGTCTTCCTGCGCAACCGGTGCCCGGTCCACTTTCCGGCGCCACTCGATGACTCCGCCCCCTTCGAGACCAGCGTGGTGCCCGGCAAGGTCTACTACGGCGCGCGCTGGGCCTCGGACGATGCGCCGGTCTTCAAGACGACGGCCTTCATCCCCGCCCGGCTGATCGACAACCCGGTGTACTCGGACCGGGTGAAGCTCGAGTCCCTGCTGACCCAGACCGCGACCGTGCGCGAGCAGCTGCTCTTCGGCTGCTGGTGCAACGCTGAGGGCCTCTACTTCCCGTTTCTGCGGCCGGAGTACATGGCACCGTTTCAGGAGGTCAAGGACGAGTGGTGGTGGGGCCATTTCATTTCCATTGACTACGGCTACGGCAACTCCGCCGCGGCGGCCGGCATGTACGCGATCGCGCCCTCGGGCCAGGTGTTCAAGACGCGGGAGCGCGTCGAACGCAGGATGGCCTCGCGGAACTTCGCCCTGGCCCTCTGCAAGGAGGGATTCAAGGCCTCCGACAACCCGCGCCAGGGTCCGCAGGATGCGTGGCTGAAGAAGCTGAGGCCCAGGGACCCCGAGCCGCCGCGGATGCTCTTCGCGATGACCGACCCGGCCAACGACCAGCACACGGGCACCGGCAAGAGCAACTTTGAAATCATGAGCGAGGTGTTTGCCGAGCACGGCGTGCCGTGCAGCCTGGGCGCGCACGACCCCATGGGCAACGCGCAGAACCTCTACAACGGCCTGTCGAACCGCGCCCTGGTGGTGACCTCGGCCTGCCCGTACACCTTCCGCACGCTGCAGAGCCGGCAGATTGACGAGCGCAAAGCGGTCAAGAAAGAGAAAGGCAACCCGCAGGACGACTGCTACGACGAGACGGCCTATGCCTGGAATACCTGGCTGACCGAGAGTGTGAAGCCGGCCAGGGTGACGCTCGAGGAGGAGCTGGACAAGATGAGGCGTGACGGAATGGACGAGACCTCGATCGCGCGGTACGGCTGGCAACGGGAGCAGGCCATCCGGGCCGAGGAGCGGAAAGCGGCCCGCGGGCTGCCGCTGGGCGGCCGCCGCATCGGCCGGCGCGTGACCCGGCGCTAGGCGGCCGGCCGCGCGGGCTGGTCGACGCCGCAGCGGGTGCCCTGATCGAGGATCTTGATTTTCACGGAGATGGCGGGGTAGATGGCGATGGCAGGCCTGGGTGCCTGCTGCCGGACCGCACCGCGCCAGCCCTCGACCTGTACCAAATAGGCTTCGTTGATGTGCATGCCCACCTCCAAGCCGGTACGACTGTACCGACTGATACAGGAAGATAGCACAATTTCAACAGGCATTTGCGGAAAAGTGGAAAAATTTCAGAGCGGCGAGGAGTAGGATGGTGCGGTGCAGCACCAGCGGCGGGAGCGACCCCGCCGCCGGTACAGGTTCAAGAACGCCCCAAGGGGCGGTTTAGGCAAGTTCCTCCTTTCTTTGGTTGGATTGGACTGCAAGCTCTGTGTTGGCCAGAGAGGCTAGAGCGTTCGCGCAGTTGCAAGCGGCTTGCGAAAAGCGCATCGCGTCCTCAGATTTCTCTGCTTTGGCAGCCCTGGCTATCAACTCCTTAACTTCGTTGTCTTTGGTCATTGGGTTCTATCTCCATTTCTCAAATTCCGGTCTAGCTCGGGCCGGTACAAACTGAATCTTCGCGCCTGGTTAGCCGGGGACCTTCTCTAGCTCGCGCGCATACTCCACCTCGGTGCCGGAGAGCAGCGCCTGGAGGCAGTCGACCAGGCCCGACACGATATGGTGCCGTGCGACCTTCTGCTCTTTCTCTGCCCTGAGCGCGGCGATCTGGTCGTCGATGGCTTCGATCCTAGCGTTCAACGCCTCCAGCTCCTCGCGAGCGCTCTTGAGGCTGATCTGGCGGTCGAGCTTCCTCTGGGCCTCGGCGTTTTGGCGCACCGCGGCGGACCGGTCGACGCGCTCATAGTCCGGCCGGATGCCGGCGTGACGGAAGCAGACGGTGCGTCCCGGCTGGCGCGCCGGGACCCGGAAGGTCCTGCCGCAGCGCGGGCAGGTGCGTTCGATGGGTAGGCTGGTCATCTGCGCACCTCCGGCATCTGCCTCCACGGCCGGCCGTCGAGCAGCGAGCCCGCGGCCTTCTTGCCGACCCTGTCCATCCATTCGGAGCCGGGAATCATTTTGCCGTCGTCTTCGTTCAGCCAGTTCGGCGCCCACTCTCCCCATTGCTTGAAGAAATATGGGACACCGGCGGCGACGCACTGATCACGCAGGCTCCGCGCCCATCCTGGGTGCATCGGCCGCGCGCCCGGTCCGCTCTCCCCGCCGCAGATCACCCAGTCGAGGAGCGGCTGCTCCTCACATTCACGGCAGACCGTTGCGCCGGTGTCTGGCTCGCAATAGCTGCTCTCGTGAGTGCACTGAAGTCCAAGCCAGGGACTCAGCGCCAGATTGCCCAGCAGTGGCTCCGCCGAGATAAACCGCACGGCCGCTGGCGTCTGGAGCAGCACCGGGATCCGCTCGTCGGCGGTCGGTTGGTCCTCTACGCTCACGCCCAGCCAGACGTTCGGGAGCGGCCAGGCGGCAAACTCCCCGGTCACCGCGTTGATTCCGTCAAATACAGCCTGGTTGACGGCGTCATGAGGTTGGGACACCTGAACTCTGAGCGCGTACTGTATCATGCGCTCCGGCCTCTTCGTGAGCACCTGAAACGTGTGCTGCGGGCAAAGTGCCATCACCGCAAAGATGCGATCGCGCTGCTCGTCGGTCACGTTCTCGTGGAACAAGTCGCTCATCGAGTTGACGAAGATGAGGCGCGGAGTCTCCCACTTCAGCGGGTCAAGCAGGTGCTTCTCGACCAGATCAATTTTTCCCGTCCAGCTTGCGTGTCCGTTGTTGAGCACCGCCAGCCCCTCATAGGGCTGGCCCGCGCCGCTGAACCGGTACGCTATCTTCTCCGCGTAGCAGTTGCGGCAGCCTTCGCTCACCCGGCTGCAGCCGCGCAGCGGGTTCCATGTCGCGTCGGTCCATTCGATGCTTGTCTTTGTGTTCATCTTCAGGCTCTCCTCTGGACTGGAATCACCTTTCGGTCCATTTCTGCAGAGCAAATACACTTACATTTGCCACCGTCGCATGCCAGACAGTTGCCCTCGTAGCACGCCTGACACTGCTGTGCGCGGCATAGCCGCGCCTGCATTTGCGCGGCGCGGCGCTTCTCTCTGACCTCGGGGTTGGCCCAGGCTGCTGTCTGCGCGGCGCGGCGCTTCTCTCTGACCTCGGGGTTGGCCCAGGCTGCTGTCTGCGCGGCGCGGCGCTTCTCTCTGACCTCGGGGTTGGCCCAGGCTGCTGTCTGCGCGGCGCGGAGCTTCTCTCTGACCTCGGGGCTTCCTGGGCCCCGCTTCCTTCCTTTTGGCCATCCCATTCGCGTTTTTCTCCCTTATGTGATGCAGCGTGCCGCCGGGACTGGCGCCCCAGGGGCGGCGCTCAGCGCCGGCGCGGGCCGGATCCGTGGAGCCGGGCCCCGTTTTCCCCGGGTGGCGTGATCCACGTGATCGAACAGTGCGCCGCGGTGCAGGACGAGCTGGCATGGTTGCGCGGATTGATACCGGCAGCCGGGGACATGGGCCGCAAGAAACACGACGGGCAGCTGCCAATAGCGAAGCTGGATCTTCCCCAACAGGGTGTCGGCCTCGGCGATGCCGTCGACGACCAGCAGGACGCCGTCGGGCCGCATGGCACGCACGTGGGCGACCAGCGCCTCGGGGTCCGAGCAGGGGGTGGTGTCATAGGCCGGCGCGCTGCGGGCGCCGCTGCGGCGGTGGCGAAAAATGAAGGCGTACTCCCCGGCGAGATCCGCATCGCCGGCGTAAACAATCAGGGTCCTACGTCGTCTCATGGCTTCTCCTTTGCCCGTGCTGCGATGAGCACTGCAAGAATTTTCGCCTGCAACGGCTCCAAGACTTCATTCGCCGTCAAGCGATGATTAACAAACGTGCAGCTTTCGATTGTGGCGAGTACAGCAGAAATGGAAGTCAGAATCTCGCGCATCTTCGTATTGACTTCTGTCAGCCGCTCAATCTCGGCTTCCTGCTTGGCGATGCGCTCGATGAGCCTGTCAAGCTGAGCAACTTGCTCTGGCAAATGACCTATCGCATAGGCGATTCCCGCGTTGAAATTCTTTGCCTTCCTGTAAAGTTCCTGCAGGTCTTCCGGTATCGGGTACTCGCTCATCTCGGTTCCCCTCCAGCCGCTTGGCTGCGTCAGTTATCTCTTTTTGTCCCTGAATACATCAGCTAGAAACATGCCGCATCCCATTCCCATGAGCCATCCGCCCCACCATGTAGTGTTGAGCCAGTGTATGAACGATGTCATCCCTTCCACCCTTTCAGCATCCCCTCAAGCTGGCCTTCGAGAACGGCGAGGATGCGACATTCCGCGTAAAGTCCTTTTGCTCCGACACCGGCAATGAAGGAATCGCCGTTTTCAATCCCAGATTCAGCCATGCTCAATGACGCCTCTGCATACTCAGACATTGTGGCGATCTCCTCCCGCTTCTGCCTTATCGCTTCTTCGTGCTCTGCGATAAAGGTGGCGGCTGCGAGCCAGACGACGCTCCAATCCTCGGTACAGGGCCAGATTCCACGCGATCCTAACAAAAGGCCGAAGCCTTTGTCTTCCGTCGTAGAGTCGCGCAGCAACAAAAGGCCGAATCCTTTGTCTTCCGTCGTGGAGTCGCGCAGCATCACCGGAGTTTTCCACCTACTCCTCACATACTCCTCAGCCGTCATCCCAAGTTCTTTCCAGCGTGTCATCTCACTCACCATCCTTGTTTTGCTGTTTCACCTCGACCTTTTTTGATCTTGCGTTTGAGACTCTCAATGGTGCGCCTTAGTTCGCGCACTTCAGCGCTGACATCCCCGCTTCCGTTGCTGGCGTCGTAAGTACGGCAGGGAGAAACTACTTCGATTAGGCAAGAAGAGGTCGGCACCTGTGCAACCCAAGCGCCGTCCTTCTTGGTGTAGATGTCCGTGTAACCACCGTCATGGCTTCGGGTTGCGTAATTTGCGTTGTTGTATTGCACGGAAAATCCCGTTGGAAATCGAACTGTTATCATCGTCCCTCCTCTGTCTCATGGCTTCTCCTCGGAAGGTTGAGATGCCTCGGCCAACAGGGGCCCGGCCTCCTGCGTTCGGACGAGCTGACGCATGGTGGGGTTCTGACAATCATCGTGCTCGATGTAGCAGCCGATGATGTGCCACTTGTGGGTTCTGAGAATGGGCCGCCGGCAGGCAAAGCAAAACCTCTGCTTGCCGCCGAATGGCCGGTGACACGTGGGGCAGCACCTCATGGGCGCGCCTCCCAGGCCGACTGGAAGATCACGGTTTGTGCGCTGGCGATGGTCGCCTGGGGTCCTAACCGCGCCAGGAAGTCCTGCGTGGTATCCCGGGTCATTCCCAGGCTTACCGCACGCGCGTGGAAGCGCAGCAGCTGCTCCGTCGCCGGGTAGCCGATCTCCCACCGGCGGTCGACCCTCCCGGGCCGTACCAGGGCAGCGTCCAGATTCTCCGGATAGTTCGTCGTCATAATCAGGATGCGCCCCTCTGAGGCGACGACGCCGTCGATCTGGTTGAGCAGATCGCTGGTTGTGAGCCGGTCCTGCGCCTGGTTCGCGTTCGACTGGGTGAGCTCGCCTGGCTTGGCCCCGGGGTCGCCCTGGTGGTTCATCCGCTCGACCGCCGCGCTCACGCAGTCGACGTCTTCGATGAGCACGATCGAGCCGGGCCGGACCCCGTCGAGCAGGCTGGCCAGGTCGTCGCGATTGCGGACGGAGGCGAGCGAAAGGTAATAGAGCGGCCGCGCGAGGGCCGTGGCGAGGGCGATCACCGTGGTGGTCTTGCCGCAGCCCGGGGGTCCGTAGAAGAGGTAGCCGCGCCGGTACGGCACGCCCAGCTCTTCAAAGGCCGGCTGCGACTCCAGAAACTGGCGCGCGTCGCCGAGGATGTCCTCGAAGACCCCCGCCGGCAGATAGACCGTCGATGGGCTGCGCCGCGCGAGCGGTCGGCTGCTCCAATAGGACCATCGGTGAAAATAGTATTGCTGGGCGGAAGGATGGTTTTCCTCCCAGCTTTTGCGCGCCTCTTCGATAAGTTGCAGAAGCAGCCCCCGGCACCTTGTCGGGAAGATGCCGACCGTCATGCGCCGTCGCACAAAGAGCGACCGATTTCCGCCGCCGCCCTCGGCCGTGCCCTCTTCCTTGCCGGAGTTCACGACGACGACTTTCCCCGACCAGAGGAAGGGATACACACCCTCGGCCGGCAGCAGCTCATAGCTGGAGTCGTCGGCGCCTTCATCTGGGCTCTCCGGCTGGTTCCTTTGCCGCCTCACCTTACGCAGCGAGAGGGCGGCGATCTTGCGTGACCGCAGGCGCTTCTCTGTCCAGTGCTGCAGCCAGAGCCACGCCTCGGCGTGCTCGTACTCTTCGATGGTGACGGAGACGCGGATCCGCTGGGTCAGTTGGCCCAGGGTGTGGGAGTAGATCCAGTTCCAGAAGTTGCGCAGCCAGCCGACCGCAGCCCCTGCGACGAGCAGGAGCCACGGCGGCAGGCTTCCGAAAAGCGGGAGTGCAGAGAGTGCCGGCATCGGTCTCCTTTAGGCGACGATCGGCGTTTCGGCCGGCAGGTTTTCCTTGAGCCACTTGGCGATCGAGCGCATGCACTCGCCCTGCCACTTGGTGCCGTCGACGGAGAAGATGGCGATGCTCATGGGGTCCGCTTTGAGGCGAACGAGAAACTCGCTCTCGACGGGTGCGGCCTCGTCGAAGGTGCGTCGCGGAATCAGCTTGACCCGCGGCTTGATGTGCGCCTCCTTGGTGCGGATCTCGCCGGTTTTGATGGCGACCTTCTGCGAGAACCCATCATCCTCGGTGCTGATTTCGCCCTGGACGGCGACGAGGCCCGAGGCGATCTTCTGCACATAGACCGCGTCGTCGTTCATGTAGAAGCCCGCCTGCAGGGCGATGATGAACCTCTCCGGGTCGTTGTAGTAGGTGTCAAACTGAAACGCCCCGTTCGGCTTGTACTCGGCTTTGAGCACCGTGTCACGGATGCCGAAGCAATCCGAGTAGGTGCTTTTGACCGCGACCTTGAGGTAGTCCTCGACGTGCACCAGGCGCCGGCTCATCTCGCCCGCAGCGCCGGCCCTGATGGCGTCGACCAGGCCGGTAAGCGTGCTGACCGAAAGCGATGCGGGCCGCGGTGGCGCGAGGATCCCGCCGATCTTCCGGCCGAACTGGCCCGGCTCAGTGAGCCGAACATAGGACTGTGGTTTTCCGTCGAAAAGTTCGGTCGATGTCTCGAAGAGTTCGGCCTTTTCTGAGCGCTGAGTGAGGGCCTGAATTTCCTTGATGGCTTCTGCGATCATGTTCGTTTTCCTCTCTGTTTTCTGCGCGGTGCGCGTTGCGGTTTGGATGAGGGCGTGCGGATCTTACGAGGACCGCTCCTTAAAGTCGAGCACCCTGCTCTCTTGCTGGGGCAGGTCGAAGAGTGTGTCCTGGCGCGGATCCTCAAGAAAGAGGTGCGCGCCGCCGGCGGTGTCCTTGCCCACGTAGGCCCGGCTCTTGTGCTTCATGGCGCCGGCGAGCTTTGTGGCGGCGGTGGTGACGACTTCGACGCCGCGCCGGTCGCCCTCCGGCCTGAACTTGAATTTGATGGTAATCTCGCGCTCTGCGGTGGCTTCGGTGTCTGTGTCCGCGATGTTGCGGACGACGTCGGCGACGGCTTTTTCGAAGAGTTCAAGCGCAGCGCCTTTTGCGACTGAACCGAGGTTGATGGGTGTGAGATCAGGCTTGGACATAGGTTCCTTTCGTTGTTTTGGAGGTCATGCCGCACCTTCCTGGCTTGCGTCGGTGCAGGTACGGAAAGAGACTTTCAAGCCGCTGACCGGCTCCTCGAAGGCCTGCCGCAGGGCGACGTGAAGCACCATGTTCCGCGTGCGCGAGTAATGGGCGAGCGCTTCCCTGGCATCGCCGGGGCAGGGTGACGACAGGTGGAGCACAAGACCGGCACGGTCACGAAAATAGCCAACCAGCGCGATCTCCTCAAAGACCTTCCAGTCGGCGAGGGGGTCGCGGCCCCCGCGGTGAACGGTTGGCGCGGCGGCGAGCAGATGCGCCCGGACCTTTCCGAGACAGGCGTCCCAGGCGAGTTTCGGCGCGCGGAGGTCGGGAACGGAAGAATCGTTCTCTTCACCCCCTCCCGCGGAGGGGGTAGGGGGAGTGTTTATAGTCTTACTGTCTTTAATAGATAGTGTCCCCGTGGGGGACACATACGTCCCCCTGGGGGACACATGTGTCCCCGGGATTTCTGTGGATAACTGGTCCTTTCCACAGGCTTTTCCACAGCTTTTCCGCAGATCGCTGTGGAAGTTTGGGGTGTCCCCCTGGGGGACACATCGGTCGCGCTGACCCTCGAGCCGAACGAGAAGATTTTCGCGCTGCTCGACGGTCAGAGAGGCGGCTAAGTCGCGTAGATCGCCCACAAGGTACTCGGCTGGCCGGCTGCGCGTGCCCTCGCGGGAGAGGCGCAGGAGGCCGGCGGCGAGCAGTTGGGACAAGGCCCGGGTGATGGAGCTGCGGCTCAGCGATGCGCGAAAATCCTTGTGCTTCCAGGCGCGCTCAATGTCGCGGACCGAGACCTCGACCAGGGCTGAGTTCCCCTGGCACAGGCGCAGGATGGTCACAAAGACGGCCAGGGCATAGGGGCCGACGAGGGGTGCGAAGACGTCGACCAGCTCATTCTCGGCCCAGAACCAGCCGGGGCGGCGGTTGTCGCGCACATAGATGGAGGGGCCGGCTTTCGGGGGTGTTTTCGATTTCAATGGAAGACTCTCCAAAGCAGCCAGACCATCCCAAAGAACAGCGCGTAAAAGCCGGCCAGGACGCCGGCGAGGGCGGCAAGGGATGTGAGTATGTCGCGCCGCCGCGCCCGCCGCAGCCGCTTAAACTCGTCCCTGGTGACACAGAGCAGCTTCCCGAAGGGATCCATCCAGAGGTAGTCCCTCGGCGGGTCCATGCGATCGAGAGAGGCGAAGGTGCGGGTGAGAAGGCGGCGGGTGCCGTCCTCCTCGAGTTCATAGATACCGTCACAGCCGACGATGACCTGGCTCATTCGGATCCTCCGGGTGTGGGACGACGACCGGATTGACCGCCCGGGGAGAGCGGGCGCCCCGGCGCCCAGGGGCGAGCGTAAACTCGACCTCGACACCGCGGCGCCACGCTTCCGGAGGCAACTGGGATTGCAGGATAAAGACCTCGATTTCGCGCTGGCCGAGGGAGAGAAATCCGTAGCCGTCGCGATGCTTGCGAATCAGCCGTCCACGCAGACGCTCTGGTTGTGGGATCGTCATGGCTGCCATCTCAGCCCCTCCCTGGCTGCATGAAGTCGGGCCCGGGCATCGGCGGCAGCTGCACGACCGTCTGCCGCCGCGTCGCCTCGGGGTCGATGTAGACGAGGCACGATGTCGTCAGCATCAGGGCAGCGATCGACGCCGCCTTTTCAAGCGCAACGCGCACCACCTTTGCGGGGTCGACGACGCCGGCGGGAACCAGGGGTTCAAAGCGCCCAACCGCCGCGTTGAATCCCACCGCTGTGTTCGCGGTGAGGCTTTGCCCTTCGTTAGCCCGGAGAACCTCGTCGACGACCCGCTGGGGGTCCTGTCCGGCGTTGATGGAGATCTGCCGGAGCGGCCAGCGGATGGCCTCGGCGACCAGCCGGGCGCCGGGCTGCATAGGCCCGGGCAGGTCGGCCAGGGTCGCCTCCAGGCGGCGCGAAAGAAACAGCAGGGTCAGACCGCCGCCGGGGACGATGCCCTCGGAGAGTGCCGCGCGCACGGCGAGGACGGCATCCTCGGCCAGGGCGCGGAGGGCACGGGCTTCCTCCTCGGTGCGCGCGCCGATGTGGATCACGCCGATCTGGCCGGTAAGGCGGCCGGCCCGCTGCAGAAGGTGCTCGCGGCTCTTCGGGTCCGTCTGCTCCGCCGCCTGCGCCCGCAGGCTGGCAGCAAAGCGGTTCAGCAACTGCGGGTCCTGCGGATCGCCGACCGGGCCCTCCAGGATGCAGCGGCCATTCGAAACGACCGCACGCCGGCATTTGCCGAGGTTGACGTCGGTCCAGTTGCCCCGCTTGTCGTAGACCCATTGGGAGAGGCTCTCGCCGCCGTCCTGGGACAGCACGCGGCCGTTCGTGGCCAGGGCAAGGTCCGCCAGAGCGGAGCGCTTCAGCTCGCCGTAGCCGGGCGCTCGGACCGCGCAGACCTGGAGACCGGAGACCCGGCTGTCACCCCGCCGCGCCTTGTCCCAGTTGCCATGATTGAGCAGGAGGGCCTGCGCGCAGTCGGATCCCTGGAGCACGTCGTCGGCCACGATGAGCAGCGGCCGAGACTCGCGCTCGCGGACGTTGCCCCGCAGGTTGAGGCCGGCGCAGAAGGTCATCAGGGGGCCGATGTCATGCAGAGTCGGGTTATCGGCGATGCCCTGGGCGAGCTGGCGCTCAGTGATCAGGATGTAGGGATTCTCAAGGACGGCCGTGCCGCGGGTCCGGTCCGTAATAAACTCAGGCCAGAGAAAGCCGGAGTTCATCTGGAAGCCGCCGAGGACCTCAAACCAGATCTCCGGCTTCTCGGTGGCGTCGAGGGTCAGCGTCCCTTCCCGGCCGATCGCCCGCATCGCTTCCCCGATGACCCTTCCGAAGGTCTGGTCGCCGTTCGTCGCAATCGTCGCGACCTGCTCGAGCTGCTCGTCGGTCGCGTCCTGGGCCATGCGGGAAAGTTCGGAGGTAACGGCGGAGACCGCGGCCAGGATGGCGCGCTGCAGCCCCACCGGGCTCTCGCCCTGCTCGTCGACCATCTTTAAGCCGCCCTCGAAGAGCCGATGCGCGAGGACGGTCGCGGTGGTGGTGCCGTCGCCGGTCTCAAGCTCGTGGGCCTTGGCAACGGCCTGGATCATCTTGACGGCGGCGTTATGGACGGGGCTGGTGAGCTGGATCTGCCGGGCGACGGTGACGCCGTCCTTGGTGACGTCGGGAGTTTCGCCGGGCCGGTCGATGATGACGTTGCAGCCCCGCGGGCCGAGGGTCGAGGCCACCGCCAGGGCGATCTGGGCGACGCCTTCGAGCATTTCCTTATGCAGGTCCTGCTCCTCGCGCACATGGCGGGAATAAAGTAGTGCTTTGCTCATTGTTCCTCCGGAGTATCGCCGGCCGTGGCCGGTCCATGGTTGAGCCAGAGTTCATCTTGGCGGACGAGCAGATAGGTCCCGAGCGGCACCCCTGGCGGGTCGACAATCGTCTGGCCGGCAAACGAGGGAAAGCTGACGCGGTCGCCGGCCGACACCTCCGGCCGGACGCGCACGCCTCGCTCGGTCACCTTGCCGGGCCCGACCAGGACCACCTCGCCCTCGGTCGGCCGCTCGGTTGCGGACGAGGGCCGGGCCATGCCGCCGACCTCCTGCGGGCGCTCGATGGGCCGCACCAGGATGTGATCGGAGATGGGGACGGGATAACGCCGGCGCGGCCGATTCTTGCCAAGCACGAAGGCGAAGGCCATAGCCCACAGGGAAAGAATGCAGAGAAAGTCAGCCAGGGCGGGAGTCATCGCTACTTTTTTGCCTCCGGCTTCGGTGCGGAGACGAGGCTCGCCGTCTGCGGGTTCCAGATAAAGCCGGGGTGCTCATTCTGAATCTGCTGGATGAGCGCGCCGTACTGCATCTGGAGCTGCTGCTTGCGTTGCGGCAGCGAGCGCTCCTCATCTTCGAGGAGCATCATGCGCAACTGCACGTTCTCGAGCTGGGCCTTTTCGAGATCGGTAGCCTGGGGCAGCGGCGCTGCAGCCGGAGGGGCGGGAGGGGCCGGGGGCTTGGCTTCGGTGGCTTGCGCCAGCGCGGGTTTGGGCTTGGGGTGACTGGGCGATTGGCCGAGCAGCAGCACGGCGCCGCAAAAAAAGCCGGCAGCCAGCAGCAGCACGCGAGTCGTGCGGCTCATGGGTTTCTCCTTGGGTTGTAGTGGGTAAGGGGTCTGCGGGACGCAGACGGAAGAGGGCGCAACACAGGCAAGGCACATACAATTCCATCCTTCGCGCGGAATACAACGCGAGAAGCAGCAACAGAAGAACGATTGAGGATCTCTGCTGTAGACGAGATGACAGTTAGAGAAAGTCCACAATACATTTCTACTGCACCAGCGTCAAGCGATTTCCGTGTGGATAAGTTGACTCGTTTGGTGCAGAACAGGGGAAAGATTCACGCGCCGGCCTTATGGCCAGAGCGCCATAACCATAAACACGACGACGAAAAAGACGACGAACGCGACGCAGCCCCAGGTGATTTCTGCGAGCAGGTTGGCCTCGAACTCATCGAGGATCCGCGCGAAGGGATACGGGCGGCCGGGCTGGTGACCCGGCTCGATCTCGGGTTCAGCCCCGGGCTCGATTTCGCGCCCGACCGCGGCGCCTTCGTAGCGGTCCCCGCGCTCGGCGTGGTAGGCGGCGAGGTTGGGCTCGCCGTGCGAGGCGAGTTCCGCAGCCAGGCCACGCTCGCGGGCGGCCAGCCGGTGCAGTTCAATCTTTACTTCGGTCGAGTGGATCATAGGGCTCCTTCCGTTTGTGGCTTTCGCTTGGGAAACAGGCCAGTGTGAGGGGAAGTCAGCACGGTGCCGGTGTGGCCGCGGCGAGACTCGCGGCCAGGACATCGATGGCCGCCAGGTAGGCGAGCCGCTTGCCGGACATTGTTTCTCGGCCTGCGAGTTTCTCGGCCTGGGCCTGGCGCCGCGGATTCAGGTTGTCTCTGAGGTCCGCGAGCTTGACCAGGCGCGCGATCTGGGCCCCCGGCGTCGCCGCCGTCGCGATGCTGTGGATGTAATCGGCGTAGGATTCGCCCTCTTTCCTGGTCACCAGCGCGATCGCGTTGGCCTGCGCCGGCGTGAGGTCGAGCCTGTGGATCAGCTCGTGCAGGCTTGCGGGTGTGTCCTCGACGATGTCGTGCAAGAGGCCGACGACCGCCGCCTCGATGTCCGGCAGGAGCGAGCTGCCTACTCTGACTACGTGACAGATCTTGGGTTCGCCGCCTTTGTCCAGCTGGCCCATGTGCGCCTCTTCTGCGAAGAGGAAGGCGTCGCGGAAACGCTCAAGACTCGTGGGCGGTAGATTCTCAAACATTCGGTGTCTCCTTGTTGGGTTGTGAGTGAAGGAAGCGGCCGAGCAACTCCTGGGCGTGCTTCTCGCCGCAGAGGTGGAGAGTCGCGTCGTCCTGGAGGATGCCCAGCGTCCGCGCGTCTTCCCACTTGTAGAAGCTGAGCACGTTCTCGGTCTGGAGCGCGGCGAACCAGTGATTGGTTGCCTTTTTGCTTTCGTTGCAGATGGTGCAGTGGTAGATGACAGCGACGCTCATGAAGGGTCCCTCCAGTTGTCGCTCTCTTGAAGTTCGACATCACCGAAAGCCTCGATCGCCTGCTGGATGGAGCGGTTGATTGCATCGTTAAAAGGCTTGTATCTGCAGGCGCAGGTGTCGTCTTCTGGGCAGCGGGCCGTGTGCCACCCCCCGTGCTCGACCGCAATGGTCATAAGCAGCGCGGCCATGCGCCGGCCCAGCGTCACCCGGTAGTCCTCGTGGGTTGTGCTTTCTTTCAGCTGAGCACCGAGAGCGGCCGCTGCAAGTTCCCCGCCAGCGGCCGCGTGTATCTTGTCCTCTGGTGTTTTGCCAAAGGTCGTTGTGTTGAGCAAAGCATGCTTGCGGTCCCATGCGTTGATGATGACGATTTCCTTGGCAAATTTCTCTGCGATCTCCCGCGCAGCCGAGACCGGAACGGGTTGATAGTCGACGCTCAAGCGTGCACCTCCTCGATGCGGATGCCGTGGACGTGGAGCATGAGCTTCTTTTTGATGCGGTAGACATCGGTGCGCATGCCCTTGGCGTCCTCGACGTGGTGGCCGAGGTCGTCGTCATAGACGAAGTCGGCGATGTAGAAGCAGGCCCGCTCGATCACGCGGCCCGTGACGGCGTCGCGCTGCTCCGGAATCAGCTCGAAGCGTACCTGCTCGGCGTAATTCCAGATCAGGCCGGCCTGCGCCAGGGGCCGCAGGGTGCGCGCCCGCCGGTTCTCACGCTTTGACTGCTGGCCGCCCGCGGCCTGGTTGTGGAACTTGTTGGGCGCGCAGGCCCGGCACCGCGGACGCTTCTTTTTGAGCTGGGCCGGGGCGAAGTCGGTGGCCGCCAGGCGCGGCTCGCCGCAGACCGAGCAGAGCACGCGGAAGTCGGCGGGGAGAGGATTAGCAGCCATGGCGACGCCTCCAGAGATAGAGCCGGCAGCAGTGGAGGATCCGAGCGACGAACAGCCACGGCTTGCGCGCACGCACCCAGCGCCGACCCGTCGAGCCGCACTCCGGGCAGCGTGCGGTGCCGGGCAGCGCGTAGCGCGCCGCCTTTGGCACGCGGGCCCCGCAGAGGCAGACCAGGTAATAGGTCCACGGGCTGGGGGGCAGCGGCTTGGGGTGGGGATTCGGTCTCAACGGGTCACCTACCAGTCGAATGCGGTGCAGACCGGGCCGCAGACGCCGCGCTCGTGCGGTCCGCCCGGTGCAAAGTGTTGCCTTATCGCCTCGCGCTCCATGCGCTCGTTGCGCGCCTTGCGGGCGAAGTAGTCACCTTGCCAGCCGGCCCGGGGCGCGGCGCCGGCGAGCAGTTCCTGGCAGCGCGGGCAGTCGGGGTCTTTGCGTCCGAAGACCATCTTACAATCGGGGCTGTGTTTAGTTAGGTTGTTCATAGGTCCTCGCTGCCTCGCGCGACCCAACGCTGCGGTTCGCCGTTGATCCGCAGGATGCGGTTGCGGCGCCAGGCGTCGCCGCTGGTCATGTACTCTTGAGCCTCAACCTCCTCCGTCGCTGTGTTCCAAAGCACGTAGAGGAAGCGGATTTGAGACCCATACTCCACGATTTTGGTGACCTCATTAAGTCCGGCCATCTCGCACCCCTTGACTCAGTTGATGTAAGCGTTGGCAGGTTCGCCGACTTCGATCGGGTCGAGTTCGGCGCAGTCGAGTGCGTGGTAGCCGCGGCCGCCGCAGAGGATGCAGGGCTCGCCGTGGAGCACTCCACACACGGTGCAGAGGCCGGTCTCGGGGTCGACCGTGCAGTCGCTGTCCTGCGTGTGCCGCTTGACCTCGTACGGGTAGGTCTTTTCGAGCCATGCGTAGATGAGGCGCTGGTTGTCGTTGTAGCGGCAGTCGATGTAGGCCTCGCCGTCGCTGTAGGTCCCGATCTCCGGAATCTCCTCCGGTTTCCAGCCATAGTCGAAGGCGACCGCGGCGACCGCTTCCCGCATCTGCTCGACGCTGTGGCTGCGGTTCTCGAAGACGTAGCGGCAGTCGCCGAAGACCTCGCCGAAGGCGTTCTTGCTGTAGTGGTAGCAGTCATCCATGCCGTCGAAGTAGCCGGACTCATACTTGCCCGTCACCGCCTTCACCTCGGCGGTCGTCGGGCCGTCCGTCCAACCAACCCGCACGGTGTCGTACCCGTCCTTGCGCACCGTGAACTTCACTTTCGGCCAGAGCTTCTTGAACTCCGCGCGGAGGTTGACGGCCACTTCCTTCGAGCCGCTGTACTGGCCCACCTGCGTAAGGTGCGCCCATTTCGGATCGGCCTTCAGCCGGGCGACCTCTCCCTTGTAGAGCCGGTCCGCCTCGGCCGCCGCTGCGGCCCGCTTGGCGTCTTCCTCTTTGGCCTGCGCTACGTAGGCCTGAATCTCGGGCAGTTCCGCGGCCGGCTCGTCGAGGATCTTCCAGCCGCAGCCGGCCAGGATCGACTCCGGTAACTGTTTGGCGAACTCGCCGCACTCGAAGACGATGTCGAAGGTTGCCCGGCCGCCCATCACTACCGCGCCGCCGGCGAGGGTCTGGATGCTGGCCGGAGAGGGTTCGCCATGCACCGCGTAGATGACGCCGCGACCGCGGCTGTAGAGGTTGGTGTAGACCCGCGTGCCGACGCCGACCGGCGCCAGCATCCTCTTGCTCAGTCCTGTTTCGATGATTCCCATCGTCGCTCCTTTCAGGCGGTTTTGAAAAGGCTCATTTGAGGTTCGACCCTGGCGACGCCGAACAGCGGGAGTCCGGCGAGGGTTGCGCCGCGTACCTCCTCGCGCCACTTGGCGGCGTAGGGCCCTTCAGGGAGGGGCACTGCATCGAGAAACTCAACCGGGCAGTTAGTTTCGGCCGGTCCCATGCTTTCATCCAGGTCCTTGTGCCCCCAGCCGTAGCCGGGTTCACGGTCCAGCAGGCTCAGAGCGATCCAGAGCCGCTTTTCAGTCTTTCCGTCTGGTGCTGTGTAGGTGGTTTCCCGCACCGCCCAGAGGTTGTTTCCGATCACCCGATACCGAAGCACCTCGCTCCGGATCCGGGTGCCGAGCGGCTTGTCTGTGTAAGCCTTGTTTTCCTCGGTGACCGTGTTATCCCAGGATTCGAGGCACTCGCGGATGATGTCCGCCTTGCTGGCGTCCCTCTTGAAGGTCCATCCCATCGCCTTACCTCCTTCTCTATGACACCCTGTCATATTCTCTCTAGCTTTATCGTAATTCCGCTGTATTTTTCTGTCAAGCAAAAAGCGTATTGCTTTATCCGCGAATCATGGTATTCTTTTCGCCATGAGAAAAGCAACCCGAATTACCGAGGCGATGCTGCTCGAGGATCTGAAGGCTGAAATCTCCAGGGACAGCCTGCGGGCCACGGCGCGGCGGCTGGGCTTTACACCGCAGTTTCTTTGCGACGTTATCTATCGGCGTCGCGCGATCTCCGAGCGGCTGGCCGCGGCCATGGGCTACCGGCGCGTCGTGATCTTTGAGCGGGAGAAAACCGGGACGGTTTCCGCAAATGGATGACGGGACGGGGGATGCGCGCCCCGCGCCAGGCCGGTGTATCCTGCCTTCGCGGAGGGTGCAGACGATGGCGCGGCGCAGGTTCCAGAGGGGCCAGCTGGTGCGCGAGGCCGACCGCTGGGTGGGCCGGTGGCGCGCTGATCGATCGCGCGGTCGAGAACTTTCTCGAGGACGAGGCTCCGATCTGGAGCCGGGCTGCGGACGAAGCAGCGCGCCGGAAACGCAGAGGAAGCTCTGACAAGGTGTCATAAAAGAGGTCAGGAACGGCCGAGCGGTGCCTTCCCCAGGGGCGCCGCTTTTTTATTGCCCGGAGAGATGCGCGGTTTTCGCGGGAATTTTCCATATCTGGACTTGTCCGGCTATTGACACGACGCTTTTTATTGCCTAGACTCGCCCTCATGTGACCAAACGGTGACCCGATGATTGTGAGAAAGCCGATAGAGGTCGATATTCGCATCGACGACTCGCGCACTCTGCACCTGTTGGAAGAGATCGAGCTGAGCATCGACGGCCGCGAGGCCGCCGCGGCGATTCTTGGCGAGGACGTCCCGGTTTCTGAGCAGGATATGAAGTATCTTTTGAATCGTCTTGCCGCCTTCCTCAAGGGCGTTCCAGACGAGAGGATCGCAAACATGAGCGCCGCCCATCGTCTGACGATCTTTTCTTTTCTGAATGATCAGGCCCGGAGGTTTCACCCGTGATGCTGAGCGAGGCGGCGGTCAAGAAGCTGCGCGCGAAGCGGCGCCGCTACGCACTCGCCGACGTGCCCGGGCTCATGCTGCACGTGCACCCCTCGGGGCGGAAGAGCTGGGTGTTTCGCCACCATGGCGAGGGCACGCACTCGCTGAAGATCGGCGAGTATCCGGAGCGGTCGCTGGCCTCGGCCAGGCTGCTGGCGCGCAAGCTGCGGGCGAGCTGCAACGTCTCCGACGACCCGGCCTATGAGCTCCGGCGCATTCGCGAGCTGAAGCTGGGCGCCGGCGCCTCGATGCGGGAGTTTGCCTGGAGGTGGGTCCACGAGGTCGCGGTGAAGGCGCGCAAGGATGTGACGCCCGTCTTGCGCATGATTCGCGCCGACGTCGAGCCAGTGCTCGGCCGCCGGCAGCTGCGCTCGATCTCGACCGACGACATCCGCCGCGTTGTCTTTGCCAAGCGCGACCGCGGGCACGGGCAAGCGGCTGCCGCGCTGCGCCACCTGCTGAAGCGGATCTTCGATTATGCCGTCGCCTGCGGCGAGGCCAGCGCGAACCCGGTGCTGGCGCTGCCCCGGAAGTTCGTGGCGCCGCGGCGATCGCGCACGCGCTCGCTTTCTGAGACCGAGCTGCGTGCCTTCCTGCAGAAGTGCCGCACGGTGGAGCTGGGCCGGATGGGCTGGGCCCTCGAGCTGCTCCTGCTGACCCTTGCGCGGAAGAGCGAGCTGCGCCTGGCCCGGTGGGAGCATATCGACTTTGCGAAGGCCCTCTGGGAGGTGCCGGCGGAGATCTCGAAGACGGGCATGCCGCATCTTGTCTTTCTTGCGCCGCGGGCCGTCGAGCTGCTGCGCCGGCTTGAGGGTGCGGCCGGCCGCTCGGAGTACGTCCTGCCCAAGCGGGACGCGCTCACCGAGCCGATCACGGCGTCTGCGCTCAACAAGGCGGTGGCGCGCACGCAGTGGGGAATCGCACCCTTTGCGCCGCACGACCTGCGCAGGACCGCGGCCACGCTCCTGAATGAACGGGGGTACAATCCCGACTGGATCGAGCGCGCGCTCAACCATGCGACGCCGGGCGTGCGCGGCGTCTACAACCGCGCGAAGTATGCCGAAGAGCGCCGGCGCATGCTGGCCGAGTGGGCGGAGTACCTGGAAGGACTGGCTGGAGGGGGAGTTTAGATGCGATCAATCATGCTGTCGTGTTGCGTTTTAGGGCTGACCTTGGCGGCCGCTGGACAGCAGGCTCCGGCGTCCAGAGATGGGGGATTTTGGGTCAACGTTCCTGCGCCTATCCCAACGCTCACTTGCAGCCTGGATGATGCTTCTTCGGAGGCGTATCTTGTTTTCAAAGATTGCGCGATGTCCGGGGGGATGACGCTGACCGGCGCGGTGCAGGAAATGTATGACAAGTACCATACGGACGAAGTGGTGCAGAATTTTTCAGCGGCGTTCAGGGCGGACCCGAAGATGCTCAAAGAAGTGCAATCCTGCAATCGCCGCCGCTGGCCTTTAGGCGACCCGATTTGCTCCGGATATGCCCTGGGTATCGCGCGGTCGCTGATGCGGCTGCGTCCGGAGATCCTGCATCCGCAGGGGCGTGCCGGCGGGAGGGGAAAACAATGAAAGCGATCAGCCTGTGGCAGCCGTGGGCGACGGCCCTGTTTCTGCGCGACCCCGGGGGCAAGCGCATCAAGCCGGATGAGACGCGCTCCTGGCCGGTCGCCTACCGCGGGCCGATCGCGATCCACGCGGCGAAGGCAGTCCCCGTGCCCGGCATGGACTACAGCCTTGAGCTCGATGCCGTGCTGCGCACCCTCCTCGGAAAGACGACGGCGGACCTGCCCCGCGGGTGCATCCTGGGCTACGGGCAGGTGGTCGCCTGCGATCGCGCGCCGAAGGTGCTAGCGCGCCGCTCGCGGGCGCAGGAGATGTGGGGCAACTATGACGAGCGCGACGGCAACGGAAGGCTGCGCTTCGCCTGGACGATCGACCAGATGACCCCGCTCGTTTTCCCTGTCCCGTGGCGCGGCCAGCAGGGGCTGTTTGATGTGCCGGACTCGGTTCTCACGGCGGCGCGGGCGGCTGAGCGGAAGCGCTGGCCGGATGAGTAGGGTGCCCGTATTGCACAGAAAAAAAGATTGACGAGGGCCGATGATTGGACTATAGGTGTTTGCGGGGGGACTGAGGGGGAGGGGGCCTGAGGTGCAGCCCGTCCTTCTTGACAGGGAGTCCCTGGTTGTTCTGCTGCTGCTTGAGGCGCCCCTGGCGCCCGTGAATCGCCACAACTCACGCAACGCAGAAGCGGGCGACCAGGTCGAGGCGTGCCGGGCCGCGCACCGCGCCAGATGCCGGCCAAAGTAGGCATCCAAAACGCCGCCGAAGCCGCAGGTATCTCTTGAGTCAAGCGAAAACGAAGCGAAACGACCGCGTCTGTGTGCTGGTGCGAGGCCAGCAATGGGCTGCGCCGGCGCCAGGGTGCAGTTGCGCCAGCCGGATCCACGGGCATTGCTGCTACTGGAAGGCGCAGGAGATGGTCGAGAACGGCCTCGCCGAGTGGGTGCGCAGTATGTGGACGACGCCGAAAGGCAAGGAACGGACGCGCCTGGAGATGGCGATTCGGCTGCTGCAGAAGAAGCGCTGGGTGCCGACGCCCTCGCGCGACGCCCGCGGCACGATGAAGGTTGTGCAGTTGGTTTCCTAGATGCTTGAGATTGACTCCTCGAAGGTTAAAGGCGAACCCGGGACCGGCTACGAAGCGCCGGATGGCAAGGGTCCGTTCGAATGCGCCAACTGCCGTTACTTCTCTGCAGGCGCGAGCACCTGCCGGCAGAGTACGATGACGCGGGTCTCGAAGCAGCCCAGGGAAAAAGACGGCCGGGTCCAGGTGGATCCGCACGGGTGCTGCGAGTACGTCGAGCGCAAGGGTTCGGCTCGCGAGGATGCCTTTCGCGCCGCTGCCGAGGCGCGGGATACCGGGGGCGGCGCGTGAGCAACGCATCGCCTCTCAGGTATCACCGCCGCGAAGAGTATTACTCCTGCGCGGGCTGCGGCGAGCAGATCGAGGTGCCCCACGCGCTGCAGGGGATGCCCGAGAAGCTGCTGGAGTGGCTGGAAACGCAGGAGTCGGATCACCGCGGCTGTATTGAGTCACTCGTGCTGAGCTGGCCGCCGGGGGCGCATGGATCCGCGTATCGCACTGCGTAGACAGCGGGCCCGGCGCCGGGAAATTCGGACCGACATCGCCAGGGCCGGGCGGAAGGAAGCGCAGCGGCGGTGGATTGCCCGGGTGGACCTCGATGCCATCCCGATGCCGGCATGGGCAGCGGAACGGCGGATCCCGGGGCTGACGTTTACGGAGAGCGCAGTCTGGCTGCGGCGGCGGGATGCGAAGTTTCTTTGCCGGCTGGATCGCGCGGCCGGCGGCTCGCCAGGCTACGCGGAGACGGAGATGCGGCGCTGCGGCGTCTGCCACCGGCCGCTGCTGGGCGAGGATGCGGTCTACCGGCGACGGCTCGATGAGTCGGCCGTGACGGGCCGCATGAAGAGCTGCGGAAGCGAATGCGCGGAAGCGTCGAAGGACGGGCGATGGAGATGAGCATGCGCAAGATGGCGACGGGTCTGGCGAGGTGGGGCGTGGCGCTGCTGGGCCTCTGCTGCGCCCTGGCCGACGCGCAATTCACCGCGCCCTATGTCGCGCTCACCGGGACGATCTCCGGGGCCAACGGCATGCCCGCGCGCAACTACTCGCTACTCCTGCAGCCGACCCAGGTGATGTTTGTGGGCGGCACCTCGGTGGTGGTGGCCGGCGCCAATTGCGCGACCGACGCCAACGGCCAGGTTGTGGGCACAGCCAACCCCCTCAGCGCGCCTGTGACCGCGGCGGTCTACAACTCGGGCACAATGCTGCTGGGAAATTACTACGTCAAGATCACCTGGTACGACAGCTACGGGCACGAGACGCTGCCCAGCGTGGAGGCGGCGATCCAGCTGACCTCGAGCGGCTCGATTGTCATCTCGCCCCCGGTGGCCGGCGCGCCGTCGAACGCGGTCGGGATGGACGTCTATGTGGGCACGACGGTGGGCGGCGAAACCTACCAGGGCCAGACGACGTCGACGACGGCCAGCTTCACGCAGTCGGTGCCGATCGCGACGACGGGCCGGGTGCCTCCGATCCAGAACAACACCGTGTGCATCGCGGTGGCCAACGACGCGGCCTGGCCGATCGCGGGCTACAACGCCACGCTGAGCACGCCGAGCGGCAATATCATCTCCGGCTTTCCGCAGCAGTGGCAACTGCTGGGCCCAGGCTCGACCTACAACCTATCGAACGGCCTGCCGCTCTACAACGGTCGCGTGACTTATCCCGTGCCGCTCCTCACCCAGCCCTACAATCACAACGCTCAATCGATCTCCGGGCCGCTCTCGCTGACCGGGTACAACCTTTCCAACGTCGGCATGCTCGGCGTCGGGACAGCTCTGCCCGCCTGGGGCGTCGATGTCGAAGGCACCGGCACGGCGGGCGAGATCAGCGCGGCGACCGGGTATCTTTACAACGGCCTCGCGCCGCTGAATCATGTGCTCCTGGGCAACGGGACGGCATACGTCGACTCGGCGACGATTCCCTACTCGATTGTCACCGGCGGCCCCAGCGTCAACACGTATTACCAGTACGTGACGACCGGGAAAACAGCTGGCTCCGCGTTGCCACAGCAGTCCTATCTGGCGGTGGGCGCGGGCACCGGCCTGACCGCGGTGAATGTGACCGACGTTTCGCCCAACGTGAGCCGCACGGTGCTCGACGTTAACGCCTACCCGAGCAACACGACAATTAACACCGACCCCTATGTGGTAATGACCGCGGCGGGCGGCACGGGCGGGCAGTTCGCCTGCTGGGATGGGACCACCGGCGGCATCAATGGCTCAACCGCGCCGTGCGCGAGCATGGGCACGGATACCTACTACCTGAACCAGACGGCCTGCACGCCTGCGACCTCGACGGACGCCGGGTGCTCGGCGACACAGACGATTTCGCAGCCGGACACGGGATATGAGGCGTTCATCCAGATGACCAGCTCAGGGGGCGCCTGGCTGCTGGCGACTGTGACAAGCAAGACGACGACCAGCATCGCCTATCAGGTGACCTGCACGTATAACTGCACGACGATGGGAACCGTCTCGGCGGACATCCACGTGCATCACCCGTAAATGTTTCGCCGCGGCCTGCTGCGCACGCGCGCTGCAGCGACTCAACCTTCAGCCGCGGGCGCCGGGACGGCGTCCGCAGGAGATCTACCATGCGCAAGTTTTACGCGAGTCTCGTAACTCTGGTCTTTGTTTGCCTGGCAGCCATGGCGAGTCTGACCGCCTCGGCACAGGGGACCGTCCCGCCCGGCATCGTCTGGGCGGAGCAGTTCAATAACTGGTCGATCCAGTCGCAGGGTGCGAATCAGTTCACCTTTGCGCAGACCAACAACTGCCAGAGCTTCCCTCTGGCGAATGCCGTCCCGCCCTACTTCGTGTTCGGGACTGGGGGAACCTTCGGGTACTACCCGATCTTCATTCAGGACGCGAACCCGTCGAACTCGGAAATCGTGACGCCGACGTCGATCTCGCGCGCCTCGGGGTCCTGCGGCTTTTCAGCTTCGCCGGCCAACAGTCACACCAGCTTCACCGTGATGAGCGGCACTGCGGGCCTCCAGGATGCGGTGGGCACGCTGGCGCAGGGCGGCCTGGTGGGCGTGGTGGGCATCGACCGCTTCTTCTACAACCTGGTCGCCGGCCTGCCCGGCTCCCAGACGGTGGGCAAGCTGATCCACAACCTCAAGGGGGCCTCCGGTGTGCAGGTTGTGGACACGACCACCAGCCCGTGGACGTACTACGCCTGGAACGGCACCAACTACTTCGCGAACGGCGGCGGGACCCCGGTGGCCGCGCTGAGCACGGGCGCCGGCACCTCGCCGACGGGCCCGGCGATCGCGGGCAATGGCGCAACCGGCACAGTCACGCTGACGGCCGGCACGACGCCGACGGCCTCGGCCACGATCTTCACGCTGACCTATCCCAGCGGCACCACGTCGACCGGCTTTAATCACCAGCCTACCTGCACGATCGCGAGCGTGGGTGCCAATGCCTACACGGTAGGGACGGTGACCTACTCCGGTTCCGCTTCTGCCGGCTTCGTGGTGACGGTGCCGGCGACGGCCACGGCACTGACCGCCGCGACCGCGTACTCCTTCAGCTACAGCTGCCAATAAGACGATGCGCAAACTCTGGAACATCCTCGCAGTCTCGCTTCTTCTCATGGGTGCCCTGGGTGTGTCTGCCCAGGGCATCGTGGGTTTGAACCCGACGCCGCTGGGGCTGTATCAATGGAACACGACCACCAACCAGGCGACGCCGGTGGCGAGCACCTACGCCTCGTTCGCGCTTAGTTCCTCGCCGCAGCCGATCCTGCTGTATGCCTTCAATGCTTCCCTCGGCCAGTGGGTGCCGTGCTCACTGGCAGACTGCTTTGCCACCTCGGCCGCCACGATCAGCGTCAACGGAACACTGGTGACCTCCCCCAACTTTAATGGCACGACGCCCGCTGCGGACTCTGGCTACACGCTCGGCACATGGAAGGTAAGTGGGAGCAATGTGAGCGTGGAGATGCCATCGGCGCTCACCAGCCTCAACACCATGACCGGCCCTGCCGTATCCGTTGTCGGGGACGCCAGCATTACCGTGACGCCGAACTCGCCTGCTACGAATGAGCTTCAACTACATGTGATTGGAGCATTTGGCACAACACTAACGCCGCCCATCTCAGGCCAGTATGTCTTCATTCCAGCGACGACGTTTACGCCCAGCGTGACGAGTGCCAATTATCCAGCAGTTGGAAATGGAAGCTCTGGCGTGTTTGCGTCAGCCAACACCTGTACTGGCTTACCGCCCTATGAAGCAATCAACTGCGCCACGGAAGGCTCGTCTTCTGCGGGAACGTGGAGTGGATATGCTCTACCTTCTTATGTGTCAGCGGCAAACGTGACGGCGGTGTATGCGGTCGAGATTTCCTCTCTCAGTGGGAATTACTTTTACGATGGAACG
>JAJXWS010000184.1 GCA_021781495.1 Acidobacteriota bacterium | reverse complement strand
CATCGCTACCCCCAGATAGACCGCCCAGGGAATCGCAAGGAAGGCAATCTCGCGCGGCTTGCGCAGCCGGCCAGTGACGATGGCAAAGCACGAGAGCAGCACCAGCGTCAGCATTCCCAGCGTCGACTTGATGAGGATGACAAGGGGAAAGTACCACCACACGCCGTGCGCGAGTTGATGCCCCAGTACGAAGGTCGGATAGAACTGCGCCATGCGCTTCACATCCACCAGCCCGATCAGATACGACTCGGGCAGCAGGTGGAGCCGGGCAAACCCGCTCATCACGGATTGATCGAAATGACTGAGAGGCTCGGAGTATTCGGCGACCGTCGGGAACTTCAAGCCCGGCGGCCGCGCCGCGAAGCGGAAGCCGTAGAATGCCCACAAGACGGCCACGCCAATCAGCACAATCGCCGCAAACGCGCCGGCAAGCCGCAGAGCTGTGCGTCCGCGCTGCCCCCTTTGCGATGTCAGAATTTCCCACAAGATCAGCAAGACCAGCATCGGCGCAAAGAGAATCCCGGAGTGCTTCGTCGCCAGCAGCAAACCGGCGACGATGCCTGCAATCGCAAGGCGTGCTGCGTTTGGCCGCTTCACATAGCGGTAGAAGGCGTAGATGCTCGCGAGGAAGAACAACGTCACGCCGACGTCGGTCGTCACCAGCGCCGAGTGGCCTGCAACGTTCGGCTCAAAGACGAGAACGACGAGAGCGATGAGGGCAGCGGTCTCTCCGAACCACTCCCGCGCCGCGAAGAACACGACGAGGCCAAGAGCCAGAGCCAGCACTCCCGCAGCCATGCGCATCTCGAAGACCAGGTGCTGACTTGAGCCGTCATTGCGTGTCAGCCAGTCGCGGCCGTCGAGATACGCTTCGGCTTTGAATTGCCTGTCTTGAAGCGGCGGAACCCACAGATTGCGTCCCAGCACAGGAATTGTCGCCAGCAGTTTGACCAGAGGAGGATGCTCGGGGTTCAGGCCATAGTCGCCTGCGTGCCACATCATGTAACCGGCGAACGTGTGATCGCCTTCGTCGAAGGTAAGCGATTCGCGATGCACGACGAAGGCCATCTGCGCACATTGCACAACCAGCAGCACGGAGACCGCGGCCCACACCCATCCACTTCGTCTCACTGTGACTCCCGGTTTGCCAGCGTTCGCATGCGCCGGCAATTCTACACAATTGAACGATTGAATGGCCGCACTGCTTGGTTCACTGCGCGTTATCAGACAACCAGGAACCACTTTAGGCACTCGAAATCATTGAAGGAGCGTCTTACACTAATGGTGCTCTCGATTCTCCGCGTGCTCCCCATGGCGCGGACCGCATTCATTCTTATTCTTTTCGCTATGCTCACCGTTGCTGGCGCCAGTGCCACGCAGAGGCACAGGAGCAGGCCGCACCACGCTGCAACGCCCGCCGCCGGCCGCACAACTGCGCATCCTCGTGCGCATCGCAAGGCGTCTCATGCTCCCCGAGCCCTTCCTGCATCGCGGCATGCAAAGCACAAGGCGGGTCAGCGCAGCTCCGTGCGCACGGCAACTGCTCGACATCCTAAGCCCGCTTCCAGCGCCGATGCACCGCGTCCGGCTGCGCCGGACAATGCGCCGCCAGCCGCACCGGCCCGGTCTGCTCGTCTGAAAAGCGCGCCAGAGACCGGCGCGGATCGCGCCATCGATCCAACAACGCCCGGCATGCAAGCGGCAACCGATCCATCTGGCGCTCTCACCTCGAAGACGCATGCGGATGAGGCCCCCGAACCCGAAACTGAGCCAGACTCGGTGGCCTCCGAGACAAACAGGATCGAAAGCGATGCGCCATCCGCGTTGTCTGAGGTCGCCCTGCGCGGAACCCGGGTGACTCCCATCGCACCGTTACGCGGCTCAATGGCTTCGCTGGTGCGGCAAAATGAGAAGACCGACGCCGATCATCTCGAGCGAATTGAAAACGACGAAGATCTGCGCGATCGCATCGCGCGCGGCATGCTGGTGCCGGTGCCAACCTCCAGCGCACTGACCATCAACGAGAATCTTCCCGCGGACCGGCGCTATTGCCGCCCCTGGACCGCGCGGTTCCTGACTGAAATTGCGCGCGCCCATGCGACGCAGTTTCATCGTCCCATCGAAGTGAGTTCAGCCGTGCGCACGGTGGACTATCAGAAGCGCCTGATCGGCGTAAACGGCAATGCCGCAGCCGCCGAAGGCGACATCGTAAGTCCGCACGTCACCGGTGCAACCGTTGACATTGCGAAGGGCGGGCTGAGCGTGCGTGAGGTCTATTGGATGCGCAGCCGTCTGCTCGCCCTGCAAAACCAGGGCAAGCTGGACGTGGAAGAAGAGTTTCAACAGGCCTGCTTCCACATTACTGTCTACAAGAGTTACGCGGCTCCGCGAAGCATCCAGTCGAAGCATCGCCATCCGGTGGCAACGCCCGTATCTGCTGTCGGCGGCTCCACGACCGGTTCCGAAGAGGACACGGCCGGGGAGTAGCCCTGTTGTTCTGACATTCTCACGATTCCCATTTCTGTGTTCGCCCATCCGGCGGTACAATCGCTGCCGAACGCATTCTTCCGCGCGTACATCGCGTATAGGGCCCTATCTGAATGTTGCAGCGGAGCCCCCTGAGGTATACCGCGCAACTCAAACCGCAGCTCGTAGAAGAAAGGCACACGCATGGGCGACTCTCAGGTTCAATCCGCAGAAGTCGAGTCGAGTCTGACGCAAGGTCAACGCATTGCCAGCATTTTCACCGCGCCC
>JAJXWS010000085.1 GCA_021781495.1 Acidobacteriota bacterium | reverse complement strand
TCCATACAAGATCGAGATCGGCAGCCCGTCGCTTGAGAACTATCGCCGCATCTTTGAGCGGGAGTGCGAGCGGCAGGGGCTGCTGCTGACCGACGAGATCTTTGAGGCGATTGTGCATCGGGTGCGGCGCGAGAAAGGGATGGACTTTGCGGCCTACCAGCCGCGATTCATCGTGGACCAGGTGGTGGCGACCTGCCGGTTCATGGGGCAGACGCCGCACTTTGAAGCGCGCTACCTGGAGTACGCCGTGGATAATCTGCGGGTGCGTCGGAACCCGGCGTCGGTCGCCGCGCCCACTCCTGCCATGCAACTGCGCAGCGCATAGCCACGGGCCGCGAACCGATGCGTGCGAGAGGGCTGCTCTGGCGCCGCTCGTGCGCATCGGTTCAGGCACGCGACTGCCGGGCACTTATGGGTCCAGGCCGGCGCGGGTTCAGGATTGCACGGTGAGAACCAGCTTGCCGAAGTGGCTGGCTTGTTCCATGCGCTTCAGCACTTCGCGCGCCTGCGACCAGGGAGAGCTCTCCAGCACGGGACTCAGCCGGGCGAGGGTAACGGCCCGGTTCATCTGCTCAAAGTCGTGGCGCGAGCCCACATAGATGCCCCGGATGCGCGCCTGTTTGTGCAGGATGAGGGGCAAGGGCAGCGGGTCCGCCGGCCCGGAGAGCACCCCGATCTGGGCAATGGTTCCACCCATGCGGATCGCTTGCAGCGAACGGGGCAGTGTGCCGATGCCGCCCACCTCCACCACCAGGTCAACGCCCTCGCCGCCGGTCTGCTCCAGCGCCCAGTGGTCCCAGTCGGGACGCTGGTGGTAGTTCACGCCGGCGTCCAGGCCCAGCGCGCGGGCCCGCTCCAGCTTTTCGTCGCTGCCGGATGTGCCCAGCACCCGTGCTCCCATCAGCCGCGCAAACTGCAGCGCAAAGAGGGAGACGCCGCCCGTTCCCTGGATCAGGACCGTGGCGCCCGGCTTCAGCTCCGCCGCGGCCAGCGCGTTCCAGGCGGTGACGGCCGCACAGGGCAGGGTAGCCGCCTCCTCGTAGCTCAGGTGACCGGGAATGGCAACGAGGCCGGATTCCTTCAGCAGCACGTACTCGGCCAGCATGCCGTCGATGTCGCCGCCCAGGGCGCCCTTCACCCTGGCCGGAGTGGCGGCGCCGTCCAGCCAGTTCTGCATAAAGATTCCCGCGGCACGGTCGCCGGGCTTCCACGTCGCCACGCCCGGCCCAACAGCAACAACCTCGCCGGCGCCGTCTGAGCACGGGATGCGCGGCAGCAGGAGTTTGGGGTTGTAGAACCCCTTGACCATGAGCAGGTCCCGGTAGTTGTACGAGACCGCATGAATTTTGAGCAAAACTTCGCCGGGGCCGGGCTCCGGCGTGGGGCGCTCTGCAAACTCCAAAGAATCAATGCCAAATGCGGAAATCTGCCAGACATGCATGGGGAGTTCTCCTGGTTTCGAGAGGCGTTCTCGTCATTGTGCGGGACGCATAGCCGGAAAGCCCTCGTAAAATAGAGACATGGCTCGTGGTTGGGAAAGTAAATCCGTGGAGGAGCAAATGGCAAATGCCTCGCAGCAGCCGGAGGTCACGTCCGGCAAAGAGTTCCAAAGCGAGGAAGCAAAACGGCTTGCGGAGCAGGAGCGTACCGGCCGGGCGCGTCAGAAGCAGGCCCTGAGCCTGCAGCGAGAGAACATCCTCTCTCAGCGGACCTCAAGTCCGGCTCGTCGCGCCGCCCTGGAAGCCGCCTTGGCCCAGATCGAAGCGCAGATCCAGAACCTGGGATAGCAGGCCGGCCAGCCCGAAAGCGCCGGTGTGGATTGCCGCCGTTTACTCATTGCGCGAGAACAGCAGCGAGTTTGCCTGCTGAACCGGCGTCAGCAGCACGCGTGCAATGTTAACGTGTGCCGGGCGGCTTGCGGCCCATACAATCACATCCGCAACATCCTCTCCCGTCAGGGGCTTTACGCCCTTGTAGACCTTGGCCGCGCGTTCGGCATCTCCGCGGAAGCGCACCAGGCTGAAGTCCGTCTCCACCATGCCGGGGTCCACGGTCGTCACTCGCACGGGCGTGCCCAGCAGGTCCTGGCGCAGGCCATCGTTGATGGCGCGCTCGGCGGCCTTGGTGCCGCAGTAGACGGCGCCGTTGGGATAGGTGATATCGCCGGCGGTTGAGCCCAGATTAATGACGTGACCGTGGCCGCGAACCACCATTCCCGGCACGACGGCGCGCGTCACGTAAAGCAGGCCCTTGATGTTGGTGTCGATCATCTCTTCCCAGTCGTTGATATTGCCGACATAGAGCTTTTCGAGACCCCGGCTCAGCCCCGCATTGTTCACCAGGATGTCAATCGCCGCCCACTCTTCGGGCAGGTCATCGATTGCCTGTTGCACTGCGCGGTGATCCCGCACGTCGAGCTGGATGGAGTGAACGGCCGCGGCGCCGCGCTCCATGGCCTTGTCTGCCACCTGGGTGAGCTTGGCCACGCGGCGTGCAGCCAGAAGCAGGCGAGCCCCTTCCGCCGCAAAGGACAGGGCAGTGGCCGCTCCAATGCCTGAGCTGGCCCCGGTGATAAACACGAGCTTTCCTTGAAGACCCATGGACCTATCCTAACCAACCTTTGCCCAGATGCGCGTGACCCCAGCCACACTGCATCCACTGCGAGCGATCTGCATCTATCGGGCGGAGGCCCGCTTCTGCGCCATGCGGTACTGGCCGACGGCCCAGTCCTCCTGGCCCAGCCCTGCCTGCTGCGCCGCCGCAAAGACCTCTGCCAGATTGTCTGCCAGGCTCAGGTGGGTGTTGCGGCTTGCAGCCGCTTCGCGCAGCAGGCGCAGATCCTTCGCCCCCAGTTCGATGGTCGCGCCCGGCTGCTCCGGCGGATGCAGCATCACCTTGCCATAGGCCGCATAAAACGGCGACTGGAAGAGAGCGCTGTTGACCGCCTCCAGAAACGCTTCAGGCGCAATGCCCTGCGACTCAGAGTAAACAAACGCCTCGCCCAGCGAGTGGATCATGGCGCTAATGAGGAAGTTGCCGCCGAGTTTCAGAGCATGCGCCTGGCGCGGCTCATTGCCCACCACGGAGATGCCGCGCGAAAGCGGCTCCAGCAACGGGCGGGCCCGTTCAACCGCGGCGTCCTCTCCTGCCACCACGATCCACAGGCGGCCGTCCTCGGCCACATTGGGGCGGCCAAATACGGGCGCGGCCACAAACGGCTGATGGCGGCGGGCGTGTTCGGTGGCAAGGCGTTCGCTGAGCGCGACGCTGATGGTGCTGAGTGCAATATGGAGTGTGCCGGGGCGGAGCGCGTCCAGCACACCGCCGGAGCCGAAGAAGACCTCTTCGTGCGCCGAATCGTCGAAGAGCATGCTCAGAACCGCCTCCGCCTCGCGCACTGCGTCCGCTGGCGTGGCGGCTACCGATGCCCCGTAGGCAGCCAGCGCATCCGTGCGTTCCCGCGAACGGTTCCAGACCGTTACATCATGCCCAGCGGCGAGCAGCCGCCGTGCCATGGGAGAGCCCATCTTGCCCAAGCCGAGAAATGCAATCTTCATGGTTCGTGTTCCTTGTGGCTTCCGTCGATTGGCTGGCGGCAGACCTGCGTTTCTGCGTGGCGGCCATCTGCCGCGCAGAAACCAGCAGCATGCAGCCACAGCAATGCCCGGCAGCGTACCGAGTTAGAGATGCAGATACGGCGGCTTCGGTTGCGGCGCGCCGGTTAAGCGGGCGTTACAAGGTGATGCGCGATGGCGAACAGAGCCAGTTCCAGCCGCGTGGAGACGCCGGTCTTGTCGAAGATGTTGGAGAGATGCCGTTTGACCGTCTCTTCACTCAGGCTGAACTGCTTGGCGATATCGCGGTTGCTGCATCCTTCCACGATGCACCCGACCACTTCCAGTTCGCGGTGTGTCAGGCCGTAGGTATTGCGGTTCTTCGGCGCGGCCTGCTGCATCAGGTCGTGCAGTGCCGACATGAGGTTGACGACGCGCTTGCCGCCAATCCAGTAATCCCCGGAGCACACCACCTGGATGGCCGCCTTCAGATGATTCGCCAGCGCGTCTTTCATAACAATGCCGCGCGCGCCAATGTGGAGTGCTTCAATAATCTGCTGCGTCGAGATGGTCGAGGTCAGCAGTAGAATCTTTACTGTGGGCGAGCCCTTCATGATGGCGCGCATCGCCTCAAGACCGGGCAGGCGCGGCATCTGTACATCGAGCAGCAGGATGTCGGGCAGCAGGTCCAAGGTCTGCGTGATGGCGCTGTCGCCGTCATCGGCTTCACCCACCACGGAAAAACCATCCTGGAGCGTAAGCATGTTGCGCACGCCGATGCGTACCACAGGATGATCGTCTGCCAGCACAATGCGTATGGGTTGGTCCACGGGAGAGGTTCGCCTCCATTCGTCTAAAGGTACGCGGCGGCGCGAGGAAAAGAAGCGGCTGAACGGGCGCTACACCGACTTACCGGTTCACTTAAGTCACGCTCTTGCTGACTTATGCCGAAAATTCTTGTTCAAGCATACGCTGCAGGTCAAGGGTCGCTGAAGCTAATTCGCGCAGCAGAGACCGGGAGTTATTTAGTTGGTCACTTTCCGCCTCAATCAGAGCGCCCAGGTGGGCAGCCTGCGCGGCCCCTGCCATGCTGCATCCGCCCTTGACGGCGTGCCCAATCCGGCGGACCTCGACCGCATTGCCGCTGGAGATGGCCGCTTCCAGAGCGGAGGCGCGCTTTTGCAGGTCTCCGACGACCGCTGCATAGATCTCGCGCACCATCGGCTCCGGCATTAGCTGGCGAAACTGCGCCAGCGTCTCCGGGTTGACCACGGGTATGGCCTGGGGGACGGTCTGGGCGGGTGGCGCCTGCTTTTGCATCAGCTGGTTCAGCGCCTCCAGGCTGAAGGGCTTCAGCAGAAAGCCGTCTGCCGTGGCCTTCAGATCAGGGGCAACGTCACTGCCGCTTATGGCATAGATGCTGGCGGCGCAGGAGTTGCGAAGCTGCTGCATCAGCGCCAGTCCGCTCAGGCCGGTCATCTGGGCGTCCATCAGCACCAGCTGTGGGGCGCACAGGCCCGCAGCAAGCATGCGCAGAGCTGCCTCGCCGTCCGGCGCGGTGTGCACGGTGTATCCGTCGAGCGTGAGCAGCGTGGCAATGACCTCGCGGCTTACCAGGTCGTCGTCAATCAGCAGCACAACAGGCAGCTCGCGTTTATCGCCAATGCCGAGCATCCGAGTCTATCCTCCCAGGCGATGCAAGCTGCCAGATTACTCGTCCGAGACGCCCACCTCGTGCAGCCAGCCCGGCGCCTTCAACAGTTCGCGGGGGCGTGAGCCGTCCGCGGGGCCCACAAGGCCGTCGCGCTCCATCAGGTCAATCAGGTGCGCGGCGCGGCCGTAGCCGATGCGCAGCCTGCGCTGCAGCAGGGAAGTGGAGGCCTTGCCGAATTCAAATACCAGCCGCACCGCATCGTCAAACAGCGGGTCGTTCTCGTCCGGATTATCATTGGAGCCTTCCACGTTGGAGCGCTCATCGCGAGGCGACTCCAGGAATCCCTCCACGTACTCGGCGGCTCCCTGCTCCTTCCAGAAGCCGACCACCGCGGCGGTCTCCTTCTCGCTTACGTAAGGGGCGTGCAGGCGCATCAGGCGGCTGGTTCCCGGAGGCAGGAAAAGCATGTCGCCACGGCCCAGCAGGGCCTCGGCGCCGTTGGTGTCGAGGATGGTGCGCGAGTCCACCTTGGTGGCCAGCCGGAAACTGATGCGAGTGGGAACGTTGGCCTTGATGAGGCCGGTGATTACATCGACGCTGGGGCGCTGCGTGGCCAGCACCAGGTGAATCCCGACGGCGCGGGCCATCTGGGCCAGGCGCGTAATGGATTCTTCCACGTTGGCGCGGTCCAGCATCATCAGGTCGGCCAACTCGTCAATGATGATGACGATGTAGGGCAGGGGCTCTTCCGGCTGGCCGTCGTCGAACAGCGACGGCATCGCGCCCTCAAACAGCTTGTTGTACTGGTCGATATTGCGGACGCTGCGGCTGGCCAGCAGCTTCAGTCGGCGTTCCATCTCGCGCACGGCGTTGCGCAGCGCATTGGCGGCGAGCTTCGGCTCCGTGATGATGGGCGTGAAGAGATGCGGAATCCCCTCGTACATCCCCAGTTCCACGCGCTTGGGATCGACCAGGATCAACCGCACCTGGCTGGGCGTGGTGCGGAAGAGCAGGCTCATGATCATGGCGTTGATGGCCACGGACTTGCCCGAGCCGGTGGATCCGGCAATCAGCACGTGCGGCATGGATGCCAGATCGGCCGTGACAATGCGGCCGTTGATGTCCTTGCCCATGGCCAGCGTGAGCCGCGACTTGGCCTTGGCGAAGGTTTCCGATTCCAGCACGTCGCGCAGATGAATGGTCTCGCGCTCGTGATTGGGCACCTGGATGCCGACGGTGCTCTTGCCGGCCATGCGTTCAATCAGGATGCTCTCCGCGCGCATGGCCAGGCACAGGTCCTCGGCCAGCCCGGTCACGCGGCTGTACTTCACGCCTGCCTCGGGCTTGAACTCGTAGGTGGTGACCATGGGGCCGGGGTTGATCTGCACCACCTGGCCGCGCACGTCGAACTCCGCGCATTTTTCCACCAGCACACGGGCTTCCTCGCGCAGTTCGTCCTCGCGGATCGCCTGTGGGCCGTCTCCGGCGTTGAGCAGGGTGCTGGGCGGCAGCTTGAAGCCGCTCACATGCTTGGGGGTAACGGTTACGCTGCGCACGTCGGCATCGGCACGCTCGTGGATGGCAATCTCTGAGGCCGTCTCCGGCGCTTCGGCGGGGGCGGGCACTGGCACGGGCGCCGGACGAATCGAGCGGACCTCCGCAGGCCGAGGTGCGACGGGCATAGCGGTCGCGGCGGCCATCGGCGCCATGGCCACGGGTGCGGCTGCGCTGGGCTCGGTGGCCGGGCGCTCCCAGATGCTGGTCCGGCGGGGCGGCAGTGCATCATCAGCAGCATCGGCAACGGGCTGGGCAGCGGCGCGCTGGTAGGCGGGGATGTCCTCCAGCGAATCCGGCTCAAAGGCGCGCTCGCGGCGGCGGAAGAGCGAGGCCAGGCGGCTGGGCGGCGGAACCTCCGGTGCGGCCGGTTCCTGTGCGCTGTCAATGGAGCCGGTAAAGAGCCGCTGCTCCGGTCCGGGAGACTCCTGCTCTGCCCGCGCAGCTTCGCGCTCCGCGCGTTGCTCTGCCCGGTCGGAACGCCAGTTCTGCCAGCGGTCATTCCACGCCATCAGGTGAATCCAGCGATCCTCGACGAACTGCTTGATGGTCCAGAAGCTGATGTTGGAAGCGAGGTAGACTCCGGCGCCGGCCAGCGCCAGGGCGACCAGCCAGGCTCCCTGCGTGTTGAGGTAGGCCACCAGCAGGCCGGCAACCAGCCGCCCGGTTACGCCCTCCACGGGTACGGCGTGCATCCAGTGCCAATGCCACGGAAGCAGCCCGAAGACCGCGGGCAAAAAGATCAGCGTCAGCAGGCAGCCGCTCCACCGCAGCCACGCTGTTCCGCCGGAGCGGGAGCGCATCCACGTCCAGCCCAGGCCACCCAGCCAAAGCGGCAGCAGGAAGACCGAGATTCCCAGCGACTGCAGCAGCAGATCACTCAGATAGGCGCCGAAGAGCCCAGCCCAGTTACGCACCATGTGGGCCTGCAGAGCATCCGTCGCCGTGTTTAACGACGGGTCCAACGAATGATAGGTAGCGAGCGAGAGGAGAAGGAGGGCGGAGACCAGCAACAGCACGAGCCCGAGAAATACGTTCAGGGCACGGCTGCGCGTTGGCGACAGGGCAATCGGAATGGGCTTCATGACGGGGACGCCTCCGCTGTCTGGCCGCCGCAATCGACGCGAAGCAGCCGCCAAGGCGGACGAGAAATCCCAGAGCAGTTCTTATTATCCCCGCTGCCGGAGGGCTTTTTGGGCAAAAACAAGGCGGGGGAACCTTTGCGTCTACCCCCGCCCCAAGTTGTTCTATTCCTGCGTGTTAGTTGCCGATGTACCTGCCGCCCCACAGCAGCAGGGCAACGCCCAGCGCAATGCGGTAGATGGCAAAGAGAGTGAAGCCGTGCCTGCGGACCCAGAGCAGGAACCACTCCACCACGCCGAGCGCCACGATGAACGAGACCGCAAACCCGATGGCGAGCACGATCCAGCGTTCGCTGTTCATGGAGACATGCGCCGCGGCAACGGCAGCGCCGGCGGCCTTGCTGGGATGAATCTCCTTCACCAGGTCGTAGCCGGTGGCGGCCAGCATGGTGGGGATGGAAAGCAGAAAGCTGAACTCAAGGGCGGACGGGCGGTCCAGGCCGGCAAGCTGCCCGGCCGCAATGGTGGACATGGAGCGGGAGACCCCCGGGAAGATGGCCGAGGTTGCCTGGCACAGCCCGATCCAGATGGAGTGCCACAGGCCCATCTCCTCCACGTGGGTCGTGGTCGGCTCGTAGCGGCTGGTCCGCACGTCGATCACCCACATCAGCAGGCCGCCAATCAGCAGGGCCAGCGCAATCACTGTAAGGCTGCCCAGGTTCCGGTCGCTCCACTTCTTCAGCAGCAGCGCGGGCGCTGAGGTGCAGGCAAACGCAATCATGGTGAGCGAAAGCGGATGGGTAAGCCAGTTGCGATCCCCTTTTTCGCCGCCGGGAAACGTGCGCAGAAAGCCGACGATGCGCTCCAGATAGAGCATCAGCAGGGCAAGAATCGCGCCTGCCTGGATGACGATGGTGTACATCTTCCAGTACTCGTCATCCATGGGAATGTGCATCAGGGCTTCCACAATGCGAAGGTGCGCCGTCGAACTGACCGGCAAAAATTCGGTCAGGCCCTCCACGATGCCCAAAAGGACAGACTGAATGTAAACGTTCAAGAAGCCTCCGGTGAGTTGTTATGGGTTGCCGGCAAGCAAGCTGACAATGAAGGTGCCTACGGACGGTCAATGCCGTAGACGGGGATGTTCTGGTCCAGTTTGTACACGAGCGAGACGGCCCGCCACGTGTAATCCGATTGCGGAAACTTGTCCTTGAGCCGAGACTCCAGTCCGCGGGCATTGCTGATAGCCTCTTCGCGTTTCTTGTCGCTGCCATCGGCGCCAAACATGTCGGCCAGCACCGCCTGCCGGTAGGTCGCCTCATACAAGGCGCGGGCAGCGCGAGGGCTGTTGGGATGCTCTTCCGCGTACTTTTCGTAGATGTCGGATTCCCTGGCAGGACACTTCGGCGAGCCTTGCCAGTCTCCGCAGAGCTTGTTGTCCAGCAGGTCAAAAGCGGCCAGATCGGCCCAGCGGGTTCCCGGGAATTGCTTCATGACCTGCTTCAGATTGTAATCATCCATCTGGTCGCGCAGGTAGGGATCGCGCTCCTTGGCGGAGGGCAGTGAGGCATAGTCCGCCTTTTGCAGCTGCCACAGAATATCGGCCGCGCGCCATGCGGCTTCCCCGGCCAGCGGCGAGTTGGGAAACATCTCCACAACCCGGCGATACAGCAGGTGCGCGCTCTGAGCCGCGTTGGCGGGGCCGCGCGGATCGCTGGCCAGCGCCTCCTGATTGGCAGCCGCACCCATCAGCACCTGGTCGCCGTTAGGGGTGGACTCCACTATGACGCCCTTGGCTTCCATCCAGCCGGAGATGGGCGGCGGCGTCTGGTCATTGCCAAAGACGGGCTGGTCGCTGGAGTGCTCCTCCTCAATGTCCGTGTTGGCGTAGACGCGCATCCAGGGGCCGCTTTTTTCCGCGACCACCATCTCCCGGCCGATCTGAACGCGGGAGACCTTTTGTGCGCTCTTGTCGGGCGAGATGTAGAGCCAGGTGATGCGCAGGGCTGTGGCGCGGGGTCCGGCCATGGGCTTGACGATCTCTGGCCCGTTGGCAGCCGAGGCTGGCAGTACCGCACCCATGAGGGCCAGGCCGAGGACGAGAATACGCGACTTCATCACAGGAGAAATCATAGTCGAACGACGTTACGCCGTCGCTTCCGTGAGCACTTCCGCCAGCAAACCGGGGGCCACATTGCCGCCGCTGACCACGGCCGCAGCCTTGCGATACTGGGGCAGCTCGGCTGCGTGGAAGAGGAGCGCGGCCGCGGCAACGGCTCCGCTGGGCTCAGGAACGAGGCGGGCAGTGGCGACGATGGCACGCATGGCTGCGCGAATCTCCGCCTCCGTCACCGTAACAATTCCATCGACAAAAGCCTGGATGTGGGCAAAGTTGCGGCGGCCGACGCTCTGCGTCCGCAGGCCGTCGGCAAGGGTGCGGCTGGTCAGCTCGGCCGGCCACTCCACAATGCGCCCGGCGCGAAAGCTCTCAGCGGTGTCGCCCGCCAGCTCCGGCTCCACGCCATAGACTCTGGCCTGCGGGCGTAACTGCTTGACGGCCGCTGCGACGCCGCTGAGCAGGCCGCCACCGGAGACAGGCGCAAGGACGAGGTCCACGTCCGGCAGGGATTCCACAATTTCAAGCCCGCAGGTGGCCTGCCCGGCGATGATCTGCTCGTCATCGTACGGCGGAATGACGACGTAGCCGTGCTGGCGGACGAGTTCTTCCGCTTTGGCGAGGCGCTCGCTGGAGGCTACGCCGACATCGACGACCTCCGCGCCGAGAGCCAGAGTGGCGGCGCGCTTGATGGCCGGTGCGTTCGACGGCATCACGATGACGGCTTTACACCCCGTCGACGAAGACCTGTCGCCGGGGACCCCGTACTTTGCGCCGACGGCACGCGCGGCGTAGGCCACGCCCTGCGCGTGGTTGCCGCTGGAGTAGGTGATAACTCCGCGGGCAATCTCTTCCGGCGTGAGCTGGAGAATCTTGTTGGCGGCGCCGCGGATTTTGAATGCGCCGATGGGTTGCAGGCTCTCCGCCTTCAGCCAGACGTCTCCGGCGACACCGGCGAATGGGGCACGGAGGAGAGGCGTCTTGATGGCGATGCCGGCGATGCGGGTGGCGGCGGCACGGATGGTGTCGAGGGAGACAAGGGACTCAGAGATGGCACTCATCACAATGCTTCTCCGGATAGGTGCTGCAAGCGGCTTGTGCATGCGTCGCCGCCCTTGCCGCACGGGATGCGAAAAGGGCGGCGGCGCAAAACGGTATCAGATCTCCATGATGACCGGCAGAATCATGGGGCGCCGTCCGGTCGATTTCTGGATCAGGCGCTTCAGGTCCGCGCGAATCTTGTCCTTGACCATGCCGTAGTCCGATCGCTGCTCGCCGCTCAGTTCGTCCAGTGTCTTCAGAACGGTTTCGCGGGCCTGCTCCGTGATGTCCGCGCCGCCGAAGCCGCGGAAGACGACCTCCGGGGCCAGCTCCATCTTGCCCGTGCGCTTGTTGATGGCCAGCACCGCCAGGACGATGCCGTCCTCAGAGAGGATGCGCCGGTCGCGGATGACGAGGTCTTCCACCACGTCAATGGACGACCCGGAGTCAATCAGGACGCGGCCGGCTGTGACCTTGTCCTTCTTGCGGGCGTCGTTCTTGTCCAGTTCCAGCACATCACCGTCTTCAATCACAATGGCGTGCTCCACGGCGCCGGTCTCCATGGCCACCCGGGCATGGTGGCGCAGGTAGCGGTAGTCGCCGTGGACGGGAATAAAGAACTTGGGCCGGACCAGATTGATGAGCAGCCGCATCTCCTCCTGGCTGCCGTGTCCGCTGACGTGAATCAGGCCGTTGGAGCCGTCATCGCAGATCACGTTGGCATCGCGGCGATAGAGGTGGTCGATGACGCGAAAGATACCCTTCTCATTGCCCGGAATGATGCGCGAGCTGAGCACAACGGTATCCCCGGCGTCGATGCGGGCGTGCTTGTGGTTATCCACGGCGGCGCGGCTCAGGGCGCTCATCGGTTCGCCCTGCGTGCCGCTTATCAGGATCATGAGCTGGTCGGGCGTATAGTCGCGCATCTGGCCGGGATTGATGACCAGGCCGGGCGGAATGTCGATGTAGCCCAGATCCTGGGCAATCTCCGTACTCTCCATCATGGACCGGCCGATGACGGCGACCTTGCGGCCGTGCGCGCGCGCCAGTTCCATGGCAATGCGGATGCGGTAGATGGACGAGGAGAAGCAACTGAAGAAGAGCTTCTTCTTGGTGCGCGCAAAGATCTCGTCCAGCCGCGGAATGACAGCCCGCTCGCTGGGGGTGTAGCCGGAGCGCTCCACGTTAGTCGAGTCCTGCAGCAGGGCCAGGACACCGCGCTTGCCGTACTCGGCAAAGGTGTGCAGGTCAAAGGGCTTGTCGTCGAGCGGCGAGAGATCGATCTTGAAGTCGCCGGTGTGGATGACCACGCCCACCGGGGTATCAATGGCCAGCGCTACGCAGTCCACCAGCGAGTGGGTTACACGGATCGGCTCGATGGTGAAGGGGCCGATGGTGAACTTCTCGCGCGGGGTAATCTCGATCAGCTCGGTCTCGTCCAGAATCTGATGCTCTTCGAGCTTGCCCTCCACGTAGGCGAGGGTAAACTCCGTCGCGTAGACCGGAACCTTGAGCTCGTTCAGAATCCAGGGCAGGCCGCCGATGTGATCCTCGTGGCCGTGGGTCAGGATGATGCCGCGAACATGGGCCTTGTTTTCAACGAGATAGGAGATGTCGGGGACAACAATATCCACGCCCAGCAGCTCGGACTCGGGGAACATCAGCCCGGCGTCGATCACGATGATTTCGTCTTCCCAGCGGAGGGCGAGGCAGTTCATGCCGAATTCGCCAAGACCGCCGAGGGGAATTATTTTCAGCTTTTTCGTATGCATCTGTCGTATTTGATGCTAACACCTG
>JAJXWS010000011.1 GCA_021781495.1 Acidobacteriota bacterium | reverse complement strand
ATTGGCATGGATGACTGGGAGTGGGGCGTGGACCTGTTCGCCGAGGACCCGGTGGTCTTCAAGAAGCTGATCTACGAGATGCGCTTCGACGAAGTGAGCGCGGTGTATGCGCTGTTCGGGCAGTTCTTCCTGGGGTTGCGGCTGCCGGTGGAGAAGCTGGGCGGGTGGCTGGAGGGGAAGCTGTAAGAGAAGACTGCAAAGGAGCCGATGATGGAGCGTTGCACTCGCCGTGGATTGCGCTTCTGGGCATTGAACTCAGCCCTTCTTCTCTGTGCACCTGCAACGATTTCCGGCCAAGCCGCACAGGCTTACAGCGGCGCAGTTTCTGGCCACGTCTACTGTTCAGATACAAACACACCCTGCCGCTTTGCGACGGTGAATCTGCAGAGCGCGCCGCCCGAACGCGCTGGAATGGCACCGAGTGAGGTTTCACCATCCCATTCTTACGGCGCAGAAGCAGATCTGAATGGAGCCTATCGAATTCCAGGTGTGGCGCCCGGGCTCTACTTCATTGTGGCGCGCTACGCCGGCTATGTGTCCGGATACGACCTGGCGGAACTCCATAGCAAAGGTGAACTTTCTCTTACTTCGCCGGCATTGAGCAAATATTTGAGGCGTATTACCGTGGCAGACGACCAGACAACTGTCGCTGACTTAACACTGCAGCGCGGGGCCACCATCGAAGGAACGGTTCGCTATGACGACAGCGCTCCGGGGATAGGCATTCCCATTCGTCTCTTTCGGAAGAATGACAGCGGAAAGTTGGTGCTCTACAATCACGGTTCCGACGGCTCACCATACTCGATGATTGCACTTGCGTTAGGAACGGATGCCCGTGGCCACTATTACAAAGCAGGGCTACCACCGGGCTCTTACGTCGTGGAAGTAAAGCTCCCCGATGTTTCGATAGTTCCAACGACCATTGTCGGGAGGCAATCGCTGAAAGTTACGCCAAAGGCAGGTGGTGCGTTGTGCGTCTTCAGCGGTGACAAATACCGGCTAGAGGATGCGACTCCTGTTGATGTAGCCCAGGGCCAGGATGTGCCGGGCGTCGATATAAGCATTCCGACTGTTGGGCTGCATTCGATTAACGGCACCGCAGCAATGTTGGGAACGGGCGAGAGCGTGACCGAGGGCGAGGTGTACCTGCTTGACCCGAGCGATAAGACAGAGCTGCGGAGAGGCGAGATTCAGGCGGACGGATCATTTCAATTCAACTTCGTTGCGTCCGGCAATTATCTTGTGCGCGTGGATGCGGCTGTCCGAGGCAAAAGCAGTCAGGCTCAATCCAAGCTTCCTCCGCTTGAAGTGCCGCTGGACGTGGAAAGCGACATCCCCAGCCTGACGCTGAATTTGCCAAACGCGAGAGCGAAGAACCAATGATGAAACAAGTGGCCAAGAAGGCGAATCAGAGTTCTCGATCAAGGACCGGCGAGTCAGCGCTGGCACGGCGCGGCGACCTTGCGCCGGAGCGCGTGGCGGCGATTTTGAAGGGGCTGGACGAGGCATATCCCGATGTGGAGTGCGCGCTCAGCCATCGCTCGCCGTGGGAGCTTCTGGTAGCGACAATACTGTCAGCGCAGTGTACGGATGTGCGCGTGAACATGGTGACGCCAGAGCTGTTCCAGCGCTTCCCTACTCCGACAGCCATGGCCAAGGCCACTCTGCCGGAGTTGGAGGAGCTGGTACGGACGACGGGATTCTTTCGCAACAAGGCCAAGTCGATCCTGGGCGCGGCAAAGAAGATTACCGAGGAGTTTGGAGGCAAGGTGCCGCAGACGCTGGCGGAGCTGGTGACGGTGCCGGGGGCGGCGCGGAAGACGGCCAACGTGGTGCTTGGCGTGTGCTTTGGCAAGGCCGAGGGCGTGGTGGTGGATACGCACGTCTTTCGCATTGCGCGGCGGCTGGGACTGGCCAAGGGTGACACTCCGCAGAAGGTGGAGCAGGAGCTGATGAAGGTGCTGCCGCAGGAGCGCTGGATCAGCTTTTCGCACCAGCTTATCCATCATGGGCGGCAGGTGTGCGACGCGCGCAAGCCGAAGTGCGACCGCTGTAACCTGGAACAGCTGTGCCGTTCGAAGGACAAGACGTGGGAATCGTAGCGAGTCAGCGAACTAGCGGGTGAGCATTTCTGCGACGGCGTCGATGAGGCCGGGGATGTCCGAGGGATTGGCTTCTGCGGCTGGGGGCCAGCCGAGTTCGCGGAGAGTCTGGCTGGTGATGGGCCCGATGGAGATGGCGGGGACGCCTGCGAATGGAAAGGCCAGGCCTGCCTGACGGGCCGCCTCGGCGAGGTGCGTGGCGCTGGAGGAGCTAGTGAAGGTAGCCGCATCGAGCCCGTCGGCGACTGCCCGGCGAAGCAGGGCGGGGGTCGATTCCGGAAGGACATTCTGATAGCCATCGACGACGTCGACGGTGGCACCTGCCTTGCGGAGAGCGTCTGGGATGACGTCGCGGGCGACCGCGGCGCGAATGAGTAGGACTTTGGCTCCGGAAATCTGGAGGGCAAGGGCTGCAACCAAACTTTCAGCCACGTATGATTCTGGGACTAAAGTAACTTTCAGGCCGCATTTCTCCGCCTCTGCCCGCGTGGCCGAGCCGACCACGGCGACTTTGATTTGCTGCATGGCTTTCAACTCTACGTTGAGTAAGGCAGCACGTTGCGCAAGTGCCTGGACGCTGTTGGTGCTGGTGAGGATGAGCCAGTCGTACTGGGAGAGCTGCTGAAGAGCGCTGTCCAGCGGCGCGAACGAGGCGGGCGGGCGGATCTCCAGCACGGGGACCTCGACGGGGATTGCGCCGAGTGTGCGGAGGCCGTCACTGAGCTTGCCTGCCTGCCGGGCCGCACGGGTGACGAGGATTTTGCGCCCGGCAAGCGGCCCGGGGGTCACCGCGCGGCTTCTCCGGCGGCGCTGAGCACGGCGGCCGCTCCGGCCTGGAGCAGTTTCTCCGCGATGAGCTTGCCGAGTGTGACGGGATCGGACTCTGCTCGCACGGCCTGATGGTAGACGCGGATGGCGGTGCCGGTGTCTGGCGCGGCGACTACGCCGAAGACCTCGACCAGCTTCCCTGCTCCGTCGTCATTGGCGTGAGCCAGGGTGCGGCAATGGATGCCGATGGGCACCTGGCAGCCGCCGCCGAGCGCGGCCAGCGCAGCCCGCTCCACGGTAATTGCAAAGCGCGTGGCCGGGTCGTCGAGAAAGGCTACGGCACCCAGGGTGGCGGCGTCGTCCTTGCGGGTTTCAATGCCGAGCGACCCCTGACCCGCGGCGGGACAGAAATCCTTTGGCTCCAGCCGCTCGCGAATCCACTCCGTCTTTTCGAGGCGGTCGAGACCGGCGGCGGCGAGGAGGATGGCGTCGACCTGGCCCTCGGCCAGCTTGCGCAGGCGGGTGTCCACATTGCCCCGGAACTCGACAGCTTCGATATCGGGCCGGAGCGCCTTGAGCTGAGCGCGGCGGCGCTGGCTGCTGGTGCCGACCTTTGCGCCCTGGGGCAGCGCAGCGAGGCTCTCGTAATGAACAGAGACGAAAACGTCGCGCGGGTCGACGCGCGGGGGCGTGGCGGCAAGCTCAAAGGGCGCGGGCAGGTCCGTGGGCAGATCCTTGAGCGAGTGCACGGCGAGATCGACGCGGCCCTCGGCCAGCGCCTCCTCAATCTCCTTGGTGAACATGCCCTTGGAACCGACCTGGGCGAAGGTAACCTCCTGCAGGCGGTCGCCGGTGGTCTTGATGATCTCAATCTCTACGGTGTGCCCCTGGCCACGCAGCAATGCTGCAATATGGTTTGCCTGCCACAGGGCCAGCTGCGAGCCACGACTGCCAATGCGCAGGTTCATTTGCCACCGCCGACAACGCTGGTTTCGTTCACGTGGGGAGTCTCCGGTTTGTGCGATGGGACGGGTCTGGCTTCGGATGCCGTGCCGGGCTCGTCGTCGGGCAAGCTGGCGCTGGGCAACGACCATGTCTCGCAGAGCGCTTCCAGCCGGGTGGGGTCGTTTTCGCGCGCGGCCTGCTTGAGCGCCTGCATGGGCGGGTGGAGGAACTTGTTGACGAGGCCGCGGGTAAGAGCCTCGACGGCGGCGACCTGCTCCGGCGTAAGTGGACCGAGCCGGGCCTGTGCGCGGCGCAGTTCGCCCTGGCGAATCTCCTCGGCCTGCTGCTGCAGGGCGACGATGGCGGGGGCGACGTTGACTGTGCGGCGGCGCTGGTGGAAGCGCTCAACCTCGGCGGCGATGAGGGTTTCGGCGTCGCCGGCCTGGCGGCTGCGCTCTGCCATGTGGGCAGCGGCCACCTGCTGCAGGTCGTCGATGTCGTAGACAAAGATGCCGTCGAGCTTGTTAACCTCGGGATCCACGTCGCGCGGCACCGCAATGTCGATGAAGAACATGGGGCGGTTACGGCGGCGGTGCATGAACGACTGGCCGTGCTCGCGGCGGAAGATGGGGTGCGGCGCGCCGGTGGAGCTGATCACGATGTCGGCCTGCACGGCGGCTTCATGGAGCTGATCGAATGGGATGACCTTGCCGTTGAAGGGCTCGGCGAGCTGGCGGGCGCGTTCCTGGGTGCGATTGGTGACGAGGATGGCTCCGGCGCCCTGCTGCACAAGGTGGCGCGCGGCCAGTTCGCTCATCTTGCCGGCACCGACCAGGAAGACTGTACGGCCGTTGAGAGAACCAAATATTTTGCGGGCGAGTTCCACGGCAACAGAGGCGATGGAGACGGAGTTGGAACCGATCTCGGTCTCAGAGCGGACGCGCTTGGCAGCGGCAAAGGCGCTCTGCAACAGGTGCTCCAACTGGCCGCCAACGGTGCCGCTGGCGCGCGCGGTGGCGAAGGCTTCTTTAACCTGGCCGAGAATCTGGGGCTCGCCGACGACCATGGAGTCGAGGCTGGCCGCGACGCGAAAGAGGTGGCGGACGGCCTCGCGATCCTGATGCTGATAGAGGTGCGGGCCGAGCAGGGTGGCATCGAGCCCGAAGTGACGAAAGAGAAAGCCGGCCAGGTCGGTCTGCGGCGATTCGACGGCTGCCAGCATCTCAACCCGATTGCAGGTGGAGACGATCATGCACTCGGAGACGCCGGGGACGGCGGCAAGCGCGCGGGTGGCTTCGGGCAACTCGTCGCGCGAGATGGCGATGCGCTCGCGCAGTTCGATGGGGGCGGTCTTGTGGTTGACTCCAATGAGCGTCAGGTTCATTGGGCACCGAACCTGTGAACGTGGCTGACCATGTTTGCGGCCCATACGGCCAACATCACCACAAAGACTGCTCCGGAGAGATAGGCGGCGCGGCGGCCGCGCAGTCCTGCGGTGCGGCGAATGAACAAGAGCAGGACGTAGACGGCCCACATGGCAAAGGAGGCAAGCACCTTGGGATCAAGGAAGTAGGCCGCGCCCAGGTCGGTCTCCTGCACCAGCACCGAGCCGATAACCAGGCCGACCGTCATGCAGGGAAAGCCGAAGAGCAGCGTTCCGTGCGCGATGCGCTCCAGCGTGTCGAGCGGCGGAACCCAGTCCAGCGGCGCCCACCAGACGGACTGGGTGGCCTTGAGCTTGGACTTGAGGCGGCGCTCCTGCACCAGATAAAGGATGGAGGCCAGCAGGCTGAATCCCAGCGCGGCATAGGCCGCCAGCAGCGCCATAATGTGCGCCACAAGCCAGCTGGTACGAACTCCCTGGGAGGGGAAGGTGTAGTGCTCCAAGCCCAGAGACGGGACGAAGATGATGAAAAAGGTGATCGGTAAGGCGAAGATTCCAAGGGAGATGGCTCCATAGAGCCACCAGACGAGGAAGAAGATCGCCGCCACCACGAGACCCATCAGGGACTCGGCATCGCGAATGCCGACCGGCACCCAGCGATGCGCCTGGACGAGCATCTCGACGACCGACACAAAGTGGAAGAAAAAGCCAATCCCGGCCAGATGCACGCAGATACTGCGCCAGCGCTCCTTGTTATAGAGCACGGCCGGGAAGACTGCGACACTTGCCGTCGCATAAAGGATAGCCGCAACTCGAAGCCAGAGAAGATGCATTTCGTTCTCTACCTTAAAGGGTAACGCACTTGCTTACTGTGATGTAAATCACTTCCCGGCCAAATCTTCCGGGGTTGGGTCGTGCTCCGTTTCACGGGGCGGTATGCACTGTTTGCGATGCAGTTAGAGGGCGGGCTGCAACATGGCCAAACCGGCGCGGGAGACCTGCACGTCGTCCTCGGATTTGCCGCCACTGAAGGCGACGATGATGTAGCCGGTTTTGCCCCGGCCGATCACGCCTCCCTGCCAGCCGAACTCGCCGGTCATGGGTGGCCGCTGGGCGGTGCCGCTGTTCTGCAGGGTGGCGGCCATCTCGCTGGCCTTGGCGTAGGCGATGCCGAGCAGGTTGTTGCCTTTGCTGGTGGCGGTGGAGGCATCCTGCATGCGGCCTACCACGAGCATCCGGGATGTCCAGCCAGTGATGGTGTCGCCCGGCGCGTACGCGACCACGGCGACTCCAGAGACACTGAGCTCAGCGGCCCGCTTCTGCATGGCCGCAAGAGCGGCCTGTGCAAGGCGATCGAACTTTTTCGCGCTCGGCAGCCGGGGAGGTCCGGCTGCCCGCGACCGTACCGTACCCACGGCAAGAACCATGGCAACCGTGATTGCGATGGCGAGCAAACGCTTCATCTTCCCTCCTGATGTCCGGTGACCTGACCATCCTAACGGATGTGCGGCAGTAGATTCCCATGGCTTGCACAGGTGCGACTACCCGACCCGCAACCTGCCACGATAGTCTTGAATCCAGCGTGAACCAAGACGACCTCCAATCCATGGCTCTGCGGGCGGCTGCTCAGGAAAAGTCGTCAGCGGAGTTAACGCCTTTTATGCGCCAGTGGTCAGCGGCCAAGCGGGAGAATCCCGATGCGCTGCTGTTCTTCCGCATGGGGGATTTCTATGAGCTGTTCTATGACGATGCGGTGGTGGCCAGCCGCGAACTGCAACTGACGCTGACGGCGCGCGACCGCGAGCGGCAGGTACCGATGTGCGGAGTGCCGTACCACTCGGTGGATGGCTACCTGACGCAGCTGCTGCGGCGGGGCTATCGCATCGCCATCTGTGATCAGATGGAGGACCCGAAGCTAACCAAGAAGATAGTGCGGCGCGAGGTGACGCGCGTGCTGACGCCGGGAACGGCGCTGGACACGGGACTGGGGCAGGAGCAGAACAATTTTCTGGCGGCGTTCTACCAGGCGGTTCCTGAAAAAGCGCGGGGCAAGAACCCGGTGTGCGCGGTGGCGCTGCTGGATGTTTCGACGGGCGAGTTTCGCGTGGCCGAGTTTGCCGGGGAGACAGCACGGCAGCAGGCGGTGGATGCGCTGCTGCTGGCCAGTCCGAGCGAAGTGCTGCTGGCCGCCGGCAGTGAGCCTCCTGCGGGACTGGAGCGGATTGCCGCCCGCACTCGCGTGGAAGACTGGGTGTGGACACGGGACTTTGCGGTTCCGCTGGTGGAGCGGCAACTGAATGTGCGCTCGCTGGAGGGCTTTGGCCTGGCGGGCCATGCGCCGGCCGCAATTGCCGCGGGCGCGGTGCTGCACTACGTACGCACGACGCAGAAGAAGGATGCTCTGCATATCGATTCGCTGCGCTTTGTTGAGCACTCGAACGCGCTGGAGCTGGACCAGGTGACGGTGCGCAACCTGGAACTGGTAGAGCCGCTGTTCGCGGGGCAGGATCAGCGGGCCACGCTCTTCCACACGCTGGATGCATGCGAGACGCCAATGGGCAAGCGGCTGTTGCGAGCAACGATTCTGCGTCCGCTGGCCGATACGACGGCGCTGGAGGCGCGCTATGAGGCCGTGGCCGAAGCACAGGCGGACCTGCTGAAGCGCGAAGATATGCGACGGGCGTTCGGCGGCATTCTGGATCTGGAGCGCCTGTTGGCACGGCTGAGCCTGGACTCCGCTGGACCACGCGATGTGCGCGCGCTGGCCATGAGCCTGGCGCGGCTGCCGGGATTGAAAACGGCTTTGCTGCAGATGCAGGCGGCGCTATGGTGCGAGCTGTGCGCACGGCTGGACACGCTGGAGGATATTGCGGCGCGTATTGCCGCGACACTTGTGGAGGAGCCTCCGCTGACGCTGGCCGACGGTGGCGTGATTGCCGCGGGCGTGGATGCGGAGCTGGATGATCTGCGGGCTATCTCGTCGACGGGACGCCAGCAGATTGTCGCGATTGAGGAGCGTGAGCGGGCGCGGACCGGGATTGGTTCGCTGAAGGTTCGCTATAACTCCGTGTTTGGATATTACATCGAGATTACGAAGGCGAACCTGGCGCTGGCTCCGGCGGACTATGAGCGCAAGCAAACGCTGGTGAATGCGGAGCGCTTTACAACCCCGGAACTGAAGGAGTACGAACGCAAGATTCTGACGGCGCACGACCGCTCAATTGAGATTGAGAAGCGCATCTTCGCGGAACTGCGCCGCGTTGTGCTGGAAGCTGCGGGACGCATTCGGCGCTCGTCCGCAACGGTGGCTGAAGCGGACCTGCTGGCATGCTTTGCGCATCTAGCCGTAGCCCGGAGTTACGTGCGTCCGCAATTAACAGAGGAGCTTGTACTGGAGGCGAAGGCCGCGCGGCATCCGGTGATTGAGCAGTGGATGGAGGAGACGCGCGAGGGACGCTTCATCGCCAACGATGTGTATTTGAACGCCGGCGCGGACGGGCCAAGCCTGCTGCTGATTACCGGGCCGAACATGGGTGGAAAGAGCACCTATCTGCGTCAGGTCGCCATGCTGGTGGTGATGGCGCAGATGGGCAGCTTTGTTCCAGCCGAGAGCCTGCGGCTGGGGCTGGTGGATCGCATCTACACACGCATTGGAGCCAGCGACAACGTGGCGCGCGGCCGCTCCACCTTTATGGTGGAGATGACTGAGACGGCAACGATTCTGAACACAGCCACGCAGCGGTCGCTGATTCTGCTGGATGAGATGGGACGCGGTACAGCGACCTTTGACGGGCTGAGCCTGGCCTGGGCCACGGTGGAGTATCTGCATGCGGAGACCGGTGCGCGCGCACTGTTTGCCACGCACTATCATGAGTTGACCATGCTGGCCGAGAAGTTGCCCCGCGTGCGCAATTTGCGCGTGGGCGTAAAAGAAGCTGCCAACGGCATTGTGTTTCTGCATTCGATTGAGCCCGGAGCCGCGAGCAAGAGCTACGGCATTGAAGTGGCCAAGCTGGCCGGACTGCCGCATGCGGTCATTGAGCGTGCGCGCCATGTGCTGCGCCAGCACGAGAAGCAGGAAAGGCAGAGCGTGCAGGTGGAGACCGCTCCAGAGCCGATGCAGCTGACGATCTTTACGCCACTGTCGCAGCGAATTGTGGACCGGATCGAAGCAGTGGATGTGAATGCACTTACGCCGTTGCAGGCCTTGAATCTGCTGGAGGAACTGCAACAGGAACTGAGGGAGAAGGCATGACGGCGACGTTGCGCAGGGTGGTGGGCAGCCTGCTGGTTGTGGGCCTGAGCGGCACGGAGCTTACACCGATGGAGCGTGCCTGGCTGAGGCTGGTGAGGCCGGGCGGCATCATTCTCTTCAAGCGCAACATCGCCGACGCGCAACAGACGCGCGCACTGCTGCACGAGGCTACGGCGCTGTGTGCGAAGCGGAGTTTTCGCTGCGTGGATGTGGAGGGCGGCACAGTGGACCGTCTTCGCGATGCGCTGGCGCCCATGCCCAGCGCGATGGATGTGGCGCGCGTTGCACGACAACTGGCAAAACCCGGGCTGGCGCGGGAACACGGCGATTTGATTGCGCGCGGCGTGCAGGCATTTGGATTCAACACAACGCTGGCGCCAGTGCTGGATCTGGCTCTGCTGGAATCAGCAAAGGTGATGGGAACGCGCGTCACTGCTGCCGAAGCGGAGAGCGTTACTGCATACGCGCGCGAGTTTCTGGCAGGGCTGGCCGGCCGCGGCGTTGCCGGTTGCGGCAAACACTTTCCGGGGCTGGGCGGCGGAAGGCTGGACTCGCATATGGAGACGCCGTCGATTGATCGCACGTGGCAGCAGTTGTGGCGCGAGGACCTGGAGCCGTATCGCGCTTTGCGCAATGCCCTGCCGATGGTGATGGTGAATCACGCGGCTTATCCAGCGACGCAGGCAAAGAGCACGCCCGCGAGCGTGTCGCGCTTTTGGATTACGAGTCTGCTGCGGAAACGGATTGGATATCGAGGCATTGTGTTCAGTGACGATCTTGAGATGGGCGGCATTCTGCAATCCATGTCCATTGAGGATGCGGCGCTGGCCGCGATGCGCGCAGGCATGGACCTCTTGGAGATTTGCCATAGTCCCGAGCTGATTCTGCGTGCGTATGAGGCGCTGGTCGCAGAGGGCGAGCGGTCCTCGGCCTTTCGCAGAATGCTGACGACGCGTGCACAACAGATGAGCCGGAAGCGCGCGCGGTTGTTTGCAAGCGGCATTCCCGCAGCGCTGACGACGCGACAATATGAGGCTTTGCAACAGCGCGTGCTGCGATTTCGCGAGCAGGCATTGAAGTATTCCAGCGCAACCGACACGCCTGGGAGGAATACAACCGCGGTGGAGACAGCATGAGCGCAAAGGCAATGAACGTGGCAGGCGTCATGAGCGGCACGTCGGCCGACGGAGTGGATGTCGCTGTTGTGCGCATAGTGCCTGCACGACAGAGGCCGCGACTCGAGTTGCTTGCGCTGGAAGGATTTCCGTATCCGGTGGCGCTGCGGCGCGCGGTGCTTGCGGCGATGAATGCCGCGCAGATCTCCACTGCGGAACTGGCGCGGCTGAACTGGCGACTGGGGCTGGCCTATGCCGAAGCGGTGAGCGAGACGCTGCGACGTCATCGCATACAGGTGGACCTTATTGGTTGCCATGGACAGACGCTGTATCACCAGGCGCGCGCGATGCGCTATGCAGGGCGCGAGTTTGCCTGCACGTGGCAACTGGGCGAAGGCGGCGCAATTGCCGCGGCTACGGGTGTGCCCGTAGTGTGGAACTTCAGGCCGGCGGATATGCTTGCCGGCGGGCAGGGTGCGCCGTTGGTGCCGCTGCTCGACTATGTGTTATTTGCACATTCACAGAGGGGCCGCGTGCTGCAGAACATCGGCGGCATTGCGAACCTGACTGCGATACCCGCGGCGGCAAAGCCCTCGGATGTGCAGGCGTTTGATACCGGGCCGGGCAATATGGTGATCGACGCGCTGGCGCAGGAGTTGCTGGGCAGGCCGTTTGACCGCAATGGCGCAGCTGCTGCGCGCGGCAACGTGATTGTGCCGGTGCTGAAGAAGGCGCTGCGTCATCCCTACTTTGCCGCGAAGCCTCCGCGCACTACAGGACGCGAACAATTTGGCCGCGAGTATGCGCTTGAGTTTCTTGCTGAGTGCAGACGGCACAGCAACCGCGCTGAAGATGCACTTGCGACGGCGACTGCTCTGACCGCTGAGACTATTGCGCAGGGCTATGCGCGGTTTGTGCACGCGCGGATGAAGGCGCATGGCGTGGACTACATCGTCTCTGGCGGCGGCGCGCGCAATGCCACACTGATGGCGATGCTGGCGCAGAGGCTGGCGCCGCTGGGCTGCGAGCTGGCCGCGAGCGAGGCCTTTGGACTGCCTGCGCAGGCCAAGGAGGCCGCGGCCTTTGCGCTGCTGGCGTGGCAAACGTGGCATCGGCTGCCGGGCAATGTGCCGTCGGCGACGGGCGCATCGCGGCAGGAGATTCTGGGCCAGGTGAGCTATGCGTAAATGGCTTGCGCTGGCGGCGCTGCTGATGCTGGCTGGATGCCGCACGGCGCAGAGAGATCCGCGCACGGTGGTGTTTCTGATAGACAGCAGCCCGGCGAATCTCGACCCGCGCATTGGAACCGATGGCCAGTCAGAACACATCGATGAGTTGTTATTTGACGGGCTGGTGGAGCGCGATGCGAACTTTCACTTCACTCCAGCATTGGCGGAGAGCTGGGAGGAGCCGGATCCGCACACGCTGGTCTTTCATCTGCGCAAGGGAGTGCGGTTTCATGACGGCCGCGCACTGACGGCACGCGATGTAGCGTGGACGATTGACTCGATGCGAAGCGGAGCGGTGATTTCGCCCAAGGCTGCTGCGTATGCGTCGGTGGAGTTCGTTGAGGCGCGCGACCCGTTTACGGTCGTCTTTCATCTGCGGCAGCCGGACAATTTTCTGCTGACGAATCTGTCGACGGGCGCGATTGGCATTGTGCCGGAAGGCAGCGGGCGCGAGTTCTGGCAGCATCCGGTGGGCACGGGGCCGTTTCGGTTTGTCCGCCAGCAGATGGACCAGGATGTGGTGATTGAGCGAACCGCGAGCTGGCACGTTGAGCCGAAGATTGAGCGCGTGCGCTTTGCCGTGGTGCCGGACGCCATTACCGAGTCGCTGGAACTGGAAAAGGGATCCGCGGATGTCGCATCGAACACACTGCCCATGGATGCACTGCCGGTGCTGGCGCAGCGTGCGGAGTTGCAGATTGAGGACACGCCGGGAACGCCAATCCAGTATCTTGCGTTCAATATGCGCGATCCGCTACTGAGCCATGTCCGCGTGCGACAGGCGATTGCCTATGCAATGAATCGACAACTGATCATCGATACGCTGCTACGCGGTCATGCGCGCATGGCCGAGAGCCTGCTGCCCCCGACGCACTGGGCCTGGACCGGAGACGTGGCGCACTACGCGTATGATCCAACGCAGGCCGAGAAGTTGCTGGATGAGGCGGGCTATCGTCGCGGCAAGGATGGCGTGCGCTTTCATCTGTCGATGAAGACCAGCACGGCAGAAGATGTGCGCCTCCTGGCCGCAGTGCTGCAGCAGCAGCTTGCGCTTGTGGGGATTGCGCTGGATCTGCGCAGCTATGAATTTGCCACGTTCTATGCGGATGTGATGCGGGGAGCATTCCAGATGTACTCGCTGCGCTGGGTGGGCGGCAACGAGCAGCCGGACATCTTCAGCTATGCTTTTGCGACGTCGCGCTTCTCGCCGCGTGGCGCAAATCGCGGGCACTACTCCAATGCGCAACTGGATGCACTGCTGGACGATGCGGCTGCGAGCAGCGATCTGCAGAAACGCCGCACGGATTACGTACAGGCGCAGCAGATACTGGCGCGTGATCTGCCCGCCATCAATATGTGGTACCTGGATTCTGTGGTGGTGCACAACCGCAGGCTCACGCACGTGAGCGCTACGCCCTCTGGAAGTTATACGTTTTTGGAAGGCGCAGAGTTGCAGCGGTAGCGGGCAAGCGTTCTCTTCCCCGGTTTTTCTTCAGCTTGGCTTAAGGTTCAACGCGGCGCAAGTGGCGTAGATGCGGGGGCTTCTGTGGGCCGGGCACAAATCCGCGAGAAAGTTTGCGCAGGGTGGGACAATCGCTCAACCTTTTGCGGCAATGACTCGTCTACCGGAATAGATAACCTTTACCGCCATGAGCCGGGCTGAACCGGACGCGGAGATTCAACTTATGAATGGCAGGATGATGCAGCGCGTTTCGATTGGATCGATTCAGTTGGTTGCCTTGGTTGCTCTCGTACTGGCCGCATGGCAGGGCGTGGCGCAGACGCCAGCCCGGCTGATGGGGACTGTAACTGCCATCAGCGGCAACACGCTGACACTGAAGACGGACATAGACGGCGAACGGCAGGTGCAGGTTCCGGCGACGGCGGTGTTGAAGCGGATTGAGCCGGGACAGCGCGATTTGAGCGCAGCGGTCCCGCTGCAGTTCAGCGACCTGGCCCCGGACGACCGCGTGCTGGTCCGGCTGGATACAAGCTCCACTGACGCCGTTCCACAGGCAACGCAGATCATCGCCATCAAGCAGGAGGATGTGCTGCTGAAGCAGGAAAAGGAGCGCGAAGACTGGCGGCTGCGAGGTGTGGGCGGGCTGGTGAAGAGCGTGGACCCGGCGACGGGCCTGATTGTGCTGACGAGCGGATCCGGCGTCACGACAAAGACCATCGATGTGCATGTTTCCAGCGCGACCGTGCTGAAGCGCTACGCGCCAGCCTCAGTGCGCTTCGATATGGCGCAACCGGCTCCCATCAACGCGATTCATGCGGGAGACCAGTTGCGCGCGCGCGGCCAGAAGAATGCAGATGGAACGGACATGCAGGCCGAAGAGATTGTATCCGGCAGCTTTCGCAACATCTCCGGAACGATCAGCTCGCTGGATGCGGCGAACTCCAATATTGTCGTCAAGGATTTAAAGACCAAAAAAAACGTGACGATCCACATTACGCCGGAGGCCCAGATGCGCGCTCTGCCTGAGCCGATGGCACAGATGCTGGCCGCGCGGCTGAAGGGGAGCACGGCGACCGGCAGAGGAACACCGACGGCCCCTGCAGCAGGCGCTGCGCCGCGGCACTGGCCCGGCCCGGGCGGCATGCCTGGAGGAATGCCCGGAGGCATGCAGGGACACGCAGAGAACGGCAGCGAGATGCAACGTGTGCTGAGCAACGCACCTGCCATTCATCTTGCGGATTTGAAGAAGGGTGATGCAGTGATGCTGGTCTCCACGGAGGGGGCCACGGACGTTACTGCCATTACATTGCTGACCGGCGTGGAGCCTTTGCTCCAGGCTCCTGAAGCCAGCCAGAACCTGCTCTCGAACTGGAGCATGGGATCGGGCGGCGAAGGGGACGCAGGCGCCCAGTAGGCTCGAACAACATGTCATTGGAGAGAAGCGAGGGAGACGTGTACCTGAGACTGCATCACTTCATACATTTTCTAATTGCGACGGCGCTGGCCCTGGCCTTCATGGTTGCCGCACATGGGCAGGCGAACGATTCGCCGCTCACGGCAACTCTGCATGGGCATGTGACGGATCCATCCGGCGCGCTGATCCCCGGCGCAAAGATTACGATTCTGACCTCAGCCGGTACAGAGGTGACAACGCGGACAGCCGATGCAAGCGGCGCCTATGAAGCACGTGGCCTGGCTCCTGGTGGCTACATTCTTCAGGTCACCTTTGACGGCTTTGCGCCGTTCCAGTCGAAGACCATCGATCTGACCGCGGGCCAGATCAAGCGCGTGGATGTTGCGATGGCCATCCAGGCCGAGCAGCAGAACGTGGTGGTGACCGATGAGTCGCCCACGGTGAGCGTGGAGGCAGGCGGCAACGCAAACACGGTCATCATCAAGGGCAAGGATCTGGACGCGCTGTCGGACGATCCGGATGAGCTTTCGAACGAGCTGTCGGCATTGGCGGGACCGTCTGCCGGCCCCAACGGCGGACAGATTTATATTGACGGATTCACGGGCGGCCAGTTGCCGCCCAAGTCGGCGATTCGCGAGATTCGCATCAATCAGAATCCGTTTTCTGCAGAGTTTGACCGGCTGGGATATGGACGCATCGAGATCCTGACCAAGCCCGGCACGGACAAGCTGCACGGGCAGTTCTTTGTGCAGGGCAACGACAGCGCGTTCAATACCGGCAACCCGTTCACGCCGAATGTTCCGCCCTACTATCGGGTGCAGTACAACGCAACTGTGAATGGATCATTGAACAAGAAGACCTCGTTCTTCATGAGCGTGGAGCAACGCGATAATCACGACGAGCAGGTGTATACCTACACGCCGGCAGTGCTCGATCCGACAACGGGGCTCTACAGCCTTTCACCCACGAACGTATCCGGGACATTGGCGAATCCGCACAATCACATCACGGTGTCTCCGCGGCTCGACGTGCAACTGGGCGAGAAGAACACGCTCACGCTGCGCTACCAGTTCTACTATGACGCGGAGTCAGGCGATATCGGCTCAACGCAGTTGCCCACCCAGTCTGTGCAGAGCCGCTCCACGGAGCATGCGTTCCAGCTGAGCGACTCGCAGATCATCAACGATCACGTTGTCAATGAGACGCGCTTTGAATACCGGCGCGCCCTGAACTCGAATACGCCTGTCAGTACGGATCCTACGATCATTGTGAGTGGCGACTTTACGGGTGGCGGCGCATCCAGCGGCTACTCGCGCATGCACCAGGACCACTTTGAGTTGCAGAACTTTACCACGATGAGCGTAAAGTCGCATGCCATCAAATTCGGTGCATGGCTGCGCGATAATCGCGATGCCAGCTCTTCGTTTTCCAATCGCAACGGCACGCTGATCTTTGACGAGACGGGCTATGTGGCGGCGCTGAACGCGCTGGCAAGCGGACAGAACCTGAGCAGCATCGGTTCCAGTTCCACATCGGGCAATGGCACCGGGCTTACCAACCTGAGCATCTCCGCTGGCAAAACCAAGTATGACGCCAATGTGTTCGACGGCGCACTGTTTTTCCAGGATGATTGGAAGGTGAACCCGCGGTTGACGCTCTCAGCGGGATTGCGCTGGGAGACGCAGAATCACATTGCCGATCACAATGACTGGGCTCCGCGCGTGGCAATGGCCTATGCGTTGGACGCCAAGGGCAACAAACCCGCCAAGACCGTGCTTCGCGCTGGGTATGGCATCTTCTATGACCGGCTGGGTGTGGGCAATGTGCTCAGTGCCACCCAGCAGGGTCTGGACTCAGGGCAGATGGTGGTGACAGCCTCCTCGCCTTCCTGCCTGAACGGCACGAGCTTTACCAACATCGACTTCTCAGGCTGTCTGCCTGCTGTTATCAGCGGAGCCACGCCGGAGAGCACGATTGTGCAGATTGCGCCGGGCTTCCACTCGCCCTACACTCACCAGATTGGAACCAGCCTGGAGCGGCAGGTGACCAAGACCACGACGATGACGGTGACCTATCTGCACTCGTTTGGCGTGCATCAGCTGGTGACGCGCAATGCCAATGCGTATTTGCCAGGAACCTATGAGTACGGCAGCACGACACTGACCGGCGTGCGGCCGAATCCCTCGCTGGGCATCGTAAATGAGTATTTCCCCGAGGCGGTGTACAAGCAGAACCAGATGATCCTGAATGTAAACGCGCGTCTTACGCCGAACTTCAGCCTGCTGGGCTTCTACAATCTCTCCGCTGCCAACACGAACGGCGCCGGCGGAACCGCCTCCAACTCCTACTATCTGGACCAGGACTACGGCCGCGCCAGCTTTGTGTCGCGGCACATGGTCTTCCTGATGGGCAACTACATGGGCCCCTGGGGCGTGCGCTTCAATCCCTTCCTGATTGCACACACTGGCCGCCCGTACAACATCGTCTCCGGCTATGACCTCACAGGCGACCGCTTCCTGAACAACCGCCCCGCGCTGGTGAATACATCCCTGTGCACGGCGGGCTCGCGGCAGTACTACCAGACCTCCTATGGATGCCTTGACACGACACCGCAGGCGGGCGAAAAGCTGCTGCCCAAGAACATGGGGACCAGTCCCGCATCGGTTGCCGTGAATCTGCGCCTGAGCCGGTCGTTCGGCATCGGGCCCAAGGTGGCGAGCAGCGTGAATCCCGGAGGCGGACCGCCTCCAGGCGGGCCGCATGGCCATGGACCCGGGGGTGGTGGCCCCGGCGGCGGCTTTGGCCCCGGCGGCTTTGGCGGAGGCGGCGGACCGCGCGGCATGTTCGGCCCGGGAGCCAACCCGCGGAAGTACAACCTGACCTTCAGTGCGCAGGCCATGAATATCTTCAACAATATTGACTATGGAATGCCGATTGGCACTGTGGGCTCAACCAAGTTCGGCCAGTCCACCTCGCTTGCCGGCGGCCCATTCTCCAATGGAACCGCGTCGCGACGCATCTTTGTGCAGGCGGTGTTCTCGTTCTGAGTGCATGCGCAGAACAGCAAGAGGGCCGGCGGGATTCTCTCCCCCGGCCCTTTGCTTTGTCACTTCACCGCGGTCAGATTTGCGGCGCGCGGATCCTGGGCAAAGGCATCCGTGAGCGAGATGACGCGCAACTGCGCTTTGAGCTCGTCCAGCGAGGCCTTGCCGGTAACGGTGATGTCGCGAGTTTCGCCCGGCAGCAGATCAAAGTAGTTATCCGAGACCTGCATATCCAGATCGCCAAAGGACAGGTAGACGCTGCGGGCCAGCACTGGTGAACTGACGCGCACGTGGTACGAGCCGTTCTCGCCTGTCGTCTCCAGCGCAAGGTGCGCGGGCTTCAGATGCACTTCCTTGACCGGCGCCACATAGACAAGATTGCGCGAAAGGGTGTCCTTGCCCTGCACAAGCTCCGCCACCACGAAGACGCGCGATGTATCCGCGCCGCCGGAGTCCGCCAGCTTGACCAGCGGCCAATCAAGATAGACCTTGCTGGTGGCCGGCGCAATGGAGACATCGTGCTTCTCCTCCAGCAGCACCTTGCCATCGAAGTCCATCATGCGGACGACCAGCGTGGCGGGCTGTGCCTCAAGCTTGTCGGAGACGATGTAGACGCGCAGCGAACCCTCCTCCACATGCGGAGAGACGAGAATGGGTGCGTAGAAGCGGCGCGCATAGTACTGCAGAGCCTTCCAGCGGCCGTAGTAATCGATGCTGGACCACGAGGCGACCGGCCAGCAGTCATTCAACTGCCAGAAGAGCGAGCCCATCGTCTCCGGGCGGCTGCGGCGGAAGTGCTCGGCGCCAATCTTGATGCCCTCGGCCTGCAGCACCTGGCTCACGTAGAGAAAGCTCGCGAAGTCCTTCGGCTGCGGATAATCCTTGGCGATGTAGTCTCGGATAATCGAGTTGCCTTCGTTGTTCTTCTGGTGCGCCAGCATGACGGGCGTGAAGATGCTGGTGCGGTCCTCCGGCAGCGTAAAGCTCTGGATGGTGCGCATCTCAGGAAACGACTGGAAGCCGTACTCCGAGACAAAGCGCCAGTGGTGATTCTCGTACTCGGTGAAGGGCACACGGCCATGCCACACGCTCCAGTCGTGCATATCGCCGCTCACAAAGCTGGCGCTGGTGGGCTCGTAGTCGGAGCTGGGCGAACTGGGCCAGTAAGGTATCTGCGGGTCCAGCCGCTCGACCACGCGGTTGAGGATGCCGCTGAACTCGGTCAGATAGTCCTGCCACATCTGGAATTTGACGTCGAGGGGCAGGCCGGCGCGGTCGCCCCAGTTGAGCGCCACTTCTGTTTCGTTGTTGCCGCACCAGAGCACGATGCTGGGATGATTGCGCAGGCGGCGTACCTGGTCCTCCGCCTCGGCCTCGATGTTCTGCTTGAAGGCGTAGGTGCCGGGCTGCCAGTCGTTGCCGAACATGAAGTCCTGCCAGACCATAATGCCCAGCTCGTCGCAGATCTGGTAGAACTCGTCGGTCTCGTAGTAGCCGCCGCCCCAGTGGCGAATCATGTTCATGTTGGCGTCGCGCGCGGACTGAAGGATGCGGCGGTAGTTGGCCTCCGTTACGCGGTTGGGAAAGCTGTCGAAGGGGATGACGTCCGCGCCCTTGGCAAAGACCGGGATGCCGTTAATGACGAACTCGAAGGAGCGGCCCCACTTGTCGAGCTGGCGTCGCAGCTCCACGGAGCGCAGGCCGGCCTTGGTGCTGCGCTCGTCGCTCAGGCCCGCAGCTGTGCTGAGCTGCGCAGTGAAGTTGTAGAGCGGCTGATCGCCGTAGCCTGCCGGATACCAGAGCTTCGGCTCGCGAATCTCAATGGGGAGATCGACGATGTTGTGGCCGGAATGCACCATCACTTTGCTTGTGAGCGTGACCGGCTTGCCGCTATTGCCGTACTGCACGGCAACGCTGACGGGGCCGGCGGAGGACGCGTCCACATCCACTTCTGCATCCAGGTGGGCCACTTCCCTGTTCACGTCGCGCTGGTGGATGGCAAAGTCGGCGATGCGCGCCTTGTCCCACGCCTCAAGCCGCACGGGGCGCCAGATGCCGCTGGTGACAAAGCGCGGTCCCCAGTCCCATCCGTACTCGTACGCGGCTTTACGAATATAGGTCTTGGCAGCGGTTTTGGTGCGCGGCTGCCAGGGATCCTTTTCCGCAACCGCCTGCGCGGCCTGGATGGGCGACGGAAAGACCACACGCAGGAGATTTTTGCCTGCGTGCAGATGATCTTTGACCGGGACGCGCCAGATACGGAACATATTGTCCGCGTTGAGCACCTGCGCGCCATTCACATAGACCTGGGATGCGGCGTCGAGGCCGTCAAAGACGAGATCGAGGTTGGCGTGCGCGAGCAGCGCGGGCGTGACCTCAAAGCTAAGCCGGTACTCCCAGGCCGCATCCTGAATCCATTGCAGGCGCGCCTCGTTGTCGCGGTAGAAGGGGTCGGGAATCTTTTTGTTGGCGATGAGATCGAGATGCACGTCGCCGGGCACAGTGGCGGGCATCCAGCCGTTCTCGGCATCCTGCGCAGCCTGCGTCATCTGGCGAACCTGCCAGCCGTGATCGAGCACAAGCGCGGTGTTCTGGGTATGCTCGGTTTGTGCACGCGCGGCCATTGTTGCCATGCCCATTGCTGAAACAAATACAAGGAAGGTCCTGAACAGCCTGAAGAATTTTACGTGCATGACATCCTCTCTGGAAGCCAACTGACGCATTGGCGATGCGGCGCAATGTCGCCGGAAAATTCGCTGATAAGGGTATCATGCTCTTCTATCGGTTCTCTGCCTCTGCAGAATCATGCGCATTTCACGCAGAATACGGTATGATTCCGCAATCGCTCTGGCACTTGTTCCTCTGGCGCCATATCGAATATGCATCGTGTGGCGCAAAAGGCTGGTGCATATAAGTTTTTCAATCTAAATCAAATCCTTTTGCTGAAATATATTGGAATGGCTGTACAATCACGACGAGGAGACACATGGCTGGAGATATTCAACTCACGTGCAGCGACTGCGGGCAGGACTTCACCTTCACCGCTGCGGATCAGGCATTTTTTCAGGAACGCGGTTACTCAACCCCGAAGCGCTGCAAACCTTGCCGTATGGCAAAAAAGAACGACCAGGGGGGCGGTTCCGGCCATCGTTCAGCTCCGTCACAGGGAACGCCTGTGATCTGCTCGGGATGCGGCCAGCCAACCACCGTACCGTTTGAGCCGCGTGGCGATCGTCCGGTCTTTTGCCGCGATTGCTATCAGGCGCGCAAGGGCGGCGGCGGCGGCTCGCGCGGCGGACGCTACTAGAACCTGCGAGGCTCGAAGCTCGACGGCAACATCGAGCCTCACCATTCCTGACCGAACGCATCAAGCACGACTCCGTTGCAGGGGACCCATCGGCTCCGCTGGTATGGCGGCGTAACTTGAGCGGGAGGTTGTGTCTTTCAGGCGCCGGCAGGAATCCGCAAAATACAAACAATTAAAAGGGCAGTCCGCTGCATGCGGGACTGCCCTTCTTGTCTTTGCTTGAATTCCGCCAGCTTGATTCCGGCGTTGCGCACTCAGCGCTTCTTGCCGGGCTTATGTGCCGGTTTCCTGGCTGCGGGCTTTGCAGGCTTGTGCGCCTTTGCCGGCGGCGCTGGCTTCTTCTTGGCTGGCGCGTGCTTTGCCGCAGGCTTGGCAGCAGGCTTTACGGGCGGCTTGGCTGGCGCCTTGGGCGCGGCTTTCGCAGGCGTCTTGGGAGCGGGCTTGGCCGCAGCCTTCTTCGCTGCCGGTTTTGCCGCGGGCTTGAATGCCGCCTTGGCAGGAGCCTTCGCCGGTGGAGCGGCAGGCTTCTTCGCAGCAGGCGCCGGGACAGCCTTGGGCGGATGCGCAGCAGCCTTGGGAGCTGCGTGCGCCTTGGCCGCGGGCTTTGCGGCTGGGGCGGGCTTGGAGGGAGCCGCCACCTTGGCGGGCGGAGCAGGCTTGGGCTGCTTGGGCGCCGGAGCTTCCTTGCGTCCCCGCTTCCGTGGAGCGGCCTCTTCTTCCTCCTCGTAGCCAGCTTCTTCCTCGACCTCTTCAGCGGCTTCGGGCTCCAGATCTTCCTTGGGGATGCCAAGGTCCAGATCCTCTTCCTCGCCGCCGATATCGTCGAGATCTTCCTCGCCGAGCTCCTCCTCTTCCTCTTCTTCCTCGTCGAAGGAGCGCTCCTTGAGCTTGGCCTCGGCACGCTTGGCGCGCGACCGCTTGATGGTGACCTGCGGCGGCGGGGCCGGAGGCGAAAAAGGCTCAAGAAATGCGCGCTGCTCTTCCGGCGTGCCTAGGTTGCCGTCGATCAGCTGCAGGAAGAGCTGCTGCACAATCTCCGCGTAGGTCGCCAGCTCCGGCGTGATGCGCATCTCCTGCATCAAGGCGTACGGAATGCGCTGGCGCGCCTCAGGCCACACCGTCAGGAAGAGCCGGTAGCGCTCCTTTACGGCTGCGTCCTTGGCCGTGAAGCCGAGCCACAGAACCGCTTCGGGATCATAACTCGTAAAGAGCTTGTAGCTGACTGAGGGGGTCTGGTTGTCCTTGGCCAGCAGCACCTTTGCAAAGGCTGAGGCCATCAAATCCAGGCTGCTCCACTCCTCCACAAAGCCCGGACGGAGCATCAGCTTCTTCAGCGCAGACAGATCCTTGGGGGGCATCTTGGCCGTGAGCAGCTGCATCTGCGCAGCGGACATGTCCGGATGCACGCCCTGTATCATCAGCTGGACGGCCAGGTCGTGCAGCGCGTTCAGTTTTTCCTCGTCAGCGCGGCTGGCAGTCCAGGCCGGGAAGAGGTGCTGCATCCAGCCCTCGGCATCCAGGGCGTGCAGCACGCGCAGGCCGTCGGCCTCGTGACCAATCTGCTCCAGCTCATAGCTGCGGGCCATGGGGGCAATGTGCTCGATGATTCCCTCGGCGCGCGCATTCTCATAGCGCATCTGGGTGCGGGGATCCATCTCCCAGCCCAAGCGGGCGCGGTACCGTGTGGCGCGTACCAGCAGGGAGGGCTGGTCCAGAAAACCGTAGTTCGAGATCAGGCGCAGGGTGCGCGCCTCAATATCCGCCGCGCCGTTCAGCGGGTCCATCAGCAGGCCATAGGATCCTTCGTTCAGCGAGATGGCCATGGCGTTCACAGTAAAGTCGCGGCGGCGCAGATCATCCTGAATGGAAGCGGCATGGAAGACCGGGCGGCCCGGCTTGGGAAACTCGCGGCGGTGGGTGCTGATCAGGTCCACGCGGACCGTTCCGGGAAAGCAGAGATAGAGGGTATGCGCCGTCTCATCCTCGCCCCATACCTTGGCGCCGAGCTTCTCAATGCTCTCGCGTAGCGTCAGCGCGTCGGTGTGGACGGCAACTTCCATATCACGAACAGCATGGCCACTGGTAAGGTCGCGAACCGCATCACCTGTCAAAAAGAGCAATGTGCCGGCTTCGCGGGCGACCTCGCGCAAATGGCGTAGAGCGCTTTGCTGGTCCGCCGAGAGGCGGTTTTCCAGAAGATAGATATAATCGGGCATTCCGTTCCCTGCTTCCGCCGTCCCAACCCTGGCCAAGTACCTGATGCCGCAACGCTTACGCTGCACTACGGCAAGGCTTGCAAAGCAGTACCTTATCACAACTGCTGCCGTATGGCTAGAAATTGTTGCACCGGATTTGCAGCTTTTGCCTTCGCTCCGCAGGGCGCGGCGTGCGACAATCCAGAGCAATGGCGTCAGGGCGTAAACCCGTGATTGTGCGCAAGTTTACCCGCGACTGGGTAGCCGGTTACGCCGGTGCCTCGTTCGGTCAGGACGCAGACGCGCTGGAGATCCTGGACCAGACCGGTAAAGTGCTCCACATCAACTGGGACGCCGTGAAGTGGGTATGCTACGTGCGCGACCTGGCCCTGGTGGACCCCGCCAACCCCGAGCGCCTGTTGCAGAAGCGGTTTGCCGTGCGTCCGCGCACCGCCGGCCTGTGGCTGCGCATGACGCTGACCGACGGCGAGGAGTTGGAGGGGCTTGCGGCCAATGACCGCTCCCTGGTGGACGGCGCCGGACTGCTGGTGACGCCGCCTGACACCCGCTCCAGCACGCAGCGCATCTACGTGCCGCGACAGGCCATCCAGAGCTTGCAGGTGGTGGGCCTGATTGGCGCCGCCACGCATCGCCGTGGAGCCGCCGCGCGCCGGGCAGCCGAGCAGCCGGAGCTGTTTCCCGGAGATGCCGAGTAGGACGCCCGCACAGTGCTCCGCTGCTGATTCCGGTACAATTCCCTCGATGAAACTGAGCGAACTGGCAACGCGGCTTGGGGCGGAGCTTCGGGGTGACCCGGAGCTGGAAGTGACTGGTGTGAAAGGAATTGAGGGGGCAGGTCCGGCTGAGGTCACCTTTGTGGCCAATCCCCGGTACGCCGGCCTGGCGCGTACAACGGCTGCGGCCGCCGTGCTCGTCGAGCCCGATTTTCCGGAGATTCCCACGGCCACCCTGCGTATCCAGAACCCCTATCTGGCCTTCTCGCGGGCGCTGGGCATGTTCTATCAGCCACCGGCTTACGCGCCGGGGATTCATCCCACGGCCGTTATCGATGCCAGCGCCGAAATCGGCGAGGGGGCGCACATCGGAGCCTACGTGGTCATCGGCGCGGGTGTGCGGCTGGGTCCGCATGCCACTCTGCTGCCCCACGTGGTGCTCTATCCCAACGTGCAGACGGGCAGCCATCTGTTTGTCCATGCGCATGCGGTAGTGCGCGAGGGCTGCATGCTGGGCGATCACGTCACGCTGGAGAACGGCGCGATTGTGGGAGCCGACGGCTTTGGCTTTGCCCGCAACGAAGATGGGCAGTGGGAGAAGATTCCGCAGTCTGGTCCGGTGCGCGTGGGCAGCCGCGTGGATATCCAGGCCAACGCCTGCATTGACCGCGCCACCGTGGGCATGACGGAGATTGGCGATGGAACCAAAGTGGATAACCTGGTGCAGGTGGGCCATGGGTCGCGCGTGGGACAGAACACCATGCTCTGCGCACAGGTGGGGCTGGCCGGCTCGTCCGAAGTGGGCAGTAACGCCATTCTGGCCGGACAGGCGGGCGTGGCCGGACACTGCACGCTGGGCGATGGCGTCATTCTGACGGCGCAGTCGGGCGTCTCGCACGATGTGCCCGCAGGCAAGATGATCTCCGGCTCACCGGCCTTCGACAACCGCGTCTGGCTGCGGGCGGTCACCGTCTTTCAGCGGCTGCCCGAGTTGTTGAAGCGACTGGACCGGCTGGAAAAGAAGTTTGCCGCAGCACAAGAGAAAGACGAGGGGCAGGCATGAAACCTGTGAGCAAGGCCGCGGCCTTGTGCGGACTGGCCGCGATGGCTCTGATGAGTGGATGCCATTCTTACCGCATCGATGCCACGGTTGAAAACCGTACCGGCAAGTCCATCCAACTGCTGGAGGTGGATTATCCCAACGCCAGCTTTGGCGTGGACGCTCTTTCTGACGGCAGCGACTATCACTACCGCTTCCAGGTGCAGGGCCGGGGTCCCATCAAAGTGCAGTACACCGAGGGCGGCACGCTGACCGTGCATCAGGTCACGGGACCGGGTCTCTCCGAGCGTCAGGAGGGGCAGTTGGAAATTGTGCTGCTGCCGGGTGGCCAGACGCAGTTCCATCCGAAGCTGACGCCCGAGCGGTAACGCACACGGGCCGGAATGGAACGATGCAGCGAAAAACCTTCGTGTGCGGCTGCAATAACTCACTCTAGTTTGTGTCATTTCCTCCGATATGCAGGTTGGAGGAGACTTGTGCAGGCACGTTCCGAAGCAAGACAACAGGCGTGGTTTCTTCCGCGCCCAGCATCACTGCAGTTTGCCGCGCGCATCGCTATCTGTTTTCTGGCAGTCTGGCTGGCAGTGGTCTTCGTCCACGTCCTGCCCGCCGAGAGTGCGGTTCCGCACCGGTTGCAGTTTGCCGACGGCATTCTGCTGGCATATCTGCTGGTGGTTCCGCGCTGGAACTGGCCTGCGTATCTTGCCGCCGGATTTGCGGCGCTGCTGATGGGCGGTACGCTCACAGCCGGAGGCTGGAAGATCGGCGTTCTTCACGCTCTGCTGCGTCTGTTTGAGGTGATGCTGAGCGCGTGGCTCCTGCGGCGAAGATCATGCGCGCTACCGCGCTTTGCCGCCCCGGCCTACCTGGGACGCTTTGTTCTGGTGGCGTTTGTGCTGGCCCCGCTGGCTACGGGGCTGCTGTATTCGATCTTCGCAGTCCACCTGCTGCATGAAAGTGCCGCGAGCGCCCTGCTGACCTGGGCGGTGGGCGATGGACTGGGCATCGCCGCAACCACCCCGGCGTGTGTAGGCATCCTGCTGGGTGGCTTCGCCGTCTCAAGGCAGAGCAGGACAGGCTGGATCTACGTAGCGGCTGCCGCTGTGGTCACGGTGTACTGCCTGGTGCGGGTGGACACATCGCTGCTGATCGTGCTGTATCCGCTGATGATCCTCGTTCTGCTGCGGCAGGGCATGGTGTGGGCCTCGACCACGGCCCTGCTCACCTCCGTTGCGAGCGTTTACTGCACGATGCGCAGCCTGGGGCCGACGGGGCTGATGCAGTCCGGCGTGTCTCTGGCGCCGATTGGAGTCCTGCAACTCAACCTGCTACTGGGAACGTTCACGCTGTACAGCATCAGCGCGGTGCTCGACCGGCATAAGACACGAAAGCGGGAGTTGCTACGGGCAGTTGAACTGCACAACCTGGTGATGGAGAACTCGCGGGACATCATCATGCTGGAGGATATTGCGGGCAATCGCAGTTACGTTTCAGCGGCTGCGCAGAACATGGTGGGATTGAAGCCGAAAGAACTGCTGCGGACGAAGAATCTGGATCTCGTGCACCCGGACGATCTTGCCAAGGCGCAGGAGGTGATTCATCTCATGCGCAGTGGCGTGGAGAGCGCCACGATCGAATGCCGCGTGCGCAAGCAGGATGGCAACTACATGTGGGTGGAAGCAAGCCTGAAGCTGGTGCACGATCCCGTGATGCACGCGCCGATAGGCATTCTGTATATCGTTCGCGATATTCAGGACCGCAAGCAGGCGGAGCAGGATCTGCAGAGCGCTTATCTTGCGCTGGAGGCGCTTGCCGCGACCGATTCGCTGACGCAGTTGGCCAACCGCCGCCACTTTGACCACGTCCTCTCCACGGAGTGGCGCCGCTGCCAGCGCGCGAAGCAGCCGCTCTCCACGCTGCTTATCGATGTGGATTTCTTCAAGGCATACAACGACACCTATGGCCACCTGAAAGGGGACAACTGCCTGAAGGAGATCGCCGGGATGACCCGGGAGGTGGCGACGCGCTGCTCGGACCTGGTGGCGCGCTTTGGCGGCGAAGAGTTCGCGGTAATTCTGCCCAACACTTCGTATGCGGGCGCGATGCAGGTGGCGGAGGAGATTCGCAGCGCGATGGAGCAGTTACGACTGCCGCATCACGGCAGTCCGCTGGGGCAGGTCACGATCTCCATCGGATGCGCCACCACGGTGCCGGTTACCGGTCAGCGCGCTACGCACCTGCTGCATCAGGCCGATGAGGCTCTATACGAAGCAAAGCGGTGCGGACGCAACCAGGTATACGGATGGAACGATAACACCGTGGCGCGCGAAGCCGAACTGTTATCCGGGAGTTAGGTACGGTGGGCGCAGCTTTGCTACGAAATCGCGAGGCCGCGCCGCGCCGGCCAATGGCCCGGACGCGGCGGCCTCAGCGTACTGTTACGGATGCACCATGCTCTGGAAGAGCGGAGACTCCAGCAGGCTGCCGAACTGGCTGTCTGATGCGGCAAAGTGAATGCCAAGCTGGCCGGCATTCGAGCTGATATCCGTCGCTGCCAGTGCGGCCTTCTCCGCGTCCGTTCCGCTCATCTTTTTGTAGAGCACAGCGGCATTCAGCAGAGACGACACGGTGGCTGCGGCAAAGGCGTCGCCGGTCACAATGGTCAGGTCGAACTTGACTCCGTGCATGAAGTCCATCGAGTACCAGGAGGACTGCAGACGCTTGCGCACCGAATCATAGTCGGTGACGGAGCCGGCCTGCCCCAGCACCTGGCGCATCATGGTCTGCGTGCCGCGCTGGTCAAGGATGCTCCACAGCGGCTCGTAGTCCACCGAGCGCATCGCGTCCATCATGGTACCGTTGCTCAGCAGGCTCTGGCCAAGGCCGTCGCGCACGTCCAGCGACTGCTTTACGGCTTCCGTGGTGCCGAAGATCATGGTGGAGGGATCCACAAAGCACAGCACCATACCGGTGCGGCCCATGGGGTAGATCTTGTTGCTGCGCACCAGGGTGGGACGCACACGCTTCTTGCGGAAGTCGGCCATCACCTGGTCCACGGAAAACTGGCCCTGCGCAATGCCCACGGTGGAAAGCTGGTCGCTGCTGTTGCTGGGGCGATAGAGCGCAAAGGCGAGCTGATCCACGTCGTGATTGTCATTCAGGCCAGACTTGCGCAGCGCATCATCAAACTGCTTCAAATCCGGGGGCATCACGTGGTCGCGCAGCTGCATGGCCACATCGGAGTTCTGCATGGCCTTGTAGTCAATGACCACAAGCTGCTGCACCTCACGCGGAATGGCCGCGCGCGCATCGCTGGAGAGCTGCGCCGCCGGGGCTGAAAGCGCCATGGAGACAAACAGCGCGGGAACTGTAACTTTGACCAGATTCTTCAACAAAACTTTCCTCCGGGAGAGTAGCGCCATAGGGCGCGTTTTACCTGGAAACCTTTGGGCATCTTGCCAGCAGGTCTTCCCTGCCCGTTTCATTTCTGCCTGCAATCGCTAACCCATGCAAGCGATGGGAGTTGCGCTATCCGTGCCCGAAATCTACAAATGTATTTCCCAGCGTCCAGCGCGATCCCGAGGCAGCCATTCCGTTCCACAGCGCTGCCACTTCCATTTTACCCTCTGCCTTGTTGGACGGCCTGTGCCGTCTTCCGGCAGCATGGGTCAGAGCGCAGAGGGCCATGTCAGCGGAGCTGCAAGACGCCGCTCCAGTATCTTCGTCTGCGGCTCGAACCCGGTTAATTGACGCATCCACTCGCTATCGCGCTCGCAGGCGTTCTCGGGAATCAGTCCGATGACTTCGCCCTCCACCGGCGCGGTCTTGTAGCGCTGAGCCAGGCGCGAAACCGCGCTGAAAACGGAGGAGATCGGCGCGGCTTCCAGATCCGTGATGTTCATGGAGAGCTGGGCGCGGTCATGCACCAGGACGCCCATGGCCTTCACGCCCTTGAGCCCGCCGGCAGAGGCGCGAATCTCGCGCGCGATGGCCCGGACCATGGCCACGTCGGAGGAATCAAAGAAGATGTTGTAGGCGACAAGGAACTTGCGCGCGCCCACGGCGCAGGCTCCGGCGGTGGGATGCAGGCCGGGACCGCCCAGATCCGGTCTGCGAGCTGCCTCTTTTCGGACAGAATCGCGGAGCCCCTCAAACTGTCCGCGACGGACATCCTCCAGATTCACGCGGTCCGGCCGTGCCGCCGCGGCCTCATAGAAGTAGACCGGCACGCCGAAGCGGCGCCATATCTCCAGCCCGGCCTGCCGCGCCAGCATCACGCACTGCTCCAGCTTGATGCCGGAGATGGGCACAAACGGAATCACGTCGGCGGCGCCAATGCGCGGATGGACGCCCTCCTGCGTGGTCAGGTCAATCAGCTCCGCCGCCTTGCCCGCGCCGCGCACAGCCGACTCGACGACCGCCAAGGGCTCACCCGCCACCGTCACCACGGAGCGGTTGTGATCGGGATCCATGGACCAGTCGAGCAGGTGCACCCCGTCCACGCGCATCGCGGCCACAATGGCCTCGACCCGCCGGGCATCTTTGCCCTCAGAGAAATTGGGGACGCACTCGACGACGGCTTCTTTCATGCCTACTTCCAGAAGGTATATCCCACTTGAATCTGGATGCTGGCGTTCACACCGGGGTTGCGATCGCCCAGCGAGGCCGACGAGATGTGCACACCGTTCACGCCCAGATCAATGGACCGCCCGGACCGGAGGAAGTAGTGAATTCCGCCTCCGCCCTGCGGCGAAAAGTTGAAGACCGATGTGCCACCCGGCGTGCCGTGCGGAACCAGCTCGTCCGGCGGAAACTTGTGGGTGGTATAGATGAGACCGCCCGCCGCCTGGAACCACGGCTGAATGCGCCGCGATCGGGTAAGAAAGTTCCAGCGAAAGATGACCGGCGTGATGCTGACGCCTGTGTAGGTTCCGCCGCCCACGGGCGCCTGGAAAGGCTCTCCCTTGTAGGTGAAGGTCTCAATGTGCGGCGCCGGGGTGTAGGCCTGCCACAGCGGAATGATGTTGCCGCTGTACTCAAACTGGCCGCTGAACGGGCCCGCATGCACAACCGGGGTGAGCACCTTGCCGAGTTGGAAGCCGGTGAAGAAGAACCGGAAGTTATCGCGATTGCCAAGGCCGCTTCCCCAGTTCACGAACGGACCGTACTCCCAGCTGCGCGCCTGGCGAACCTGCGCCACCGGGTTCGAGGCGTCTGCAACCTGTGCGGCCGGCTGCGCGGACTGGGCAACGGCCGCTGCGCCCGCGGCGAGGAACAACAGAAAACACTTCACACTTCTGCTCAATGCTCTTCCCTTCACGGATGATTTGGGGAATCTGCCAGAAAAAGGCCGCCACAACCGGGCGGCCCTCTTTGGAATGCCTGCCGGCAAACGGATCAGCCAGCCACCTGCTCCATCTGCTCGGCGTCCATATCGAAGTTCGAGTAGACGTTCTGGGTGTCGTCAAAGTCTTCAAGAGCCTCAAGGAGGCGGATCATTTGGCTCGCCGCCGCACCTTCCAGCTTGGTGTAGGTGGAGGCGATCATGGTGACCTCGCTCATGACTGTGGGGATGCCGGCCGCCTTGACCGCTGCGAGCACGCCCTCATGGGCTGCGGGATCGGTAAGGATCTCCCAGGTGTCGCCCTCGTCGTTCAGGTCCTCGCCGCCGTGCTCCAGCACGATGTCCATCAGCTGCTCTTCCGTGGCCGCCGACTTCTCCACCGCGATGACGCCCTTCTTGGAGAACATGAAGCGCACCGAACCGGACTCGCCGAGGTTGCCGCCGTTCTTGGAAAAGGCGTGGCGAATCTCGCTGACCGTGCGATTGCGATTATCGGTGAGCACTTCCACGATGATGGCGACGCCTCCGGGGCCGTAGCCCTCGAAGGTGATCTCTTCGTAGTTCACGCCCTCAAGCTCGCCAGTGCCGCGCTGGACGGCGCGCTTGATGTTGTCCGCGGGCATGTTCTCAGCCTTGGCGGCCAGGATGGCTGTGCGCAGGCGCGGGTTGCCGTCGGGGTCACCGCCGCCGCTCTTGGCGGCAATGGTGATTTCCTTGATCAGGCGAGTGAATATCTTGCCGCGCTTGGCGTCCAGCGCGCCCTTCTTGTGCTTGATTGTGGCCCATTTCGAGTGGCCTGACATGGGAACCTCAGTAGTGGTGAAAATACCGGCGCGGAGACGCACCTAACCATGTGAGTATATCACTCAGGCGCATGGGCTAAAACCGCGCTTGCCCAAAGCTCGGCTCGGGCCGGTTGCACCCTGCAGACGCTGTTTCCCGCATGCCGGTTTGTGCATCCAAGGAAACATGCCGGGAACCGCCGCCCGTGCATCCCCACACACGCAAGGAGTGAGATTGAAGAGCTTCCTTTCTGTCCTGATGCTGATGGGACTGGCCACCGGTGTGGCTCGCGCCCAGGGAAACTACGAGATCCAGGTGTACGGCTCCGATACCGAACCGCCGCGCAGCACCATGGTGGAGCTGCACTCGAACTTTACCGCGGACGGCCAGCGCCGGTTTATCGACGGCGTTGACCCCACCTATCGCGCCGAGCACGAGACGGTGGAGATTACGCAGGGCATCAACCGCTGGGCCGAGGTGGGCTTCTACTTCTTCACCAGCGAGCAGAGCGGAACCGGCATCCAGTGGGTCGGCGACCACATTCGCCCGCGCGTACGCGTGCCGGAGAGTTGGCACTGGCCCGTCGGCGCCAGTCTCTCCATGGAGTTCGGCTACCAGCGCGCCTTCTTTGACCGCGACACGTGGACGTGGGAGATCCGGCCCATTGTGGACAAACAGCTTGGCCGCTGGTACCTGGCCGTGAATCCCGCGCTGGAGCGTACCCTGCACGGACCCGATGTGAACCTGGGGCTGGACTTTGCCCCCGCCGCCAAGGTCAGCTACGACTTCAGCAAGGTGGTGGCCGGCGGGCTGGAGTACTACGCCGACTACGGCAGCATCCGCGACATCGCCAGCCTGCATGACCAGCAGCAGCAGTTCTTCCCCTCGATTGACCTGAACGTCTCGCCCAAGTGGGAGCTGAACTTTGGCGTGGGCATTGGACCCACAGCCGCCACCGATCACTGGATCATCAAGGGCATCGTTGGACGGCACTTCAGCTGGGGACATCAGCACCTGTGAAAAAGGGACGCCCCGCAGGGCATCCCTTTTTTCGGCATCCACTGCCCGGCATGGACTGCGCGGGCTTATCCCACCAGTTCGAAGGCGCGAATGGCTTCCTTGCGGACGGTGAGCTTCTCAACCAGGTCTGTGCGGACCTCGTAGCCGCGGCCCGGCGCATCGGATATGACGATCTCGCCCTGGGCGTTCACCGTGACCTCCGGCTCGATGATGTCTTCTTTCCAGTAGCGGGCCGAGGCGGAGACATCGCCCGGCAGCGTGAAGTTCGGCAGGGTGGAGAGCGCAATGTTATGCGCACGGCCGACGCCGGATTCCAGCATGCCGCCGCACCACACCGGCACGCCGCGCTCCATGGCCGCATTGTGCACGGCAATGGCCTCTGAGAATCCACTGACGCGCCCCAGCTTGATGTTAATGATCTTGCACGACTCCATCTCGATGGCCGCCAGCGCGTCGCGCCGGTTGTGGATGGACTCGTCGAGGCAGAGGGGCGTGTTGAGCCGTTTTTGCAGCATGGAATGGTAGAAGAAGTCGTCGTACCACAGCGGCTGCTCAATCATCAGCAGGTCAAATGCATCAAAGCCGACCAGGTGGTCCGAGTCGCGCAGGCGATAGGCCGAGTTGGCATCGCAGCTCAGCGTAATTTCGGGCCAGCGGTTGCGGACCGCATCGAACACGTCCACATCCCAGCCGGGCTTGCACTTCAGCTTGATGCGCTGGTATCCCGCCGCCAGCTCCCGCTCGATGATCTCCATGAGCTGCGGGATGGAGGGCTGAATGCCGATCGAAACGCCGCATGGGATGGCGTCGTGCACTCCGCCCAGCAGCCGTGCCAGCGGAATGCCTTCGCGCTGCGCCTCCAGGTCCCAGATCGCATTCTCCAGCGTAGCCTTGGCCATGCGGTTGCCGCGAATCTTGTGGAAGATGCGCGGGCACTGGCCGCCGTTCTCCGGTGTTTCGGCGGCAAGCATGGGACCAAGCTCGTTCAGGATTACCTGCCACGCGGTGTCAGTGGACTCGCCGGAGAAGTACGGGTGCTCGCCTGCGGTGCACTCGCCCCAGCCCACCAGACCCTCGGAACGGACCTCGGCCAGCAAGATGCGCCGCTCGGTGGTAACGCCAAAGCTGGTCTCAAATGGGCGAACAAGGGGAAGATGCAGTTCGCGAAGGATGATTCCGTCAATTCTCATAAGGTGCCTTTTCCCGGGACTTCAATCTGTTTTCTGAAGGAACTCTGCGTGCTGCGGTCCATGCGGAACGCCTCATGGAACCTCGACCGGCGAAGGGATGCCCAGCTCGAAGACTCCGTTCCCTTCCGCGTCCCGGCTGAAGCCGAGCACTGCCAAACCCTGGGTAAATGCCTGCTGAAACTTGCGACGGTTCTCTGACTGTATGGCCAAAGCGCGATCCCGGGTGGCCTCGGCTGATTTCCACGCGCCGGTATGGGCCGGAACCAGGATGCGTTCTTCGATCTTAAACGTAGCGTGCCGATGGCCCTCTACAAGCGCCGTCACGCGCGGCGATCGCAGATACCACTCCGCCAGCAGGCGGTCCGTGGGCAATCCCCCCTGCAAGCGAGATGAGGATACACCATAAAAATCCGGGCGGTAACTGCGAACGATCGCACCCAGCTTTCCGATATTCAGGAAGGCATTCTTGATCTCCAGCGGATCAAAGGTCCACTCCATGTAGCCGATATTCCGGCTGAGCGCCTCATGCCGCTGTTCCAGCTTGAGTTGCGCGCCAAGCCCCCGGTTGCGGTAGCCCTCGTTGACGGCGAGCATGTGCGAGTGCAGATAGGGCTTCGGCTCGCCCGCGCCGGTTTTGATGCCTGGCCACGACATGGCAAAGCCGACCATGCTGCCCGCCCCGCCGCGCGGGTCCGCACCGGGCAGATTCGTATCGAAGGCGCCGATTACCTGACCGCCAATCTTCTGCGCCACCAGAAATGCCTTGCGCGGCACCACTTCACTCTCGTCGTAGCCCCAGGTGGCCACCTGCATCTGGACGCAGGCCTCCAGCTCGTCAAACCCCTCGCAGTTGCGCAGCACAATCATGCCTGTGGCTCCGTCTTGTTCGCGGCCAGCGTGCGCTTGGCATGCGCCCACAGGGCTTCCAGCTCATCCGGCGACAGCTCTTCAAGCGGCCGCGGCGAGGCCAGCTCCATCTGCCGGAAACGCTGGCGAAAGCGCAGATTGCAGCCGCGCAGCGCCATCTCGGCATCCACGCCCAGCCTGCGACTCAAGTTCACCGCCGTAAACAGCAGGTCGCCCAACTCCGCCTCCACGGCCTGCTTCCGCGCGGCATCGCCGGGGTTCTGCTCCAGCGCAACGGCCTCGGCCTCCAACTCAGCCGTCTCTTCGGCCAGCTTGGGCAGCAGGTCGCGCCAGTGCGGCCAGTCAAAGCCGCACTTGGCCGCCCGGGAGCCCAGCTTGCCCGCCTCAGCCAGCGCTGGCATGGCGCGCTGCACTGCATCCAGCCGCGAGGTGGCCTCCGGAGTGCTCTTCGCTTTCTTCTCGGCCGCCTTGATGTCTTCCCAGTTGCGCAGAACAGCCGCCGCGGAGCCTTCCACATCAGCGTCTACATCGGCCCGGTTGCCGGCCGCGCGCGAGGCCTCCACGCCAAACACATGCGGATGCCGCCGGATGAGCTTGCGATTCAGGTGATCCAGCACGTCGGCAATGTTGAAGTGCCCCTCGTTCGCCGCCATCTCCGCATAGAAGAGCACCTGCAGCAGCAGGTCGCCCAGCTCCTCGGCCAGATGCGGAAAGTCCCGCCGCTCAATGGCATCGAAGACCTCGTAGGCCTCTTCCAGCGTGTATTTGCGGATGGTGTCAAAGGTCTGTTCGCGGTCCCAGGGGCAGCCGTCCGGGGCGCGCAGCCGGGCCATAATCGCCACGGATTGTTCAAAAAGAGAGGCCGCCCGCGCCGGATCGGTGGTAACTGCGACGCGCGGAGCGGTAGAGGAAGGCTCAGGACTGCCGTCGTCTCGTGCAACGTCCATCTACCTTAGTGTAAACCCGGCGGCCAGTTGGCCGGCGGCGAGCGCGCGAGGGGCACGGCGCGTCTGCCAACCATATACTCAACCACGCGCATGATTCGTATTCTGGGAACAATTCTGTTGGCGCTTCTGGGACTGGCCTTTGGCAGCTTCCTCAACGTGTGTCTCACACGATGGCCCAAGGGCGAAAGCATCGTCAAACCGCGCTCGCGCTGCCAAAGCTGCGGGCGCACCCTCGCGTGGTGGGAGAATGTGCCGCTGGCCAGTTGGCTTGCCCTGCGGGGCCGCTGCCGCACCTGCCGGGCCGTCATCGGCTGGCGTTATCCGCTGGTGGAGCTGGCCGTTGGCGCGCTCTGGGGTTGGCAGGCCTGGCAGTTCCTCAGCGCGGCATTCGACCCCGGCCTGCCCGCCATCGTGGTGGCGCAAAGCGTCCTGGCCAGCGCCGGCCGCCTGGTTTTCTACTGGCTGCTGGTGGCCCTGGCGGTGCTGGACGCCGAAAACCTGTGGCTGCCCAACTGGCTCACGCTGCCCGGCATTGCACTGGGCTTTGCCGTCACCCTGATTCGCGCCGCGCTGGACAGCCACGCGCTGATGAGCCAGTCCGTGGAGCCCATGCGCTTTTCCGTTGCGCATGAGGCGCTATCCGCCGGGGTCGCCATCGCCGTCTCCGCAGGCATGTTGCTGCTGGTCCGGTGGGTCTACTGGCTTGTCCGCAGACAGGAAGGCATCGGCCTGGGCGACGTGAAGCTGATGGCGCTGCTGGCGGCGTGGCTGGGCCTGGCCGGCACCATGCTGGCTCTCAGCGTGGGCGTCCTGCTGGGAGCCGTGGCGGCGCTGTCGTTGCTGGCGGCTCCGGCCATGCGCCGCGAACCGGGAAAGTGGATGCAGAGCAAGCTGCCGCTGGGCACCTTCCTCTGTATCGGCGGCGTCGTCAGCGCGCTATGGGGCGACCGCCTGCTGGCAGCCTACCTGCAATGGGTGGGGTTGTCCTGAGGGCCTGCTACTGCAGCGGCTGCGCAGGTGCCGGCGCTCCGGCAGGGGCGTCCGGCGCGTTGGCAATCTCCGGCTGCCGCAGAATCTTGCGGGCATCCTTGCTGTGCTTGCTACCCGGATCGTACTCGAGCACCTTCAGGTAGTTCGCCTTGGCCCGGGCATAGTCGCCCAGGTGACGCTGGCTCTCAGCCAGTCCCCAGTAGACCTCGGGACTCTCCGGCGCCAGCACCAGCGCCGACTCAAAGCGCGAGAGAGCCGCCCTCCAGTTGCTGGTTTCCAGATAGTAGCTGCCGACGTTGATGTCCTCGGCCGGGCCGGTCTTGCGCGGAGCCGCTTCTTCCCGCTTGTGCTTTCTGTCATCGGCGGGCGGCTCCAGCAGGCGTTCCAGGTCCGCAAAGCCCGAACTGGAGCTCGAGTCGCCTTTTGCGCCCGTTCCGGATGTCTGCGCCGCGTCATCCGGACTGCGAACCGGGTCGGCATCCGCGCTGGGCAGGTGGATGTTGCTGCTGTCGCCGCTGTCCGCATGGAAGTCCGGCGGCGGAGCGGCCGGGGTTGCGGTGGTGGGCACCACCGGCACGGCGCTGGTGTCCTCCGGAAAGGGATTCGCCTCCGTGGGCTGAGCGGCTGGCTTTGCATCTTCCGCGGCCGGCTTGCTCTGTCCCGAGCTCTGCTGCTGGGCATGCAGCGCCGGCGCTGCCACCAGCAGGCCCGCCAGCACCACCCCTGCCAACACTTTTTCTCTCATTCCCATCTGACCAGCCCTCGCAGGGGCTCATTCCTCACCTGTTCAATGGTACGATGCGATTCAGGTTCCACTCCACGTTTCCAGGGGAAGCATCACAAACTCGCATGGGACTCATCATCCGTTCTTCCGCCATCCACGCCGCCGGCTGCTACACCACCAGCCCCATCCGCAAGGGCACGCGCGTTGCCGAGTATGACGGCCCGCGCCTGAGCAAGGATGAGGCCGACACGTGCTACGAAGACTCGCCCATCACCTACCTGTTTGGACTGGGCGACGGCTCGATCGTCATCGACGGCCACTGCATGGCCATGTTCATTAACCACAGCTGCGATCCCAACTGCGAGACTGAGGAGATCGACGGCCGCGTCTGGATCACCGCCATTCGCGATATCCCCGCCGGCGAAGAGATTACCTACGACTACTGCCTGTACGACGGCGGCGACGACGAAGCCCACTGCAACTGCGGCGCGCGCAAATGCCGAGGCACCATGTACTCCCGTGAGGAGACCCGCAAGCGCATGGCCGCCACCCGCAAGCCGCGCACGCGACGCGGCAACCGAAAGACCACCCAGGCCCGCGCCTGAGCCTTCTGCAACAATCGGCTAATCCAGCGCACCCACGGGCATCACAAACGCCAGCCGCGCTCCCGCACCCAGGCGCAGCCGCTTGTCCGTGCTCACCAGCACCGTGTCCATGGGCGGGTGATCAGGCACGTTCAGCGCAAGATGGCGCAGCCCGGTCACCTGCCCCACTTTCACCTTGGGCATCTTGGTAGGAGGCGGAATCTTGTACGGCGTCGGCAGGGCGTCCAGGTTGGTGGACTGCCGCCCCGAAGAGCCCGAGCCCACCCCCATCGGCATGGCCTCGCGCAGATCCGTCTGATCCATCTCGTCATTGATCGGATAGAGCGCCGCAATCAGCACCATCGGCACCTCGCGCCCGTCACAGCACTCCGTGGTAAAGTGCAGCGTCAGCATGGTCGCGCTGGAGGCGGACTTCGCCGTGATGGCCGTGACCTTGCCTTCCAGCTCCACGCCGGCCTGCACGTTGCATGTCCGGTGCTTCCACAGCAGAACCGTGCGCAGCATCACGCTGTCGCCAACCTTCAGCCGGGATGTGTCGAGGCCCTTTTCGAGCTTGGCCCACAGCGGCGTAAATTCCGGGACTGGTTCCTTTTGCGACGCCTGGGCTGCGGCGTCGATATGGAGCAGAAGCATAATAATTGCGATAAGAAAGCCCACACGCCTACGGCGCAATGACCCGTACATCGATCCACCTCTCGCCGTCAAAAAATTCCTCCGGCGAAGGATACGAGACGGATTCTAGCAAATCCACAGGCCGCCCACGCCGGAACGATACAATCCCTCCTAGGCCGTCTGAGAGCAGGCGCGGCCGGGGAGCGAGACAAAGCATGGGTTATCAGGTTCTGGCCAGAAAGTATCGCCCGCAGCGCTTTGCCGACGTGGCCGGCCAGGACCACGTTACGCGCACCCTGCTCAACGCCCTTGCGCAGAATCGCATGGCGCACGGCTACATCTTCTCGGGCCATCGCGGCATCGGCAAAACCACCATCGCCCGCATCCTGGCCATGGCGCTCAACTGCCGCAGCGCGGTCGGCTCCGCCGAGCGGCCCACCCCCGAGCCCTGCGGCCAGTGCGACTCCTGCACAGAGATTCGCATCGGCAGCGCCGTCGACGTAATCGAGATTGACGCCGCCACCAACCGCGGCATTGATGAAATTCGCGAACTGCGCGACGCCGCCCGCTACTCGCCCGCCCGCGACCGCTACAAGATTTACATCCTCGACGAAGCTCACCAGATTACCGAAGCCGCCTTCAACGCGCTGCTGAAGACGCTGGAGGAGCCGCCCGCGCACGTCATCTTCATGATGGCGACCACGGAGCCGGAGAACATTCCCCAGACCATCCGCTCGCGCTGCCAGCACTTCAGCTTCCATGCCGTGCGGTTTGACGACATTCTGGCGCAGCTCAGGATGATTGCCGCCGAGGAGCAGGTGCAGGCCGAGGACGCCGCTCTGGCGCTGCTGGCCGAGGCCGGCGACGGCTCCATGCGCGACGCGCTCTCCATCATGGACCAGGCCATCGCCTCTGCGCCGCTGCAAGACGGACGCCCCGTGCTGGCGGCCACGCAGATTCGCGAGCTGATGGGCTCCGTGCCCAATGCCGTCTTTGAGCGCCTGCTGGAGGCCGTTGCCGCCGGGCAGAGCGCCACGCTGATGGAAGAGCTGAACGTGCTGCTCAACGCCGGGCACAGCCCGTCGTCGCTGGCGCGGCAGATGGTCCGCTATCTGCGTAATACGCTGATGGCCAAGCTGGGCGGCGAGCAGACAGAGCTGCTGCAGATCTCCAGCGACGAACGCGCCCGCGCCGCGCGCACCGCCATGCTCTTTACAGAAGAAGACCTGACACGCAACCTGCAGATTGTGCTGCGCACCTTTGACGACCTGAACTATCGCCAGGAGCAGCGCTTCCACCTGGAACTCGGCCTGCTCAAGCTGATCCACGCGCAGCGCCTGCTGCCGCTGGAGGAGTTGCTGAGCGGCGTGGCCTCCGGCGCGGGATTGCGCGGAGCCGCCGCCACATCGTCCCCCGCACCGCGGCCAGCCTCCAGCGCGCCGCGCGCGTTCCCGTCCGCAGTGGCTGCGCCCGCGACGCCGCCCAAGCCCGCCGCGCCGTCTCTTTCGCCGTTTGCCGACTCCGCCAGCGTGAGCGCGCCGCCTGCGCCCACGGCCATTGCCACGCCAACGCCTGCGTCTGCACTGGCCACACAGGGGAACACGCCGGTCAGCAAGCTCAAGGAGACGCCGGTTGAGGTCGCCGCGGCTCCGGCGCGCGCGATTGCGCCCTTCCCTGTTGCGGCAGATTCAACGCCGGGCTTTGCCGAGGCGCTTACAGAGGGCTCGCTGGCCAAGGCGCCTGAAGCCGCGCCGGCGGTGAACCCTGCGGCAGGCGCGGTGGATACGGACACACTCCGGCAGGCTGTCGTCCAGGCGCTCTCTACGGCAGGGCACGCATCGGCCGCGCAACTGCTTGGCGTGGCCACCTGGAAGCAGGACGGCAGCACCCTGCGCATGGAAGCGCCGGGCATGGGCAAGAAGATGCTCAGCCTCACCGTGAATGCCGCAGCGGAGAAAATCATTCGCCAGGAGCTGCAGCGGCTGGGCGCATCCACGCGCTTCATGGTGGTCCCCGGCGAGGGCTCCGGCCCCGTGCCTGCCGCAGCGGCCGCACCGCTGGCCGGCAGCGTGCAGCAGGCGGCGCTGGACAATCCGCTGGTGCAGCGCGCCCGGGATATCTTCAAGGCCGACGTGCGCAGCGTCGTCGATCTTCGCACCAAATAGAACATACGGAGGAGACCGCTCATGATCAATCCCCTCAAGCTTTCGGAGATGCTGTCGCAGGCCAGCCAGATGCAGGAAGAGGTGCAGAAGAAGCTGAGCCAGACCGTGGTGGAGGGCAGCAGCGGCGGCGGTGCCGTGACCGCGACCATGAACGGCAAAAAGCAACTGCTCAAGCTGCAGATCGATCCCGCTGCCGTCAGCAGCCTCAGCGGCAGCCGGGCCGACGTGGAGATGCTCGAGGACCTGGTCGTGGCCGCCGTCAATGACGCGGGCCGCAAGGCCGACGAAGCCATCCAGAGCAGCGTGCAGGGCATGCTCGGCGGACTGAAGCTGCCGGGGCTCGGCTAGGCTGCTGCCTGGTATAGCAATGCGCGGGCGTCGATCCCGCAAGTGTGTTCAGGAGGAGACAGGTGTCACGCTACGCAGAGCCCATGGCGCGGCTCATGGACGAGCTGAAGAAGCTGCCCGGAGTGGGCTCCAAGACCGCCCAGCGCTACGCCTTTCACATTCTGCGCTCCAGTGACGAGGACGCCGCAACGCTGGCCGATGCCGTGCGCAATCTGAAGGCCAGCCTGCGCCTCTGCTCCGTCTGCAACAACGTTACGGACGTGGACCCCTGCGTCTACTGTGCCAGCCCGGCGCGCAATCAGCGGCTGGTCTGCGTGGTAGAGGAGCCCACCAATATCGCCTCCATTGAGCGCACGCGCAGCTATCACGGCGTATACCATGTGCTGCACGGAACGCTCTCGCCCCTGCACGGCGTGGGGCCGGACCAGTTACGCGGCAGTTCCCTGCTGAGCCGGGTGGAGCGGGGCGAAGTGGATGAGGTGATCCTGGCCACCAGCCCCACCCTGGAGGGTGAAGCTACGGCCAACTGGATGGCACAGGCTCTGCGTGGCTTCTCCGTACGCATCACGCGAATCGCCACGGGCGTCCCCGCCGGCAGCGATATCGAATACGCCGACGAAGTGACCATGACACGCGCGCTGGAAGGCCGCCGCGAGCTCTAGTAAACGCGCGGGCGAGTGCTATCCGCGCAGCCGCGCCAGCAGGTCCTGCGGATGCACCGGCTTGGCCAGGATCTCAAACTCGTATCCCTGGGCGCGCGCCTTCTCCAGCAGATCGGCCGTGGCAGCCTGGCCTGAGAACAGCAGAATCTTGATATTCGGCAACTGGGCCCGCATGCGGATGGCCGCGTCGATGCCGTTCAGATCGTCCATGATGACGTCCGTGATCAGCATGTCCGGCACAAAGGTGGACGCCATCTCCAGCGCTTTCTCGCCGGAGTAGACCGCGCGGGCCTGAAAGCCGCTCTGATTCAGAATCATGGCCAGCGTGTCGGCGATAACCCGCTCGTCGTCGACTACCAGCACCTTGGGTTTGGCGTTATTTTCGGGCATACTCTCTTCAACGTTCGATTGGTTTGGCAAACTCGCGTTCAGTTCTGGAAGAGTCTAGCCAGAGGGCAACTTGCAGGTTTGCCCATCGTTCCCCTTCCCTTGTCGGAATGGCTTTACCAGAATGATACGCTTGGCTGCCGTACTGCGTCGTCTCTCCTATAGACCCGGAATCCGGGTAAAGGTTGTGCCGGCCTGTGCCGGGAAGAAGGACATGTCCGGGCCGGCATGGGACGATTCATCGATCAGCAACCCGGCAATCATAAACTTGTAAGAAGCGGCCGGTCCCCACGCATGCCGGCAGACACCGAAGCGGAGATCCAAGCCATGCAGGAAGCAGGCATCCAGAACGGCACATCCCTGTCTCAGCCCGACGCCATCATTCGCGCCGAGGCCATTGAGAAGTACTATGCGCAGCCGAGCGAAAACCGCATTCAGGTCATCGCGGCCACCGATCTGAGCATCGTGCCGGGCGAGATCGTCGCGCTGCTCGGCCCCTCCGGCTCGGGCAAGTCAACCATGCTGCGCATGCTCACCGGCCTCTCGCTACCCTCGGCCGGGCGCGTTTACTGGCACGGCAGGCCCATCTCAGAGGCCGAAATCAACGTCTCCATCGTCTTCCAGAGCTTCGCCCTCTTCCCGTGGCTCACCGTGCTGGAGAACGTGGAGGCCCCGCTCAAGGCGCGGGGCGTTCCTCCGGCTGAGCGGCACGAGCGCAGCATGCGCATGCTCGACACCGTGGGTCTCGACGGCTTTGAGGCTGCCTATCCCAAGGAACTCTCCGGCGGCATGCGCCAGCGCGTCGGCTTTGCCCGCGCCCTGGTGGTGGAGCCGGAGGTTCTCTTCATGGATGAGCCTTTCTCCGCCCTCGACGTGCTCACCGCGGAGAACCTGCGCAGCGAACTGCTGGAGCTGTGGGCCAAGAAAACCATGCCCACCAAGGCCGTCTTCCTCGTCACGCACAACATTGAAGAAGCCGTGCTGCTGGCCGACCGCATCATCGTGCTCGGGCGCAACCCCGGCCACATCCGCACTGACTTTAAAGTGCAGTTGCCGCAGCCGCGCGACCGCAAATCCGAACCCTTCACGCAGCTCGTCGACTACATCTACAAGGTGCTCACGCGGCCCGACGTTGCCCCCACCGGAGCACCCGACCAGCAGGCCGGTCCGCGCGTGCGCGACCAGCGCCAGATGCGCTACCAGATGCTGCCCCACGCCCGTCCGGGCGGTGTGGCGGGCCTGCTGGAACTGCTGCTGGACAAGGGCGGACGCGACGACATCTACCGCCTGGCCGACGACCTCGCCTTCGAGATCGACGACCTGCTGCCGATTGTGGACGCCGCGCAGCTTCTTGGCTTCCTCACCATCGAGGAGGGCGACGCCGCCATTACCGACAGCGGAGCCGAGTTCGCCAACTCCGAGATTCTGCGCCAGAAGGAGCTCTTCCGCGACGCAGCCGTTGAGAACGTCCTGCTGCTGCGCCAGATTCGCCGCGCCCTTGAGGCCAAGAGCGACCACACCGTCCCCGAGGAGTTCTTCCTCGACATGATCGATGAGCAGTTCAGCGAAGAGGAGTCGCAGCGCCAGATGGAGACCGCCATCACCTGGGGCCGTTACGCCGAGCTGTTCGACTTTGACGCCGGCCGCCGCCGCTTTGTGATGCCCGACGCGCTGGAAGAGGAGATTGCCGCCAGCGAGGACGCCAAGTGAGGATCCAGAACACCTTTGGCCGCTCCCTGGTTGCCGTGCGCAACTGGCCGTTCTTTACTGATCTCATCATCGGCGCGTGCGGCATTGCCACCTTCTTCAGCCTGTTGCAGGTGGGCAGCTACTGGCTGGCAAGGCCCACGCCCGCCGTGCCCATCTCGCACTCCATCCGCGCGCTGCCGCTCTATGCCTTCTATTCCGTGGTGCGCATTGGCATCGCCTACCTGCTGAGCCTGATCTTCGCTGTGGGCTACGGCTATATCGCCGCCTACAACCGGCGTGTGGAAGCCTGGATGATCGCCGTACTCGACATCCTGCAATCCATTCCCGTGCTTAGCTTTCTGCCCGGCGTCATGCTCGGCATGATGGCCCTCGTGCCCGGCCATCAACTCGGCATTGAGATGGGCTCCATTCTGCTCATCTTCACCGGCCAGGTGTGGAACATGGCCTTCAGCTTTTACTCTTCGCTGAAGAGCATTCCCCGCGAGATGATTGAGGCCTCGCGCATCTATCGCTACTCGGCCTGGCAGCGCTTCTGGCAGCTTGAGCTTCCCTACTCCGCAATCGGCCTCATCTGGAACTCCATTGTCTCCGTTGCAGGCGGCTGGTTTGCCCTCATCGCCTGCGAGATGTTTCCGCTCGGCAACCGCTTCTTCCGGCTTCCCGGCCTAGGCAGCTACCTGCAAACAGCGGCCTCGACCAGCCCCGTGGACATGCACGCGCTCCTCTGGGGCCTCGCTGTCCTCGTGCTGATCATCGTGGCCACGGACCAGCTCATCTGGCGTCCGCTGATTGCCTGGAGCGACAAGTTCAAGTTCGAGCAGGTTGAGTCCGCAACGCGCGTTACCTCGCCCATGCTCACGCTGCTGCAGCGGTCCAGCTTTCTGCGCCGGCTGCCCGCCCGCGCCCTCAGCGGTATGGAGGAGAGCATCTACCGTCGCCTCTCCGTCACCCGCGCCTGCCGCGTGGTGCAGCCCGTGGACGATGACAGGCGCGGCGGCCAAATGCTGCAGATCGGCCTCGGCATCTTTGCCGGTCTTCTTGCCATCTGGGGCGCCTATGAGGGCTTCCGCATGATGCAGGCCATCTCCTGGGCCGATGTCCGCCTGCTGCTGATGGGCGCCGGCGCTACCTTTCTGCGCGTAAACGTCACGCTTGCGCTGGCCGCTGCCTGGACGATTCCGGTTGGCGTCACCATCGGCTTTCATCCCCGTCTGGCGCGCATCCTGCAGCCCATTACGCAGGTGGTGGCCTCCGTGCCAGCCACGGCGCTGTTCCCCGTGCTGCTGCTGGCGCTGATCCGCCTCGGCGGCGGGCTGGGCATTGGCTCCATCGCCCTCATGCTGCTCGGCACGCAGTGGTACATCCTGTTCAACGTCATCGCCGGAGCCATGGCCATCCCGTCGGACCTGAAAGAGGCCGCCACGCTCTACCGGTTTTCGCGCTGGCAGCGCTGGACGACGCTGATCCTGCCCGGTATCTTCCCCTACCTCATCACCGGCCTGGTCACTGCATCCGGCGGAGCGTGGAACGCCTCCATCTTCGCCGAGTACTACCACATCCAGCACCGCACGCTGCAAACGCTCGGCCTGGGAGCGCAGATCAGCGCCGCCACTGACGCCGGCCGCTTTCCCATGCTGGTGCTCGCCACCGTTCTGATGGCGTTGATGGTCGTCACCGTCAATCGTCTCGTGTGGCGGCGGCTCTACCGGCTGGCCGAGACGCGATATAAACTCGAAGGCTGAGAAGCCTATACCGCACAAGGAAATCTGATGATTCGAGTAGGTTTGGTTGCTTTTGGCATGGCGGGGCGCGTGTTTCACGGCCCGCTCGTCTCCTCCGTGGATGGACTGGAACTCGCCGCCGTCGTCGAGCGCAACTCCGACAATGCCGCCGCGCGCTACCCCGGCATCACCACCTATCGCACGCTGCAGGCCATGCTTGCCGATGCCTCTCTCGAACTGATCGTGGTGGCCACGCCCAGCGGAACCCACTTTGACGTAGCCCGTGAGGTGCTCGCCGCGGGCAAGAACGTCGTCGTCGACAAGCCCACCGCCACCACCTCTGCCCAGATTGCGGAGCTTATCCATCTTGCCCGCCAGCAGGGGAAGCTCCTCATCCCGTTCCATAACCGCCGCTGGGACGGCGACTTCCTGACCATTCGTAAACTGTTGCACGAGGGTTCCCTCGGCCGCCTGGTCCACCTTCACTCCTGCTTTGACCGCTGGAATCCCGGCAATACCCGTCGCCCGTGGAAGGACGATCCGAGCCAGGGCGGCGGCATGCTGCTCGATCTGGGAACGCATCTCGGAGACCAGGTTCTTGCCCTCTTTGGCAAGCCGGAGGCCATTGGCGGCGAGGTCCGCCGCGAGCGCGACGGCGACGGCGCCAATGACGCCTTCCTCGCCCGCCTGCACTACCCCGGCTTCAGCGTCGTGTTTGAGGCCAACCTCCTCTCCGCGCTCGCCCGTCCGCGCTTTCACCTGCGTGGCACCCACGGCAACTACTGGAAATGGGGCGTCGATGGCCAGGAGGCCGAGCTCAACAAGATCACCAGCATCCATCAATCTGGCTGGGGGCATGAGCCCTCTTCAGCCTGGGGCACGCTCTGCACGGATGTAGACGGTGGCATGGTCACGCAGCCCGTCGAAACCGTGCCCGGCGACTATCGCCTTTACTATGCCGGAGTCCGCGATGCCCTGCTCGGCAAGGCCGCCCCGCCCGTTGAGGCTGTCGCGGCATGGCGTGTGGCGCGCGTGCTGGAGTGGGTTGCCGAAAGCGCCCGGCAACGCCGCGAAATCCCCTGCGACTGGAGCACCGAGCCGGCCTGAGGCCGTCCCCCTTGTAGGACAATGGACACCGGGGAGTCTCTTACCGATGGTGGCGCCGGCATGTCTTCGAATTGCTCCAGGAAGCCCCGGCCTCGCCGTCGAAAATTGCGATTCGATTTACAATTGCAATAGACAACTCGTATCTCTATCGAATACGATACGCTTTTGCTCCCCCGGACCAAGGACTTGAACGAAAGGGGAGCAATGGTGCAAACCATGCGCACGTCGCTGTTTATTACCTGCTATAACGACACGCTGTTCCCAGAGACCGGGCGCGCTGTCGTTCGATTGCTGGAGAGGCTCGGCGTCGCGCTCGATTTCCATCCGGAGCAGACCTGCTGCGGCCAGATGCACGCCAATACAGGCTTTCGCGGCGAGGCCTTCTGCCAGGCCAAGCGCTTCGTCCGCCTGTATAAGGATGCGGAGTCGGTCGTGATTCCCTCATCCTCCTGCGTGGCCATGATTCGCGAGCAATACCCCGGCCTGTTTGAGGAGTTGGGTAACGAGCAGCTGCGCCGCGACTTCCATGACCTTCTGCCGCGCATCCACGAGCTGAGCGAGTTCCTCATCGACCGCCTCGGCGTGGAAGACGTGGGCGCCTACTTCCCGCATCGCGTCACCTATCATGCCAGTTGTCACGGCCTGCGCGGGCTGCACGTGGGCGACCGCCCCTTCCGCCTGCTCGCCAAGGTTCGCGGACTTGAGCTTGTCCCGCTCGACAATCTTGAAAGATGCTGCGGATTCGGGGGCACATTCTCCATCAAGAATGCTGAAGTATCCTCCGCTATGCTGGCAGGGAAGGTACATGACGTTCTCTCCACCCGCGCCGAGTACGCCACCGCGCTCGACAACAGTTGCCTGATGCACATCGGCGGCGCGCTGCACCGGCAGTTCACCGGCGTGCGCACCGTGCACTTGGCCCAGATTCTGGCCAGCACCGAGGACTCGCCCGCAGAGGAGATCGCGTGAGCAACGTCATCCTCGACCCGCGCGTAGCTCCGCCGTTTCCCACCGCTGCTCTGCCCATCCTGCGCAACGCGCAACTGCGCAAGAACGTGGCCCATGCCACCGGCGTCATCCAGAGCAAGCGCGCCAAGCTGGTAGCGGAAAAGACTGACTGGCAGGATCTGCGCACCGCTGCCTCGGCCATTCGCACTCACGTCCTGCAGAATCTCGGCCCATACCTGGAACAGTTTGAGGCCCGCTGCACCGCCGCCGGAGGCGTGGTCCACTGGGCGGCCGACGCCGCCGAGGCCCGCTCCATCGTTCTCGACATCCTGCGCCAGGAGCAGGCCAGCGAAGTCATCAAGATCAAGACCATGACCTCCGCGGAGATTCAGTTGAATCCCGCGCTGGAGGCCGCCGGCATCCACGCCATTGAGACCGACCTCGCCGAGTTGATTCTGCAACTGGGCGAGGACGAGCCCTCGCACATCGTTGTACCCGCACTCCACGTCAACCGCAGCCAGGTGCGCGAAATCTTCGCCCGGCGCATGGGAATTCCGGATCTCTCCGACGATCCGCAGGCGCTCACCGCCGCTGCGCGCGCTTATCTGCGGCAAAAATTTCTCAGCGTGCCCACGGCCATCAGCGGAGCCAACTTCCTGGTGGCAGAGACCGGCTCGGTGGCCATCGTCGAGTCCGAGGGCAACGGCCGCATGTGCCTTACCCTGCCGCGCACGCTCATCACCATCGCCGGCATTGAGAAGGTGCTGCCGCGCTTCCAGGACCTCGAAGTGCTGCTGCAACTGCTGGCCCGCTCCGCCACCGGCGAGCGCATGAGCCCCTACACCTCGCTCTGGACCGGCGTGACGCCCGGCGACGGCCCTCAGCGCTTCCACATCATCCTGCTCGACAATGGCCGCACCTCCATCCTGGGCAAAAAGACCGAGCAGCAGACGCTCAAGTGCATCCGCTGCGCCGCCTGCCAGAATGCCTGCCCCGTCTACCTGCAGACCGGCGGACACGCCTACGGCTCGGTGTACGGCGGCCCCATCGGCGCCATTCTTACGCCGCAGCTCATGCAGATGGAGCACGCGCAGTCGCTCCCCTATGCCTCCTCGCTCTGCGGAGCTTGCTATGAGGTCTGCCCGGTCAAGATCAACATCCCCGAAGTGCTCATCGATTTGCGCGCCAAGGTCGTGGATCGCGAGCGCGCGGAGACGGACCGCCTGCTCGACCCAATGTATTTGGGCATGCGCATTGCCAACAATCTCTTCAGCAGCGCCGGCCGCTTCCGCGCCGCGCAGCGGCTGGGCCGCATCGCCCTGCGCGCCTTCACCGGCAAAGACGGCTGGATTCATGCGCTGCCGGGCATGGGCTCCCGCTGGACCATGACGCGCGACCTGCGCGGCCTGCCCAGCCAGACCTTCCGCGAGTGGTGGGAAACTCGCCGCAAGGAGGGCCAATGAGCACGTCGCGCACGCTGATCCTCGACCGCATCCGCACAGCCACGGCCAATGCAGCGCCACAGGATTACGCCGCACTGCCGCGCACGTATCTCCGCAAAGGCACACTCGACGCGGAACAGCGACTCGCTCTGATGATCGAGCGGCTGCATGAGTATGGAGCCGAGGTCGCCGTCTGTGAGCCGGCCCAGTTGCCTGCGGTCATCGCCGAGCAACTCGCGGCCAGTGGCCGTCACCGCTTTGCAGTTCCGCCCGGTCTGCCGCAGGACTGGCTCCCCTCCGGCTACGACTTTCAGCAGGACACGGGGCTCTCTGCCGACGCCCTCGAACAGTGCGAGGGCGTGGTGACGCAGTCCTTTGCGGGCGTGGCCGACTCCGGAACCATCGTGCTACATCACTCGGCCGCCGAGGGGCGCCGTGTGCTCTCCCTGCTCCCGGACTGGCACCTGTGCATCCTCCGCACCACGCAGATCGTCGAAACACTCCCCGAATACTTCGCTTTGTGCCAGCAGCAACCTGAGCTGGCCACCTACATCTCCGGGCCCAGCGCCACGGCAGACATTGAAATGACGCGCATCAAGGGCGTACACGGACCACGCTTTCTCAATGTGATTCTGGTGCGCGACGAAAACCCGGCCGAGGCACGGTCCGAATCCTTCACCACTCATTAGGCAGGCAGGCATGACACCATTGGAACCCGCAATCATGGATCAGGTAGTTCAGGCTCTGGATTCCTTCCAGATCGAGATCCCCTCCTGGGGATTCGCCAACACAGGAACGCGCTTCGGCAAGTTTGTGCAGCCCGGAGCCGCAACCACGCTGGAAGAGAAGTTCAGCGATGCGGCCGAGGTTCGGCGTCTGACAGGCGCCACGCCCACCCTTGCCCTGCACGTGCTGTGGGATCTGCCCAACGGCGTCCGCGATGTGCCCCAGGTGCAGGCGCTCGAACAGCGCTTTGGCATCCGTGCCGGTTCCATCAATCCCAACCTCTTTCAGGATCAGGAGTACAAGTTCGGCTCGCTCTGCAACCCGTCCGCCGAGGTGCGCCAGCACGCCGTGGACCACATGCTGGAGTCCGTGGAGATTGCCAAGCAGCTCAACTCCCGCGATGTCTCCCTCTGGCTTCCGGACGGCTCCAACTATCCCGGTACCCAGAGCATGCGCAAGCGCATCGGCTGGCTTGAGGAGGCGCTCCGCGCCACCCATGCGCATCTGGCCCCCGGCCAGCGTCTGCTCATCGAGTACAAGCCCTTTGAGCCGGCCTTCTACCACACCGACATTGCCGACTGGGGCATGTCCTCGCACCTGGCCCGCACCGCCGGCCCGCAGGCGTGCGTCCTGGTCGATACCGGCCACCACTACGCCACGCAGAACATCGAGCAGATCGTCGCATGGCTGCTCCACACCGGCCTGCTCGGCGGGTTCCACTTCAACGACCGCCGCTATGCCGACGATGATCTCACCCTCGGCTCCATCGATCCCTACCAGATCTTCCGCATCTTCCACGAGATTCACAGCGCCAAGTCCGATGGCCTGCAGCTCGATGTCGCCTTCATGGTGGACCAGAGCCACAACCTGAAGGGCAAGATTGAAGCTACCGTTCAGACCGTCGTCACCGCGCAGGAACTCTGGCTGAAAGCAGCCCTCGTCGATCGCGAAGAGCTGGCCCGCCGCCAGCAGTCCTGTGATCTGGTGGCCGCCGAAGAACTCTTCCGCGGAGCCTTCTGGCGCGACGTGCGTCCGCTCGCAGCGGCATGGCGCGAATCCCGCGGCCTGCCAGCCGCGCCCATCGCAGCCCTGCGCGAGGGCGGCTACGTGGAGCGCATCAGCCAGGAACGCGGGGGACGTCACTCCACGGTTAACAGCTACGCATAGAACAGAGTATTCTTGTTTCCGACGTTTCTGGATTGAAACTGCAGCGCGGAGGCCATTCTTTGCCCAAGGCCAAAATCAAGAGGCTCTACCTGATTCCGATCCTGTCCAAGGCACTCGACGTCCTCGAGTTCCTTGAGCAGCACAATGCGCCCGTCACCCTGGAAGACGTCTTCCAGAAGACCCACATCTCCAAGACCAGCGTCTACCGCATCCTCAAGACGCTGGTCCACCGCGGCTACGTCGCGCAGTCGCAGACCGGACAGTACCGCCTGGTCTCGCGCCCACGCCGGCTGCGCTTCGGCTTTGCCGTGCAGAGCGGCGACATGCCCTTCTCCATGGCCATGGCCCGCAGCGTGACAGACGCGGCCGCAGCCGCCGGGGTCGAGGTGTTCGTCCTCGACAACAAGCAGGACCCCGACATTGCCATCCAGAACGCGCAGGAGTTCGTCTACAAGCGCGTTGATCTTGTCCTCGAGTTCCAGGTCGAGGAGCACGTCGCGCCCCACGTCGCCCACATCCTCAAGAAGGCCGACATCCCGCTCGTCGCCATCGACGTCCCCCACCCCAACGCCACCTACTTCGGCGTCGATAACTTCGAGGTCGGCTTTGAGGCCGGTTCCCTGCTCGGCCAGCACGCCCAGCGCAAGTGGAAGGGCAAGGTGGATTTCGTGCTCGGCATAGGATTCTCTGAGGCGGGCAGCTACGTCCAGAGCCGCATCGCCGGCGCCTTCGAGGGCATCCGCGACAAGCTCAAGGACCTGCAGCCCGACCACTACATCCGGCTGGAAGGCCGCGGCATGCGCGAGCCCAGCCGCCGCGCCGTCTCGGACTTCCTCAGTGGGCATCGCAAAGGGCAGCACGTCCTCGTCGCCGCCGCCACGGACTCCAGCGCCCTCGGCGTGCTGGAGGCCGCCCGCCAGGCCGGCCGCGAGGCCGACTTCGCCATCGTCGGCCAGGACTGCATCCCCGAGGTCATCGAGGAGATGCGGACCGGCAAAAGCGCCATCGTCGGCAGCATCTCGCACGAGGCGGAGACCTACGGCCCCCGGCTTATCCAGCTCGGCATCGCCCTGCTGCGCGGATATACCGTTCCGCCCTACAATTACGTGCGCCACCGCCTGGTCACGCCAGACAATCTGGACGGCGACCGGTCCGAGGAGCAGGAGGAGTAGCAGGGCGCCGGCGCGGTGCTGCTGTTCCATGCGGTGGCATGGTTAATGCAGCGAAAAACCGTGCCGTAGTTTTCAAATAAGAAATACTTCTCCTATTGACTGCAATGTGCTATCGTTTTTGAGGTTTCCTGATTCTTCCGTTTGGTGGTGTGTATATGACCCAGGCAACAATTGCCTCCCCTGTTCTCAAGTTCCTTGAAGACCGCTGGGACCCCAGCGTAGCCGCCACGCTCGACGAGCCCGAGCTTCTGCGCTACCGCTCCAACCTGCTCGGCTCTGACCTTCGCATCACCAACTTTGCCGGCGGCAACACCAGTTCCAAGATCAGTGAAACCGATCCCCTCACCGGCGAGTCTGTCTCCGTGCTCTGGGTCAAGGGCTCCGGCGGCGACCTCGGCAGCATGAAGCGCACGGGCTTTGCCACCCTCTACTTTGAGAAGCTGCTGGCCCTGGAGCGCAGCTACAAGGGCGTGGATACCGAGGACGACATGGTTGCCATGTATCCGCTGTGCACCTTCCGCAACAACCCTGTCGCCGCGTCCATTGACACGCCCCTGCACGGCTTCCTGCCCTTCCCGCACGTAGACCACCTGCATCCGGACTGGGGTATCGCTCTTGCGGCCTCTGCCAACGGCAAGGCCAAGATGGAGGAGTTCAATCGCGAGTTCGGCCACCAGCTCGTCTGGGTGCCCTGGCAGCGCCCCGGCTTTGAGCTGGCCATGATGATGAAACGCGCTATCGCCGACAACCCCGGCTGCGATGGCATCGTGCTCGGCGGCCACGGCCTGTTTACCTGGGGCCAGACGCAGCGCGAGTGCTACGTCAACACTCTCACCGTGATTGACCAGATCGGCCAGTTCATTGAGCGCCACGGCATCGCCAAGGGCCCCGCCCGCTTTGGTGGTCAGGCGGTCCCGGCCCGCGACAATCGCGCCGAGCTTGCCCTTGCCATTGCGCCTTACCTGCGTGGCCAGATCTGCACGCAGAATCGCTGGATCGCGAGCTTCACGGATGCGGAGGACGTGCTGCAGTTCGTCAACTCCGCGCAGGCGCGCGATCTCGCATTCCTGGGCACAAGCTGCCCCGACCACTTTATCCGCACCAAGATTCGTCCCCTCTTTGTGCCATGGGCTGCCGGCGACGGCATTGACGCGCTCAAAGCGCATATTCACTCCTCGCTGGCCGAGTATCGCGAGCAGTACCGCGAGTACTACCACGCCTTCGCCACGCCCGACTCGCCCGCCCTGCGCGACGCCAGCCCTACCGTGGTTCTCATCCCCGGCCTGGGCATGTTCAGCTTCGGCAAGAACAAGACCGAGGCCCGCATCACCGGCGAGTTCTACACCAACGCCATCCACGTGATGGAAGGCGCCAGCCTGCTCGCCGAGGGCGAAGTCACCGGCACCGTTCCCCAGTGCGGCGAGGGTATGGACCCGGCCAGCTTCAGGGTCCACTCCAACTACGTCGCGCTGCCGCCGCTAGAGGCCTTCCGCATCGAATACTGGGCGCTGGAAGAGGCCAAGATTCGCCGCCAGCCGCCGGAGAAAGAGCTCAGCCGCCGCGTCGTGCTCGTCGTCGGCGGAGGCAGCGGCATCGGCCGCGAAGTCGCCCTGCTCGCCGCCGCTCGCGGAGCCCACGTCGTCGTCGCCGACCGCGATGAAGCTGGCGCAGCCCGCGTTGCCGACGAGTTAAAGCACGTCACGTCGAAAGAGTTCGTCGCCTCCACGCCGGTCGACATCCGCAATCGCGAGGCCATCGTGCGCGCGCTCCGGGCCTCCGTCGCGGCCTTCGGCGGCATCGACATCCTCATCAACACCGCCGCCATGTTCCCGTCCTCGCCCGACGGCATCATCAGCGACGCCATGTGGGCCACCACGCTCGACATCAACGTCACGGCCAACTACCTGCTAGCCGACGAGGCTGCAAAGCTCTTCGAGCAGCAGGGTCTTGACGGCTCCATCGTGCTCACCAGCTCCGCCAACGCCGTGGTCTCCAAGCGCGGCAGCGAGGCCTACGACGTAAGCAAGGCTGCGCTCTCGCACCTGGTGCGCGAGCTGGCCGTCGCCCTCTCGCCCCGCGTTCGCGTCAACGGCATCAGCCCGGCCACCGTGGTCAAGGGATCCACCATGTTCCCGCGCGACCGCGTCCGCGCCTCGCTCACCAAGTACAACATCGCCTTCGACGAGTCCATGAGCGACGATGATCTGCGCAACCTGTTGGCTGGCTTCTACGCCAAGCGCACGCTCACGCATCAGCCCATCGATCCGGCCGACTGCGCTGAGGCCATCCTCTTCCTCGCCAGTCCCCGTGCCCGCTGCACCTCCGGCCATCTCATCCCGGTGGACGGCGGACTCACGGAGGCCTTCCTGCGGTGAGCTCCGGCGTGGATGTGCCCTCCCTGGAACAGGCTCGCGTTGCCATCGATCTCGGCGCAGAGAGCTGTCGTGTCTCGCTGCTGCGCTGGTCCCAGGGCCGTCCGCATATCCAGCTCATCCACCGCATTCCCAACGGGCCGGTGCATCGCGGCGCATCGCTGCGCTGGCCCTTGGACACCATCCTCGCAGGTCTGGAAGAAGGCCTGCGCAAAGCCGCTGACGCCGCGCCGGAGGGCATCGCCTCCATCGCCGTCGATGGCTGGGCCGTGGACTACGTGCGTCTAGGTGCGGACGGCAAACCGCTCGCCGAACCCTTCTGCTACCGCGATGAGCGCAGCGTAGCCACCAAGGACGCCGTCGATGCCACCACCGCACCCGCCGAGCTTTTCCGCCGCACCGGCGCGCAGCCTCTGCGCATCAATACTCTCTACCAACTCCTCGCCGATCCCGCCTCCGGCATCGATCCCCACGCGCCCTGGGTCTGCTTTCCCGAGTACGTGCTTCACTGGCTAGGCGGCCGCCGTGTAGCGGAGTACACCAACGCCACCCACACCGGCCTCGTCGATATCGAAACCGGCAACTGGTCCGCATCGCTCTTTCAGCAGCTCGGCCTCTCCCTTCAGGCCGCACCGCTCATCGTTCCCGCTGGCACAGCGCTGGGCCGCGTGCAGGGGCCGCTGGCGCAGCTACCCGCCTATCGCGGCACGCAACTGATCGCTCCCGCCTGCCACGACACCGCTTCCGCCATTGCCGGCATTCCCACCAGCCTCGATTCCACCGCATACATCTGCAGCGGCACCTGGTCGCTGGTCGGCACGCTGGTGCAAAAGCCCATCGCCACGCCTGCGGCCATGCAGGCCCGCTACACCAACCAGGGCGCGGCCTCCGGCGGCTTCTGCTTTCACACCAACGTCAACGGCATGTGGCTCATCAAGCAGTGCATGGACACCTGGACCGCTGCCGGCCGCGCGTGGACCATCGAACGACTCGTGGATGAGGCCGCCACGCGCACCACCCCCGGCATCCTGGACGTGGACGCCGAGCCGCTTCTGCTCGATGGCAACATGCCCGAGCGCATCAATCAGGAGCTCGTCGCACGCCGCCTGCAGCCCATTCCCGACGTCGCCGGAAACGAGCCGCTCTTTGCCCGGCTCATCTTTGAGAGCCTCGCCAGCCGCTACGCCACCGCGCTGGCGCAGCTGGAGCAGATGCTCGGCCGCAGGCTCGACCGCATTCACGTTCTCGGCGGGGGCAGCCGCAACAAGCTGCTCCTGCAGCTCACCGCCGCACGCACCGCTCTTCCGGTGGAGGCGGGCGAGCCGGAAAGCTCCACTGTGGGCAACTTCGCCGTGCAGCTTGCCTCTGCCCAGTCCAACGGCCTTGCCGTGGAGCCCGCAGCCGTGCGCCACTGGGCCGCGATGCTCAGCGGTCAGTAGCCCTGCGCTACTCCCACACCGCCACGCTGCCTACTGCGGCATCCATACGCTGCAACGCCTCGTCCGGCAGCGTCACGCCCACCGCGCGCACATTGTCCGCAATCTGTTCCGGCCGCGAGGCGCCGATGATCGCCGACGCCACCTCCGGCCTGCGCAGCACCCACGCCAGCGCCATCTGCACCATCGTCAGGCCCAGGTCCGCCGCAATCGGCTTCAGCTGCGCCACCGCCTCCAGCAGGTAGTCGGAGCGGTAGTGCCGTCCCGCCGTCTCCATAAAGGCGTTCATCTCTTCGCTTGCCGCGCGGCTGCCCGCCGGCGGAGCCTGCCCCGGCGCATACTTCCCCGTCAGCACGCCATGCGCCAGCGGAGAGAACGCCAGGTTCCCGATGCCGTGCTGCGCGCACGCCGCAAACACCTTCGCTTCCGGCCTGCGCCACAGCAAGGAGTACTGCGGCTGGCTCGACGTGAAGGCCGTGTATCCGGCCTCATCGGCCACCTTCACCGCCTCGTCAATCTGCTCCGCCTTCCACTCGCTAAAGCCGATGGCCCGCACCTTGCCCGCTTTCACTGCGCGGTCCAGCGCGGCCATCGTCTCCTGCAGCGGAGTCTCCTTGTCATAGCGGTGGCATTGGTACAGGTCCACATACTCCACGCCCAGCCGCTGCAGCGAGCGATCCAGTTGCTTCTCCACCTGCGCGGCCGACAGTCCCTTGTCCGGCTCGTCGCCCACTGGAAAATATAGCTTGGTCGCAATCTGGTAG
>JAJXWS010000183.1 GCA_021781495.1 Acidobacteriota bacterium | reverse complement strand
CTGCGAGGCGGCGGCCCGGGAGATGTCCGAGACCGGATCCACGGAGCCGGAAGCGATCCAGTGCACCGTGGATCAATTAAAGCGCATCGTCGGTGTCGGCGATCTGGTGCGGGTGGAGCGCGAAGTGGAACACCTCACCGAGCTCGAGCTGCTGAAGAAGCGCGCGCGCAGAATCTACCTGGATGAGCTGGACGATCTGGCGCTGTGTCCGACGGCGCATGCCATGGAGTTCTATGCGCGCAGCCGTGGGCAGCGGGAGTTTGTCCCAGCGATGTTCAAGGTTTCTCCGGTGGTGGCGCAGGCGTCTTTGAACGCGGGTGACTAGGGCGCTTCTTTCGGCTCGGGTTTCGATCGCGCCGGCCTTCCATTCAGTAAGGCATCCACTGCGTCGTGCAGCGAGGCGGTAATCTCCGTCTCGGTGGCTGCGGGATCAAAGCCCAGCGGTGCGCCGATGCGGATTTCAATCTTGCCGGAGCGGAACCAGCCACGCTGTTGAACCTTTAATTCCTCCAATCCACAAAGCGCCACGGGCAGCACGGCGGCGCCCGTCTGTTTGACGAGGATGCCGATGCCGGGGCGGAAGCGCGCGAGCGTGCCCGTGGCCGAGCGTGTGCCCTCGGGAAAGACTAGGACGTTGTAGCCGCGGTCGAGCGCGTGGCCGGCGTGGGCAAAGCTGCGCTGGAATCCCCTGCCGCGCGGCAGCGGAAAGACGTTGTAGAGCGCAGTGAGCAGCAGCCATGCGAGCGGGCCGAACCACATGCGCTCCCTCTGACCGGGGAGGCGGTCGGCATCGCGGAAATGGCGGTAGTCGATCAGCATCTCACCGTACATGGCGGCGGCCACGCGGCGGCGCATGGGGCCGGGCAGCGCGTAGAGCACGAGCGGGCCGTCGAAGGTGGAGACGTGGTTGGCGATGATGAGGAAAGGTTCGCTGGTTGGGCTGGGTGCGCTGCCGGTGATGCGCGGTGCGGCGAGGAACCAGGTGAGCGGGCGGGCGAGACACTCCTGAAAGATAGTGCGCAGCCACGTAATCGGCCTACCCCAGGGCCAACGCGGGTAGACGTGTTCGTCGACGGAATCGACGTGAGCGGGCGGCGGAGCAGGAGCTTCGACGGATGCTGATGCTGAGGCCCTGGAATCGATGGGCGCGTTGGTCTCAGCCCTTGCTGGTGAGGGAATCGGCGTGGCGGGCTCGGCTGCCTGCGCTGCGGCTCGCTCGCCTCCTGTCACAAGCTGGCGCAGCTCGCCGAGTGTCTTCAGGTTTTCGATGCCGGGCTCAGCGGGAAGTGAGCCGAGTCGTTCTTCGAGGGCGGCGGCCAGTTGCACCTGGCCCAGACTGTCGAGGTGCAGGTCTTCGCTGAGCCGGAGTGTATCGCCGTTGGCGGGCGGGGCTTCGCCGGTGATTTCGGCGATGAGGGCCAGCAGCCAGTCCGTGTGTGCAGTCTGGTGGGTGGCGGTTGCGCTGCCGTTTGTGGCCTGCACGCTGGCGAGCCATATGGCGATGGGCTTGCGCCGGACTTTGCCCGTGGAGGTGCGGGGCAGGTCAGGCTCAGGCCAGAGGAACCAGCGGCGCACGCGCTGGAACTCAGCGAGGCGGGTGTTGGCGCTTTCGATCGCGGCTGCGGCTTGTTCCTGACTGCCGCGCACGGCGAGCACAGCGCAGGGCTCCGGGCCGTTGGCGGTTTCCACGGGCACCACGGCGCAGGCGGCAACCGTGGGTTCCTGCTCGATGGCGGCTTCAAGGTCTTCGGGGTGGATGTTGACGCCAGCAGCCGTGACAATGGTCTCGCTCTTGCGGCCGAGAAAGCGCAGCTCGCCGGTTTCCTGTTGTTCCGCCAGGTCACCGGTGGCGAGCCAGTCGTCCGCGCGCTGCTGGAGCCGACCGGCCTGCCAGGTCGCGGTGGAGATCATGGGTCCGCGCACGAGGACCTCGCCGTCGGGACCGATTTTTACCTCGCGGCCCGGCAGGGGCTTGCCGATGGTGCCCTGAGCGACGCGGAAGGGATGATTCAGCGTGATGAGGGCGGTCGTCTCCGTCATACCGTACCCTTGCACGACGACAAATCCGAGCGAGTTCCAGAAGCTTTCCAGCGGGCCGCCCAGCGCGCCGCCGCCGGAGATGAGTGCCCAGAACTTGAGGCCGAAGACGCGATGGATGTCGCGAAACGCCCACCAGCGCTGCCAGGCTTTCATGCCTTTCGAAGCAGCGACGCGGGCTGCCAGATCGGGGTGCGTCGCTTCAAGGTGCGTGCGCAGCAGCGCCATGACGCGGGGCACGGCGGCGAGGACGCTGATGCGCTCGCGGCGGATGGTCTCAACGAGGCGGGGCGCGACGAGGCGGGACTCGAAGTGAACCTCTGCGGCGAAGATGGCGGGCACCCACAGGCCCATGGTCTGGCCGAAGACGTGGCTGAGCGGCAGCGTGTGGAGAAAGCGCAGCGGATGGACGACCTTCTCATAGCGCATGTACGGCTGCGCGCCGCGCTCGATGGGTCCGACGCTGGCGAGGACATTGCCGTGGGTGTGGACGATGCCCTTGGGCTCGCCGGTGGTGCCGGAGGTGAAGAGAATCTGCAACGGCGTTTCGTGGTTGAGGCCGGGCACGGGACTGGCTTCTTCGGCGGGCAGGCTGGCGGGCCAGTCCTCAAAGGCGAGGCGCGGCCAGGTGTCGGGAAGGCGCTGGAGCAGAAGCGCATCGCCGACGACGAGGGCGGGACGGACGTCTGCCGCGACGCGGGTGGCGAAGTCCACGCTGCCGTAGTCGTCGAGGGGAACAG
>JAJXWS010000182.1 GCA_021781495.1 Acidobacteriota bacterium | reverse complement strand
TTCGGCATCGACATTCCGTTCCCCATCATCGCCGACCTCAACAAGGAGATCGCCACCCTCTACGGCATGATCATGCCCGGCGAAAGCAAGACTGAGACCAGCCGCTGCGTCTTCGTGATCGATCCCAACGGCATCGTCCGCGCCATGATCTACTACCCCCTCACCACCGGCCGCAACACCGCCGAGATCATCCGCCTCATCGATGCGCTGCAGACCACCGACAAGCACAAGGTCGCCACACCCGCCAACTGGAAGCCCGGCGACAAGGTCATCGTGCCGCCTCCCGCCACCATCGAGGAAGCCGATGCCCGCCTCAACGCAGGCTTCGAGTGCACCGACTGGTACTTCTGCAAGAAGGCTGTGTAACGACCGGTGCTGCGAGCCGGGTTTTGAAAGCACGCGACTTCAGTCGTGCCGTAACAGCCCCTGGTGAAAGTTGGCCTTGAAAGGGCACGGCTTTAGCCGTGCCGAAAAGCCGAACAGAATCGACGGGGCTTTAGCCCCTGAGGGATGTCTTTTCCCTCGAACGACACTTGGAACGGCTACACGCACTGTGCAACCGCTCGAACGGAGACTCCAATGGCATGCATCGGCACAAGCGGCGAACTCACGGACTCCGCGCGCAAGCTCCTCGCCGCTCTCGACACCCCGGCCCCACCCGATCAGGTCGCCACGCGCACAGAACTGCCTTTGTTCCGCGTGCGCAGCGGCCTGCGTGAGATGGCCGAGGCCGGACTCGTCGAGATCAACGGCAGCGGCGCGTATTCCATCACCACGCTCGGCCGCTCGCTGCTCAAGCCCGCGGCCTGAGGCGTCCATTTATCAGCCCGTCATCACGCCGCCCCTATAATCGGGGTGGAGATTCTTCTGTCGCTGCATGACAAGCCTTGAAAACTTTCGCCTCGTCGTCTTTCGCGCCGTGGCCGAGCAGCTCAGCTTCCGCAAGGCAGCCGAGGAGCTCTACCTCACCCAGCCCGCCGTCAGCCTCCAGATCAAGGCCCTCGAAGAAGACCTGGGCGTCCAGCTCTTTGACCGCACCGGCTCGCGCATCGCGCTCACCCCCGCCGGTTCCGCGCTGCTCGACTACGCCGAACGCGTCCACGCCCTGCTCGTCCAGGCCGAGCAGCAGGTCACCGCTCTCAGCGGCGAACATGCCGGCCATCTTGCCCTCGGCGCATCCACCACCATCGCGCAGTATGTTCTTCCGCGCCTGCTCAGCGGCTTCTGCCGCGAGCATCCCCGCGTCCAGCCCACCCTCGTCAGCGGCAACACTGAAAACATCGTCGCCGCGCTTCTGCAGCAGCAGATTGCTCTCGCCTTCATTGAAGGGCCCGCACACAGCCGCGATGTCCGCACCGAGCCCTTCCTCGTCGACGAGCTCGTCCTCATCGCGCCCGCCTCCCACGAGTGGGCCGAGCACGGCGCCATCCCGCTCGAAAGCCTCACTGCCGCGCCGCTGCTCATGCGCGAGCGCGGCTCCGGTTCGCGCCGCGTCATCGAGCTCGCGCTCGAACGCCATCACATCAAGCGCGCCGCGCTCCGCATCGCCATGGAACTCGATTCCACTGAGGCCATCAAATCCGCCGTCGAGGCCGGCCTCGGCGCGGGCTTCATCTCCCGCTGGGCCATCGCCAAAGACGCTCGCAGCGGCAAGAGCTTCAAGGTCGTGCAGGTCGAAGGCCTCCGCATCCGCCGCGACTTCCTCATCGCCCACGCCTCCAGCCCCGGCCCGCAGGGCCTCGCGCAGGAGTTCCGCCGCTTCGTCCTCTCCGCCGTTCAATCCACCGCGAAGTCAGAGAAGACACCGGCCGAATAATCCGCCGCAGCTCTTACTTCGCCCGCTTGTAAAACGGCAGAGCCACCCGCTTCGCCCGCACGCGATTTCCTCGGCACTCCACCACCATCTCCTCCATCGCCGCCGCGCCCGCGTCCACCAGTGCCATCGCGATATTCGTCTTCAAAAACGGCGCCGGCGATCCCGACGTGACCACGCCAATCTGCCGCCCCGCCGCATCAAAAACGGAGTACCCGTCCCGCGCAATCCCGCGCTCCACCATCTCCAGGCCCACAATCCTGCGCTTCGGTCCGCCACTGCTCTGGACAGCCAGCAATGCATCCCGTCCAATAAAAGATCCTTTGTCCAGCTTCAGCCAGCGCTCCAGTCCCGCCTCCAGCACGTTGATCTCGTCGCTGATCTCGTGCCCATACAGGCTCATTCCCGCCTCCAGCCGCAGCGTGTTCCGCGCGCCCAGCCCGCACGGCCGGATGCCAAACTCCGCGCCCGCCTCCAGCAGCGCCTCCCACATCTTCACCGTCGTCGCTTCGTCCGCCGGCAGATACAACTCGAACCCGTCCTCGCCGCTGTAGCCCGTCCGCGCAATCAGCACATTCGCCACGCCCGCCACCGTGCCCCATGTGAACCAGTAATTCCTGATCGCGCCCAGCTCCACCTTCGTCAGCTTCTTCAGCGTCTCCAGCGCCCTCGGCCCCTGCACCGCCAGTTGCGAGTAGTAGCTCGAGTAATCGCTCAGATGAATCCCCGGCATTCCGCCCACCTGCTGCCGCATCCACGCAAAGTCCTTGTCCTTCGTCCCCGCGTTCACCACCAGCAGATAATCGTTCTCGCCCAGCCGGTGCACCAGGATGTCATCCACAAACGTCCCCTGCGGCGTCAGCAGCGCGGAGTAGTGCGCCTGCCCATCTTTCAGCCGCGCCGCGTCGTTCATCGTGATCCGCTGCACCGCCGCCAGCGATCCCGGCCCGCGAAACTGAATCTCG
>JAJXWS010000181.1 GCA_021781495.1 Acidobacteriota bacterium | reverse complement strand
ATGAGGACGATGGACGCTGCGGGAATGTGGCGCGTAGCGGTGAGGTAAGCGATGGCGGCGTCGGCGTCCTCGCGGAGACTGGTTTCGGATGGGTGCGTTTGGCGGGATTGCCCGTAGCCGCGGTAGTCGATGGCAAAGACGTTGAGGCCGGCGGCGTGGAGGCGTGTCAGGAGATCGACGGTGTTGCTGAGGTTGCCGTCCGCGCCGTGGAGATAGATGGCGGCGCGACCGCTGACCGGAGATTGAGGAATCCACCAGGCGGTGAGCTGCGGCTGGCCGGCGTTGTCGGGGTCGAACGCGACGGATTCAAAGGAGAGGCCGCCGGCTGCAGGTGTGCGGGTGATGGCGGCCGCGGGGTGATAGAGCAACTGCCAACTGCCCTGCCAGAAGAGCAGGCAAAGCGCGGCCCAGGCGCAGACGGCGGCGGCGGCGATGGTCAGTCCAACGGCGATGGCGAGCCACCGTGCGGAGATGAGCGGCGGCTGTTGATTGGTTGCAGGGACGGGGCGCGGTGGTGGAGTTTTGCGGGGCATGATGTGTGAAGACGACGGGACCTCTTTATGCTACGCGCCGGCTGCGCATAGGATGAAAGTCCGTTGTGGACGGAGGTGCGGCGATGACGGAGTGGATGACGATTTGCGCGGAGGCGGACCTGCCGCCGGAGGGCGAAGTGGCGGAGGTGGAGACGGCGGGGCGGACCTACTGCGTGGCGCGACTGGGCGGCGCGGTGTGTGTGGTGGACGGTGTGTGTCCGCACGAGGGCGGGCCGCTGGGGCAGGGTGTGCTGGAGGATGGACGCGTGGTGTGCCCATGGCACGCGTTCGCGTATGACCTGCGGACGGGCGCGGCGGAGCACGATGCGAGCTTGAAGGTGCAGGTGTTTGAAGCGGAGGTGCAGAACGGCGAGGTGCGCGCGAAGGTGTGAGCGATGCGCAGCCGGCGGGATGGACCGGCGCGGCTGCGCAAGACCGGCTAGTACTGGACGATGGCGGTGAAGGAGTCGGGCTTGAGGCTGGCTCCGCCGACGAGGGCGCCGTCGATTTCTTCCTGGCCGCAGAGAGCGGTGGCGTTGTCGGGCTTGACGCTGCCGCCGTAGAGGATGCGCATTTTCGCGGCGACAGGGGCGCCGAGAAGACGGGCGACTTCCGCGCGGACGATCTTGTGCGCGTCGACAGCCATCTCAGGCGTGGCGGTCTTGCCGGTGCCGATGGCCCAGACGGGCTCATACGCGATGACGATCGGCGCGGCCATCTCCGCAGTGATGCCGGCGAAGGCTCCGGTGACCTGGGTCTTGAGGACATCGGCGGTCTTTCCGGCTTCGCGCTCGGCGAGGACCTCACCAATGCAGACGATGGGAACGATGCCGTGCTTGAGCGCTGTGTGGAGTTTCTTGTTCACGATCTCGTCGGTTTCCGCGAAGTACTGGCGGCGCTCGGAGTGACCGATGAGAGTGTGCGTTCCGCCGATGGCCTTGAGCTGGCCGATGGAGGTTTCGCCGGTGTAGGCGCCTTCCTCGGCGAAGTGGATGTTCTGGCAGCCGACGGAGATGTTGGAGCCCTTGGCAGCGGCAATCACGGTGGGCAGCAGGACGGGCGAGGGAAACAGGGCGATCTCGTCGCGAGTGTGCCCGGCAACGAGGGGCAGAAATGCGTCGACGAAAGCTTTGGCTTCAGAAGGCGTCTTGTACATCTTCCAGTTGGCAGCGATCAGTTTTGTACGGGACATTGTGTTTGGAGTTCCTCAGGTTGATTTTATCGGACGCGTGGGAGCGGCAGCGTGACGGCAGGCACGAAGGCGATTCGGACTGAATGGGTCGGATATAGAAGTCGAATTTTTGTGCAAGCTTTCTGTGGAAAAGAAAAATATTGGAGGGGGGTGGGGGGTACCGGGGCAGGGCCGGAGATGAATCGAGTTGGAGTGAGGATTGCGCACAGTTTTATTGTGCGCGTTTCAGGGAATTAAACTGCAAAACGGCGCGAGGTTTTTGCGCAACGGAATGAGCGGGTTAGGGAAATGTTTGGCGGCAGGGGCTTGACGACAAGCCGCTCTCAGCCCTCAGCTTGCAGCTTGTCGGTGGTTGGATGGCTTTGCGGTTTCTCACCCAGGGTGACTGCTGTGCATGGTTCCTGGATAGCGCACGCGACTTCTTTCGGGGTCGAATCCGCTTCGGCACGGCCTCTACACTGGAGAAGTCATGTCCGAATTGAACGCTCCAATCGCACGCAAAGAGCACACAGAAACGAAGCTCCACGGCATCACCCTCACCGATGACTACGCCTGGCTGCGCCAGAAAGACGATCCCGAGGTGACCGCCTATCTTGAGGCGGAGAATGCCTATGCCGAGGCCAACCTTGCCCCGCTTGCGTCGCTCCGTGAAGACCTCTACGGCGAGATGTTGAGCCATATCCAGCAGACAGACGTCTCTGTGTCCTACTTTGACGACGGCTACTGGTACCACACGCGCACGCAGGAGGGCCTGCAGTATGCCACACTCTGCCGTCGCCCCGGTTCACTGCCCAGGCCCGACGATTCCGTTCCCGAAGAGGTCGTGCTCGACGGCAACCAACTCGCCGAAGGCCACGCTTTCTTCGCAATCGGCGACGTGGCCCTCAGCGACGACAGCAGGTGGGTTGCCTATTCGACGGACACCACCGGCTTCCGCCAGTACACGCTGCACATCAAGGACATGGCCACAGGCGAGACGCTGCCGGGCACGGTCGAGCGCGTTGGCTCCGCCGTCTGGGCCGCGGACAATCGCACCCTCTTCTACACCGTCGAGGACGAA
>JAJXWS010000180.1 GCA_021781495.1 Acidobacteriota bacterium | reverse complement strand
TGTCACGTCGCCTATTAGATTAACGTGCTCCGGCTCCGCTACAATCCTGCTCGAATCCCAATCCAAATCCTGCAAGACCGTTCCGCAACCATTTCCCATGAAAGGCAAGCTCGAATGAAGCGCCAATACATCTATGCAGCCCTGGTCATCGTCGCCCTCGTCACCGTTGCGCCGCCGTTGGCCCTCGCCGCCTCCCGTCCTCATCCATCCGTTAGCGCGAAGAAATTTGATGCCCTCGCCACACGCGCCATCGAGGCCATGCGCGCTCGCGCCGCGCAGCTCAACGTCACCGGAGTCGCCGTCGTCTCGTATGCGCCTGGCGCCACGGTGGAGGGCTGGCTCTCGAAGATGGCCGTGATTGGCCGCATGAAGGATGCGCCCACCGCAGCAAGCAAAGGCAACAATCTCATCGGCATCGCCTATGCCAAGTCCGCCGAGATGGCCGACACCCTCCAGAACAGCGGCACTGCCAGCCGCCCGCCCATGACGGGCGAATTCGGCTGGCAGGGTGGTGTCATTGGGCAGGGAAAGACCGGCCACATCATCGTCGCGTTCAGCGGAGGCAAGTCTGAAGACGACGTGGAGGTCTCGCGCGCGGGCCTGGCCGTTCTCCAGCCCGCGCTTTAGGGTCCGCTACTGAAACAGCTTCAGGTCGATTCCTTCGCCCATCGCCTTGTAGCCCGCATCGTTCGGGTGCAGGTGGTCGCCGGAGTCGTACAGCGGATTGAAGTGCGTCGGGTTCGCCGGGTCCTGCGTAATCTTGTCGAAGTCAATCACGCCGTCAAACGTCCCGCTCGTGCGGATCCAGTTGTTCACCGCCTCCCGCGCCTGTTCGCCCTTCTCAGACGAGTAGCCCGCGCCACCATAGGGCGTCAGCGTGGCGCCATAGGCCTTCATCCCGTGCTCGTGCGCCGCGTCGGCAATCTGCTTCAGCCCCTGCTCCAGGTCTGCCGCCGTGATGTTGTCTTCTGCTCCCAGCGCCCGCGGATAGCGCCCGATGTCGTTGATGCTCTCGAGCACCACCACATACGCCGCGCCGCTCTGCGCCAGCACATCGCGGTCCAGCCGCGCCAGCGCGCTTGGGCCGTAGCCGTCATTCACCACACGGTTGCCGCCAATGCCTTCATTCACCACGCCCACATGCTCCATGCCATGCTCCTGCTGCAGTCGCGCAGCCAGCACGTCGGGCCAGCGCCGGTTCGCGTTGCGTGTTGAGAGCGCCCCGTCCGTAATCGAGTCGCCTAACGTCACAATGGCGCGCGCGCCTTTCGTCCACGCCACATCCACGCCGTCCAGGAAGTACCAAGACTCAATCTTCTTCGCATCTGTCAGCGAAGTCGCGCCCGCCACATCGCCGCTCACCATGTAGTTGTCCTGATCGGCAAAATCGTGGAAGGTCTCCGCGCGCATCACCTGCGACGGCACATAGAAGCTCACCGCCAGGTCTGCCATCGGCGCCAGGGTCATGGCCACTGGGTCTGAATACGCAACTGCCCCAGCCGCCACCCGTACCGTCTTCTCGCCGCCGAAGGTCAGTTCATGATCGGTGCCCGCCTTCGTCGCATCCGCGCCTGCGCTCTCCGCCACATGCACATCGCTCAGCATCAGCGGGTCCTTGCCGAACTCATTCGTCAGCCGAATTCGAATCTGCTCCCCGCCGGCCGATACATGCACAATCTCCCGCAGGGTCATCCCGCTGAAGTCATGCATCCGCAGCGTGTTCTCCGCCAGCATCGGCGAGGTCGCCCACGTTCCCACCCACTGCGGGTGACTCTCCCCTCTGGCCTCGCCCCGCCCAGCCATCATCAAAGCCGCAGAAAGCAACACCACACCACCAGCACTTCGCATCCGCATCGTCTCTTGTTCCTCCAGGGAAAACCATTCACCGGCAAGGCCGCCGGTCCGTACCAGCATAGTCCAGCCCGGCCAACTCACAGCCACCACATTCTTTAGGGGCGCAAAGCCAGTCGCGTCCGTCCTGCGCCTTCCATTTCGTGTGCCACCCCCGCGGCGACTCAAAATCCTGCGACTAAACCCTTCGCCTGGTGATTTACGTCACACGCTGTAACCCTCTAAGGCCTTAAGATTGAACTCGAGATGCACCTCCTCTGGTTACGAGTCGCGGCAGTGCTGTACGTGACGGCAAGCATTGCCGTCTTCCCAGCCGTGCTCTACAAAATCGAACGCTGGCGCAAGAGCTGTGTCCACCTTGCCGGCATGGGCTACTTCTTCCACTTCGTCTCCGTGGTCGAAATGCTCGTTCAGGGCCATAGCTGGGTCCCCGTCGGAGTCCGCGAAGCGGAATCGCTCCTCGGCTTCGTCGTCGCTTCGCTCTTCCTCCTTGTCTGGTGGCTCTATGACGCCATCTCCCTCGGCATCTTCGCCCTGCCCATCACATTTTTCCTGGTCTTCGTCCCGGCGCTCGGTGTGGTTCGCTACACCTTCCCGTCAGAGGGCGTTCGCACCAGTTGGCTCATCGCCCATATCGCCGCGCTGCTCGCCGCCTATGCCGCGCTGGGGTTCAGCCTGCTCGCGTCGATTCTGTATCTCTTGCAGGAGCGCCGCCTCAAATCCAAGCTCAAGGCACAACTGGCCTCCGGCTCCACTGCGTTTGACTGGCTGCCGCCCCTCGACACCCTGGAACGCATTGCCCACGCCACCCTGCTTTTTGGTTTCCCCTGCATGACCGTCGGCCTCGTCATCGGCTCGGTCCTCGTGCAGGAGACCTCCCTCGGCGCCGCCTATTTTGAAGACCCCAAGGTCATCGCGTCCTTCCTGATGTGGTTCGTCTACGTC
>JAJXWS010000179.1 GCA_021781495.1 Acidobacteriota bacterium | reverse complement strand
GCAGACCGCAGGCATCATCAATGCGAAGAACATCGCAGCGATGAAGAAGGGTGTACGCATCATCAACTGCGCCCGCGGCGAGCTTGTGGATGAAGTCGCGCTTGTCGAGGCTCTGAAGAGCGGCCATGTCGCAGGAGCCGCGCTCGATGTGCTCACGGAAGAACCGCCAAAGAACTCGCCCTTCTTCGGACTCGACAACGTCATTCTCACGCCGCACATCGCGGGTTCCACCGCAGAAGCGCAGGAAGCTGTGGGCGTGCAGATTGCGATGCAGGTGCGTGAGTACCTCAAGCTTGGCGTCGTGCAGAACGCGGTCAACCTTCCGTCGCTGAGCCACGAGGAATACGTGAGCCTCGCTCCGTACATCGACCTCGCTGGCAGGCTTGGCTCGTTCCTCGCGCAGACTGGTAAGGGTGGCATCGAAGCCATTCACATCATCTACGGCGGCGCGCTCGCGGAAGCCAAAACGGACCTTGTGCGCAACGCCGCCATCGAGGGCCTGCTGCAGGGGCTGGAGAATGTGAACCGCATCAATGCTGCGGCAGTCGCGCAGGAGCGCGGAGTCCGCGTGCATGAGGAAAAGAAGGCGAGCCACCGCGGCGGCGCGGCAACGGTGTTGACCATCGAGCTGCATTCAGCTGCCGGCAAAAGCGAGGCCAGCGCTACCGTGATTCACGGCGAACAGCCCCGCCTGCTGGAGTTCGACGGCATCGACATTGAGGCGCCGCTCGAGGGCAATCTTCTCGTCTGCCGCAACCTCGACGTTCCCGGCGTCATCGGCAAAATCGGCACGATGCTCGGCCAGCACAACGTCAACATCGCCAACTTCGCATTGGGTCGCGAGCGCTCCGGGCCCAAGCCCGTCAAGGCTCTCGCAGCGGTGCAGGTCGATGCTCCTGTATCGAAGGAAGTGCTCGAGGCCCTTGGCACCATTGAGGCGCTGATCGAGGCCAAGCTTGTGCAGTTGGCTTGATTCTTTCTGGATCTGCCGCAGCTCATCGCGCGCTCTGGCTTTCTCAGCAGGGCGCGCATATTTTTGCGGAGTCTCTTACGGCTGACCGTTCGCGCCGCTCGGCACGTGGCTGGTCATTCCTTTCAGCATGAACTCGCGAATGAGATTGGACGCCGCGTCAGCACCCGTCTCTGCCAGCCCGTTCAGCAGCGTCAATGAAACGCCGCGATCGGCAGCAGGATAGTAAGCATTCGAGATGGCGCCCGCCGAAAAATTGCCCAGCACGTTCGCGTAGTTCGGCTTCCAGCGTCCGTCATCGCCGCGCGCAACCACCGCAGCCGACATCGCGTAGAGGGAGCGCGACATCCAGCCTCCCTTGCCCTTGTAAAAGTAGCGCGGATCCTCGCGGAAGATCGCCGGGTACACTGCCCGGCCCAGCAGATTGCTCGAAACATGGTTGGCCATTGCCGCGCCATAGCGCTTGCCATAGCCTTCCAGTCCTGGGCCGTACGCCGGAAACACATTCTGGTACTGCTCGGCCCCCGCCACACCCGCCACCATCAGGAACGACACTGGATCGAGAATCGCACGCATGCTCAGTTGGAACTTCTGCTTCGCGAGCATAGGCGGAGCGTTCCAGTCATATGAGCTATAGAAGTTCGGGATCACCCCACCGATTCGCTGCTGCACAGCAATCCGCACCTGCTCTTCTGACAGCACGGCAGGATCACCGACGACAGTCACGCTGGTCACGCCGCCCGTCACAGCCAGCTTGATCGATGGCACAATCAGGCTTTCGCCGCTTTTCAGGCCGATTTCGCCGGAGGTGTACGGACTCATATCCGTGCCCGTCACGCGGAGGCGGTACACGCCCGCGGCCACATTTTCAAAGGCGAACTGGCCGTCGCTGCCCGACTGCATCGACTGCTGCGAGACGCTTCCACTGCCCAGCAGCTCTATGCGCGCGCCCTGTACCACATCGCCATTTGCGTCGAGTATGGTTCCGGAGATCATGCCCGCCGCAACCGCGCTCGATGGCGCAGCGGCAACTGCTGCGTTGATCTCGGCAGACACTTCCGCAACTTGTATCTCGGTGGATTGGGCCTGAGAATGGGCCTGAGAATATTCCTGGGAATGCCCCACGACTGCAGCGACACTGCATACCGTCCATGCAAAGAAAAGAGCCGCCCTCACGGGCACACAGCTTCGTAACAATTTCGACCTCAATGATCCTGCAGCACGATGGACTGCGCGTGCACCTATCTGGTAGACGCACAGTTGAGCGCCTCGTTTTGCAAGTGTGCAGATGAATTGTCCGTCATCTTAGCGGCGTTGCAGACCAACTTGGCGCATGCGTTGGCCTTGTCTGTTCGCGTGATTGGAGTTACGCTCCGTCACACTTAGCCGAACATGCCTGGAAACCCCAGCCATCCGCGCAGGTAAGCAAGCTGGCCCAGGTGATAGGTGTCGTGCCACGCCAGCACAGCGACAAAGCCACTCAGCTTGCCATCCGGGCTAGGTGGTCCCGGCGGCGCGGGGGCTGCGAGGGCCTCTTCGGTTACTGCTTCCAGCGCCTGGCCGAGTTCTTTCGCCGCGTCGCGCCAGGCGGTAAGCAACGCCTCTGGCGCCAGATATGCAGTGCCTTCCTGAATCTTTGTGCTGCGCGCAAAGACATCCAGACCCGGATACTCCCACTTCATGCCAAGCCGCGCGATCACTGCTTGCCGCGCCCAAAGCATGTGACCAGCAATCCACTCGATGTGGTTGGAGTGATCGTTGGGTCGGCTCAGCCATTTCTCGGCCGGAATCCCGGCCACCACCTTTTCAAGAGAGTTAGTGTTGCTGCGAAACTCCCCCGCT
>JAJXWS010000178.1 GCA_021781495.1 Acidobacteriota bacterium | reverse complement strand
CGACATGTTCGAAGCCATGATGCTCAAGTTCCAGGAGGACACCGCGCGGTTCCTCTTCCGGATGCAGATTCTCGGACCGGACGGACAGCCTATCCAGACCTTCGCCGCGCCGCGCGCACCCGTGCCACCGGCGCCCCCTGTGGACAGCGCCGAACTGCCCGCGTCACTTCAGGCCGCCGCCCTGCAGGCTGCGCCGCGCGAGATCTCCATTCCCGCCCGCCAACCCTCCACCACCATCGACGCCATCGAGCGCGACTTCCATCGCAAGAAGCAACGCGAACTCGCCGTAGCCAGCCGCGCCGGCGCGGGCGAGGCAAGCCAGCCCCAGCAACGCCTCGTGGGCGACAAGGTCGGCCGCAACGATCCCTGCCCCTGCGGCTCCGGCAAGAAATACAAAAAATGCCACGGAGCCGAGCAGTAAATCAATCGCAGCAGCGCGGCGCCTCTGGCCCAACCGCGCTGCTGCTCTCTCTCTGCCTTACTGGTTCAGATTGAAGTCCACGCTCACATTGAGCGTCGAACTCCCCTCCCCCGGCACAAACTTCCACTTCCGCACCGCCTCCTGCGCCGCCTCGGCCAGCACCGTGTTCCCGCTCAACGTCTTCACGTCCGTCACCTTGCCATCCGCGTCCACGGTCACTTCCAGCTTCACAATACCCGTCACGCGCATCCGCTTGGCGATCTCCGGATACACCGGCGCCACACGCGACTTCACCGCGCGGTCATCGGCTCGCGCCTGCAGCGCAACCCCCAGACACAGCACCATCATGCCCGCCGGTACACTTCGCCTGACCGCACGCAACACACGCGCACCCACGCACCTCGCTCCACCTTCCGCCATTGCTCCTCCTGTCGCGGTCTTGCTGCTCAGTCAAGCTATCGGCAGAGAAACGCGGGACGTGAATGCGCATCTCACACCCTGCAACGTGCTCTTTGTCGTGTGTTCTGGAATTCCGTTCAAGCCGCTCGCGCCGTCAGCCGGCCAGCGCAGCCTGCACGGCTTCAAACGTCAGGTGGCCTGGCTCGACACCATGCCCGGCGCACCACTGCTCATACAGCCGCCCATAGCTGAGCGTCATGTACGCTTCCGGCCGCACGCCCAGCCGCGTCGCCGTCGCGTCAATCCACTCCGGCGTCCCTTCCAGCTCGGCGAAGTCCCCGATCGGCGTCTCGTCCACCACGCAGTGTCCCACGCCATCGGTCCACTCCGTGCGCCACTTCTCGTAGCGAAAGGCCGCCACCAGCCCCAGCGACTCGAAGACCTCCGCCATCACCGCGCCATCGGCCACTTCCGTCTCTGTCTCTACGCGATGCTTGTGCCGGTCTTCGCCCACGCCCGAGTCGGGAATCCGCTTGTGCGTCACCGTCCACCGCCCCGCATACTCGCGGATCCGCAGGATCTCGGTCCGCGCCCGCATCGCCCGGTCCGGCGTGTCATAGAGCACGTTCGTCTCAAACGCGCGCGGCGTCTCCAGCCGAAGACCCGCTGCGCTCAGCCGCGCCGCCAGCTCCTCGAGCTTCTCTACACGAAACTTGATCTCCGTCTCGATCGCCATCGGTTGCAGTGAGTATACGGCAGGCCGCGCGGTTTGCGGCTCGCGCCGGTCACTCTGTCTCTGCCGCCGGAAGCGCACGGTACAGCACCTTGCGCAGCCAGGCCATCGACTTGACCGGCCACTGCTTGTCCATGCAGGGGCGCTCCACCAGCACAAAGTACACTGCTCCCGCGGCCAGAAGAAAAGGCGGGAGGATGAGCTCTCCCACAAGCATCCGAGGGAAGAACCCGCTGATTCCGGGGAGCACTTTCATATACGCCACATACATCACCTGCAACACCAGTGAATGCGTGAGGTAGAGGCTGTAGCACATGCCGCCGATGGTGGCCACCAACGGAATCCGGAAGAAGCGCGGGACCAGATACCCCTTGAAGGCTCCAACAAAGGCTGCCAGCAGAACAAACGGTCCAAGGAGATACCAGGAAAACGTCGAAGTCAGGAATGCCCAGATCCAGCATGCAAGCGAGACAACATCCCATAGCCAGTGAATGCGCATCTTCGGCAACATCGTCGCATAGAGATCCGCCACCAGCATGCCGGCCACAAAGAAGCGACTCCAGAAAAGAATCGTATTCACCAGCAGTCGCGCCAGCGACGAACCAACCATCGGATAGCCCACAGCCGCACCGCCCAATATCGGCACAAGCAGGGAATGCAGCACCAGAAAGCCAACCAGCAGCCCGCGACGCACCCATACCGGCTTTTGATAGAAAACAGCAGCGAGCAACGGTGCAAGCAGATAAAACTGAACCTCGATTTCCAGTGACCAGCCGACCAATTGAACTGTTGGCAGCGTTCCGTATGCCAGCAGATGCACATACAACAGGCCGGCCACAAAGTGCGGCAGGATTTGCAGAAAGCTCAACGACCGCGCCACCATCACCGGATAGATCCGAATCAGCTGGCTGATCACATACGGCGGTTCGATTCGTGTCAGTCTGCGCAGCAGGTATTGACGGATTGGCACCTTCGGCGCGTCCAGCAGCCTCGCCCGTACAAACGGAATGCCAAGCACAAATCCACTGACCGCGAAGAAAACGGCCACGCCCCGCTCGCCATGAAAAATCGCAGTGCCAACGAATGCAAGGAGTGGGTTGGCAGGTGGCTCATAGACGTGGAGGTGAATCTCCGTCATCCGGCCGATGTGGTAGAAAAAAACCGCTAGAATCGCGATGAACCGCAGCCCGTCAATCTCCGCCACATATGCACCGCCCGACGTAATCCGCTGGAAGCGCGCGAAGAGCCTTGAGGCCTTTTCTTGAGG
>JAJXWS010000177.1 GCA_021781495.1 Acidobacteriota bacterium | reverse complement strand
GCCGCTGGTTCCCACCGGGTCGCTCGATATGCTGCAGGCCTACATGCAGGCGCGGCACATGCGATCCATGCAGTGGATTCTTTCGGCTGCGAGTCTCTCCGTCTTTGCCGGGCTGGGCCTGATGCTCTCCCTGATGGAGGGCTTTCGCCGCGCCTACCGGCTGCCGCGCGGTGACTGGGGCTTCTGGCAGCGGCGCATGCGCGCGCTCATGCTTGTGCCCATTGTGCTGGTGCCGCTGGCGCTCGCGTCCATGGTGCTCGTCTTTGGCCGGCAGATTGAAGGCTGGATGATCAGTGGCTCAAGTCATGAACTCCGCCTGGTGGTGCTCATGAGCTGGCGCATGGTGCGATGGGCCATCGCACTCGTCACCAGCGTCACGGTGCTGGCGGCGCTCTATCACTTCGGCACCAAGCGCGGCGAGCACTGGGTGTGGGTCATGCCAGGCGCCATTCCACCCACGGTCATCTGGTTCCCGGCAACGTTGATTTTTGGACTCTATGTGACGCGCATCGCCGACTACTCCATGTTTTATGGCTCTTTCGGAGCAGGCATCGCCACGCTGGTGTGGCTCTACATCACACTCTTCAGCGCGCTACTTGGAGCAGAGCTGAATGGCGTGCTCTTCCGCGAGCGTCAAAGTGTGACTGAAGAATTTCCAGAGGAATCCAACAAGCTCGTGTGACCGCGCACACCTTCCCTTGCACACAGTCGCATGCACACTGGATAAGGAACCTTCTGGTCAAATCCCGCGTGTACAATAAATATGGTCGTTCCTGCATTTATCTCTTTTCGATTAGCCCCTTCTGGAGTCCAGTTCAATGTCATTTGCTGAATCGAGCCTGACCGAATCTCCTATCCAGCGCCGCGCAAAAATTGTTGCCACCCTCGGCCCGGCTTCCAATACAGAATCTGCATTCCGCGAACTGGTTCGGGCAGGCATCGACGTTGTCCGCTTGAACTTTTCGCACGGAACCCATGAAGAGAAGCTGGCTCTCATCCACATGATTCGCAAGGTAAGCCGGGAAGAGCGCAAGGCGCTCTGCATCCTCGGCGACCTGCAGGGACCGAAGATTCGTACATCGAAGCTAAAGGACCACCAGCCGGTCCTGCTCAAGGCTGGACAAAAGCTGACCATCACGCCCCGTGAAGTTCCGGGGACGGCCGCCGTGGTGGGCACGACGTTCAAGACGCTGGCGGAAAACGTGGAGCAGGGCTCGCGCATTCTGCTTTCTGACGGGCTCATCGAACTGCGCGTGCATGAGGTCGATGGCGCGGACGTCATCTGCGAGATCATCAACGGTGGAATGCTCGGCGAGAACAAGGGCATCAATCTGCCAGGTATTCCCGTGCGCGTCCCCTCGCTGACTGAAAAGGATGCCGCTGATCTTGAGTTCGCCATCCAGAACGGAGTGGATGCGATCGCGGTATCGTTTGTGCGCACGGCAGAGGATGTGCGGCTCGTGCGAAATCGCGTGGCAGCTTACGGCGGCGAGACCTGGATTATCGCCAAGCTGGAAAAGCCTCAGGCCATCCGCCACCTCGACGATATTTTGCAAGTGGCAGACGGCATCATGGTGGCGCGCGGTGATCTTGGCGTAGAAGTGCCGCCCGAAAAGGTTCCTGCGATTCAGAAGCACATCATTCGCCGCGCGGCGGAGTATCGCAAGCCCGTCATCACCGCAACGCAGATGCTTGAGTCCATGATCGAAAATCCGCGGCCTACGCGCGCCGAGGTTTCTGACGTGGCCAACGCAGTCTATGACGGCACGGATGCCGTGATGCTCTCCGGCGAATCTGCCGTGGGCAAGTACCCGGTGGAGGCCGTCTCCATGATGGCGCGCATCGTGTCTGAAGCCGAACGCCACATCAAAGACTCGCGCAAGGAGCACCGCTCGCGCGCCAGTCACCTTTCGATTGCGGAGACGATCTGCGAGGCCACCGCACACGCCGCGGAAGACCTGGACCTGCGCGGCATCGCTCTCTTCACAGAGACGGGGACGACCGCGCGCCAGCTTTCAAAATACCACCCGGCAGCGCCAATCTTTGCCCTCAGCCCGGTCGAGGTCACGGTCAATCGCCTCAATCTGCTCTGGGGCACCACGCCGATTCGCTGCCCCAAGGTGACGACAACCGAGGCTCTGGTAGAAGTGGCTGAGAGCCTTCTGGAGCAGTTCGGTTATGTTCGCGCCCGCGAAGTGATCGCCATCGTTGCCGGCACGCGCACCAAGTCCGGCTCAACCAACTTCCTCCGTCTGCACGTGCTCGGTGAGCAGAGTCTGGAAGGGTCCCGGTTTTTTGCGACGCATGACGAAGCTCCGAATCCGGCGGCGTCGCCCGAGCCCACAGCCGAAGCAGCGCCCGCTACTCCCGCCCCCAAGCCAAAGCGCCCCGCGATCAAAACTGCCAAGGCCGCTACGCGCCGCAAATAGCGCGAATCCGGGCTGAGAAAGCTGAAGGCCACTCCTCTGCGGAGTGGCCTTCGTGTTCTTGCTGCGTTGTCGCGCTTTACTTTGCCGCGAGCTGGCGCAGCACGTAGAGGAGGATGCCGCCGTGCTCGTAGTACTCGATCTCCTGCGGTGTGTCGATGCGGACGCGCGCCCTGAAGGTCTTCTTCGTGCCGTCGGCGGCAGTGGCTGTCACGTCGAGCGTTCTGCCGCTGGCAAACTTCGCCTTCAGCATCGCCGTGAGGCCGGGGAAGTCGTAGACCTCTTCACCGGTCAAGCCGAGCGACTCGACATTCTGTCCGTCCTCAAACTGCAGCGGCAGAATGCCCATGCCCACAAGATTCGAACGATGAATACGCTCGAAGCTCTCGGCAATGACCGCG
>JAJXWS010000010.1 GCA_021781495.1 Acidobacteriota bacterium | reverse complement strand
GCGATCATCGACGCCCAAGAGGCCCTGCGCATCGGGCTGGTGAACGAAGTGGTTCCGGCGGGCGAGCTGATGGCGCGGGCGGAGGCGCTGGCGCTGGAGATTGCCGCCAACGCTCCGCTGGCGATTACGGAGACGCTGCGCGCCGTGGATGAGGGGCTGGATCTGCCGCTGGACCTGGCGCTGCTGCGGGAGACGGTTCGGTTTGGCCAGCTGTGCGGCACGGCGGACATGGTGGAAGGCACTGGGGCTTTCCTGGAGAAGCGCAGCCCGAACTGGAAGGGCAAGTAGCGGGACGGTTTCCACTGTAGCTGCTGGTATGCTAGGACCGTGATTCTACGTTCGCGAAGCCGAGGAATTGCGGCGATGGGCCTGCTGTGCGCGGTGGCCTTCGTTGCTTGCCACAAGGAAGAGCAGGCCGTGGTGGGCGTGGCCAAGACGGCCGAAAACGCCGAGCACCGGGCGCAGGCGGCCGCCACGCAGCGCGACGCGCAGCGGGCGCAACTGGCGCGGATTCCGCTGCCGACCAAGAGCCTGTATGTGGATGTGCACGAAGTGAGCGCGTGGACGAATCCGTTTCTCTCAGTGGGCGCGAACACGCTGACGCTGCGGATTATCCAGGCGGACGCCAACCCAAGCACGATGGGGCAGGGCACGATGCTGCGACCGGAGGCGGCGCGGCGGCAGGAGGTACAGCTGCGGCCGGCGGAGCTGGCGGATGCGGTGGTGGCGGTTCCCACGAGCGCCTGGGGCTACGGGCGGGTGATTGCGGTGGCCGAGGAGCCGGGAGCGAACAAGAAAGATCAGGCACAGATCCGCCGCAACGTGGAGGCTGCGATTCAGCAGCTGAACGACCTGGGCGTGGTGGTGGAGGAGTGGCCCGCGCGGTAGGGATTCGCGGAGGGGCCACTCGAAGTTTGCTTAATAGCCGATGGTGAACTGTGCACGCTGGTGGGCGGGCTTTTCGAGCTCATCTGCGAGGGCCACGGCATAATCCTCAAACGAGATGCGGCTCTGGCCGTTCTCATCCCCGATGAGCTGATTGGTGCCGAGACGGAACTTCCCGGTTCGCGTGCCGGGCTCAAAGAAGGCCGCCGGGCTGAAGTAGGTCCAGTTGATGCTGGAGGCCGCGAGCATCTGCAGCACGTGGGCATGCGATGTAGCGATGGGTACCCAGGCCTGCGGCAGATGGCCTGAGGCGAGCAGGGTGACGCCGGGCGCAACCTCCAGCGAGCCGGCGCCTCCGACGACGATCAGGCGCGGGGTACCGGCCTTCTGCACGGCCTGCACCAGGCGTTCGGTTGCCCCCAGAATCTGGTCGGTGTCGTTCTGCGGCGGAGCATAGGCGCTGACGACGGCGTCGGCTCCGGCGAGGATGCTGGCGATTCGGCTGACGTCGCTCAGGTCGTCCTGGCGGCTGGGCGTGCCGGCAGGCAGCTTGGCGGGGTTGCGCACGACGGCGGTCACGTTGTGCCCGCGGGATTGCAGTTCCTGGAGGATGCGGCTGCCGGCGTTGCCAGAGGCGCCATAGAGTACGACGTTCATGAGGGGCTCCTTGAGTGGAAAAATTCGATCTCTACATGCTTGGATGTCGGGGCGCGTAAAAGCGTCACAAAAAATGTTACGATAAAAAGCGATGCCGGAAGAAGCGGATTCGGCGGAGCGGCCGCAGGGCTACGGCGAGTAGAGTGGCAGTATGAACTCCCGATTTTCGACCGCGGTGCATATTTTGACGCTGCTGGCTTCCACGCCGGAGGAGCGCGTGACCTCGGAGTATATCGCGATGAGCGTCGGCACGAATGCGGTGGTGATTCGACGCCAGCTTGCGCTGCTTCGTGAGGCGGGGCTGGTGGAGTCAAAGGGTGCGCGCGGCGGAGGATGGGCATTGACGCGCACGCCGGAGCGGATCCGGCTGAGCGAGGTGCGGGCGGCGCTGGGCAAAGAGGCCTCGTTTCGGATGCACAGGAATGAGCCGCATCCGAAGTGCGTGGTGGGCCAGAACGTGCGGCAGGCGCTGGAGGGGGTGTATGCCGGCGCGGAGCAGGCGGTGATGGCGAGCCTGAAGGGCTGGACCGTGGCGGATATGCTGCGCGAAGTTCGGCTGGCGGCCCAGGCTGCGCACGCGACGGCCGGGAATGGCGTGAAGCGCACCCCTCGGAATCCTGCAGGATAAAGCACGGCGCCGAGCGGGAGAGCGGACCGGGGAGTGCCCGGTTGGACGGCGTGTGAGTGCGATGCCGACGGCTCTCTCCGGCGTGTTCCGGTTGCGCTGGACTGTGCCGGTTACGCGATCTTGAGCGGCTTGGGCGGGGGATTGGGGGGGCAAGCGCGCTCGTTTCGTACTCCCGGGTCTCAGAAGCGAGACCTGGGGCACCCGAGCACACGAGGGAGGCTGGGGCAACCGGTGTTTCTGGTAATGCCGGGCAGGCTGTTTACATCAGCTTGCGGCGGACCAGGTCGAGGGCCTGCTGGGTGGCCCACTGGCGGACGCGTTCGCGGTCTCCGCGGAAGGTGCGGCTGTAGGTGGTGGTCTTCTGGCCGTCGCTGACGGCGAAGTGGACCAGGCCGACTGGTTTTTCTTCGGTGCCGCCGGTGGGCCCGGCGATGCCGGTGACGCCGAGGCCGAGGGTGGCGCCGGTGCGGCGGCGGATGCCGTCGGCCATGGCGGAAGCCACCTCGGCGGAGACGGCGCCGTGCTGAGCGATGAGCTCGGGGGGCACGTTGGCGAAGGCGGTCTTGAGCGGATCCGAGTAGACGACGGCCCCGCCGAGGAAAGAGCGCGAGCTGCCGGGGATGGCGGTGATGCGCTGGGAGACCATGCCTCCGGTGCAGCTCTCGGCCACGGCGAGGGTGGCCTGGCGCAGGCCCAGGTAGTAGAGAACGATCTGCTCGAGGGTTTCGCCGTCCGAGGAGTAGAGCCAGTCGTCGAGGGCCTCTTCCATGCGCCCGGCGAGCTCGTCGACGCGCCGCTGGGCGGCCTGAAGGTCGGCTTTGGTGCAGAGCAGGATGAGCTGGATATCTCCGGCGTGGGCGAGGATGGTGGTTTCCACGTCAGTGTATGTGGTGTAGATGGGCGCGAGCAGCTTGTCGGCCTGCGACTCTGGAATCATGGCCGCGCGCAGGGTTCGCCTGGCGATGAAGCGCGGCGGCAGAACGGCGCGGAGGCGGGGCAGGCACTCATTGTCGAAGAGCGGGCGGCACTCGTTGGGCGGGCCGGGGACGAGCATGATGAGCTTGCGGTAGCCGTCGTAGGTGGTGTCGAGCCACTGGCCGGGGGCGCTGCCGTTGGGATTGGACAGGACGGCGGCGGTTTCGAGGACGTCGGCCTGCTTGAGGTTGTTTTCCGGCATGGGCATGCGCCAGGTGGCGGCGCGGGCATGCAGGTGGGCGACCTGGGCGTCGTCGCGGCGGAGGGAAAGAGACAGCGCCTCGGCGACGGCCTCGCGGGTGAGATCGTCCTCGGTGGGGCCGAGCCCGCCCATGAGGACAACGATGTCCGCGCGGCCGAGGGCGGTGCGGATGGCGCTGACGAGGTCTTTGCGGCGGTCACCGACAATGGACTTGAAGGCGACGGTGACGCCGATCTCGTTGAGTTTGCCGGTGATGTAGAGCGAGTTGGTGTCTTGCCGGAAGGGCGTGAGCATCTCGGAGCCGACGGCGATGATTTCCGATTTCATACAGGCAGCTTCCTGCTCATGGAATTGCGATTCCAGCGGGGAGAGCTTGCGGCGGGAGCGGGGAAGAGTCTCCTGCGCGGCTGGGCCGCGCGGCAAGCAGCTCCGTGGCGATGGAATCGCGGCACGACGGGGACGATGGGCGGCGTGGCGGCACGGGCCGCAGCGCCGGGTCTTCGCCTAAAAGAGACTGAGACCTTCGACCCCCAAATCCACATCATAAACTGCCTCGCCGGTGGCGAGGATGGTGGTGCCGAGGGGGGAGAAGGCGACACCGACGAGGTTGTTACCGCTGAGGACGAGGGATGCCTGTCCGGAGGGCGTGACGCGGACGAGTCCGCGACGGCCGTGAAGGCAGGCGGTGATGAAGATGTTGCCGTCCTTGTCGAGCGCGAGGCCCTGGGGACGTCCGAGGCCGCGATACCAGACGCGGGCTTCGCCGTGGGTGTTGATGGCCCAGACGGCCTCGTTGGAGCAGAGGGTGGGCCCGGCGACGTAGAGGGTGCCCTCGGGGTCGACGGCGAGGTGATAGGCGGAGACGCTGGGGTCGAGGGTGGCGTAGACGAAGATGCGGCGCTGGGGGTCGATCTTGAAGATGGTGCCGCTGCGGTCGCCGACGAAGAGGTTGCCCTCGCGGTCAAAGACGGCTCCGGTGGCGATGCCCATGCCCTCGGCGTAGAGGGTGGGCTCGCCGGCTCCGTCGATGCGGTAGACATTGCCCTCGGCGCGCGAGGTGACGAAGAGGTCGCCCTCGGGGCTGAAGGCGAGCCCGGTGGCGTTGAGGATGCCGGTGACGAAGGGGGTACCGCGGCCGTCGGGGCTGACGCGAACGACGGAGACGGGGGTCTGCTTGCCGCGCGGGCCGGAGATGGTGGCGTAGATCATGCCGGAGCGGCTGACGGCGGGGCTGGTGACGGGGTGAAGTCCGCCGGAGAGCTCGTGGGCCACGCGCAGCGGGACGGCATTGCTGACGCCGGTGACGGAGCGGACCTCAACCAGGCCGGTGGCGGACTTGGCGGGCACGCGGAAGGCGATGCGGCTGGCGCGGCTCATGACGACCTGGGCGGAGTGGTTATCGACGATGACGGCGGGCAGTCCGGCGGGGCCGGGCCCGAGCCGCGCGCCGAGAAGCTCAACCTCGCCGAGAGGCAGCGCAGCGGAGGGCACGACATCGTCAATGCGCGGATCAGAGAAGGTGTCTTCGGCAGCGGGTTGAGTACGCGAGCGGGGCATGTCGAGTCCTAGATCCAGAGTCGCAACAGCGATGCTACACCCAAAGCATACAGCCCGGCGGCAACATCATCGAAGACGATGCCGGAGCCCTCGGGGAGGCGCTCAAGATGGCGCACGGGAAAGGGCTTGGTGATGTCGAAGAGGCGAAAGAGGATGAGGGCGATGAGGGCATGACGCCAGTCTGCGGGGCTGCCGAGGAGGGCGATCCACTGGCCTGCGACCTCATCGACGACGACGAAGCCGGGGTCTTTGCGGCCGCTCTCGCGGGCGACGATGGTGGCGGCAGGAATGCCGGCGGCGACGGAGAGCGCGATGCCGGCGATCAGGGCCAGCAGCAGGGTGGAGGCCGCCGGATGCAGTCCGAAAGCGAAGGCCGCCCAGAGCAGCACGGCGGCGACGGAGCCCCACGTGCCGGGGCCGGGCTTGCCCAGTCCGGCGCCGAAGAAGGTGGCGACGGTCCAGGCCCACTTGGTGGCGCGCTGGCTCTGGACGAGCGGCGCGGAGGAACGATCATTCATGGCGTGAGCCCTTGTCTTGGCCGCCGGTAAGGCCGCCCAGGTCTTCGAGCACTTCGGGGTCGAGGATGGGGGAACTGATCTTGTAGACGCCGGAGGCCCACTTGCCCAGATCGATTTTGCGGCAGCGGTCACTGCAGAACGGGAAGTCCTCGTCCCTGGGCTGGACGAGCATGCCGCAGGAGGGGCAGCGCAGGACCTTGGCGGATTTTTTCTTTGCGGGCATGGTACTTGCTCCTGCCATGCGGCAGCGGCTCTGAGGTTATGGTACTAGGCGCGGAGGGGGAAGCGCGAGGGCCGCGCGGGAAGCAGGCACGCTCAGTGGCGGGCGTAGCGGTCATAGACGCCGATGACGGGAAGCACGTTGCCGTCGTCGTCAAAGAAGCCGCGCTGGACCAGGTCGCCGCGGACGGCGGGCTCCCACCAGAAGACGCCTTTGCCGTGGCCGCCGGGGGCCTGCAGGACGATGCGATTGACCTCGTCGAGAAAATCGCGCTGTCCCTGGGGCGTCTCAGGAAACGGGCCGGGATGCGTGGTGTAGGTGCCGGGCTTCCAGTTGTAGGCGGTTTCGACCACGTAGACATCCTTACCGTAGGCGCGGATGGTGGCGTCCAGGTTGGCTTGCAGGTCATTCAGGCTGCCCTGCCACCACGGGTAGTAGGACTGGCCGATGACATCGAAGGGGACGTGATAGGTGGCGAGCTTGTCAAAGAAAGCCCGGGTGGCCGCGATGTCGCCGCCCTTGTCGATGTGGATCATGATCAGCGGGTGGGGCTGGTCGGCGCTGCCGGCACTGACGCCGCGGATGCCGGCCTGGAGAAGCTGGGCGAAGTTATCCCAGTTGCCGGGCAGTTTGCCGTCGGGCCAGAGCATGCCGTTAGAGACTTCATTGCCGACCTGCACCATGTCGGGCAGGACGCCGGCGTTGCGGAAGGCGGTGATGGTGTCACGGGTGTAGGCGTAGACGGCGTTGACGAGTTGCGCGTGGGTGTAGCTTTGCCAGGCGGCGGGCTTGGGCTGATGGCCGGGGTCGGCCCAGTCGTCTGCGTAGTGAAAGTCGAGCAGGAAGTGGAAGCCCATGGCCCGGGCGCGGCGGGCGGCGGCGATGGTGTAGTCGAGGTTGTTGGGCAGCCGGGTGGGCGCGACAAAGATGCGCAGGCGAACCCAGTTGTAGCTGTGCTCGCGGAGGATCTCCAGCGCGGGCCTGGCGACGCCGTTTTCCTTGAAGATGGAGCCCTGCTGCTCTGCCTGGGGCAGGAAGGAGACGTCGGCACCGATGGCGAAGGTGGAGCTTTTGCCGGTGACGACCTGCGCGCGCGAGAGCGAGGCGGCGGCGCAGGCCAGAAGAAGAACGCAGACAAGATTGCGAATGGTCATGAACCACCTCGGATGGGAGCTGGATAAGTCCGTGCCGAACGGCAACGGAGACCATCCTATCCGAAGATGGTTCGCAGGCGGATTAGAGCGGGCCGGAGACGACGCGGGCTACCACGTCGTAGTCGTGCGCCTCGGTGATTTCGGCGCGATAGAAGCGGCCTGCCTCGAGCGTGTCGAGATCGCCGAAGTCGTTGATGTAGACCTTGCCGTCGATCTCGGGCGCGTGGAACTGGGTGCGGCCTTCCCAGAGGAGCGGCGTCTCTTCGCTTTCGCCTTCGACGAGGATGAGCATCTCGCGGCCGATCCACTGCTGCCGGGCGCGCTTGCTGATGCCCTGCTGCAGCTTCATCAGGCGGCGCTTGCGGGACTCGATGGTGCGCCGGGGAACCTTGGCGTCGAGCGCGTGGGCGCCGGAGCCCTCCTCGTCGGAGTAGTTGAAGACGCCGAGCCAGTCGAACTTTGCTTCGCCGATGAACTGCTCCAGAATTTCAAAGTCGCGGAGCGACTCGCCGGGGAAGCCGACGATGAAGCTGGTGCGCAGGACGATGCCGGGAACGGCGGCGCGCACCTTCTCCAGGGTCTTGAGGAAGATGTCGGCCCCGGCGCCGCGCTTCATGGATTTGAGGACCGCGGGCGAGGCGTGCTGGAGCGGGACGTCGAGATATTTGCAGATGTTGTCGTGCTGGGCGATGGTCTGAAGCAGGCGGCCGGTGATGCGGTTGGGATAGGCGTAGAGGAAGCGCAGCCAGCGGAGGCCTTCAATGCGGGCGAGGGCGTCGAGCAGGGTGGCGAGGCCGTCTTTGATGCCGAGGTCTTCGCCGTAGCAGGTGGTGTCCTGGCCGATGAGGGTAATCTCCTGCACGCCGCGGGCGACAAGCTGCTGCGCCTCGGCGACGACGGACTCAAAGCGGCGCGAGCGGAACTTGCCGCGGAGATTGGGGATGACGCAGAAGCTGCAGGGATGGTCGCAGCCTTCGGCGATCTTGATGTAGGCGGAGGCGCGGGGCGTGGCCAGCAGTCGCGGAGTGGATTCGTCGTAGAGGTAGGTGGGCAGCAGATGCGCCGCGCCCTGCCAGTCGTCGCGACGGAAGCGGCCCTGCTGCTCGCGCAGATGGCCTTCGGGCCGCGAGGCTTTGGACTCGGGCTGGTGCGTGCCGGACAGTGCCTCCTGGCCGGGATGCGCGACGCTGCCGGTGAGGATGTTGAAGGGCGAGGGCGCGGCGGCCGGGGGCTGTGCGATGCCGGCGGCGGCGAGGATGGACTCCAGCTCGCCGGTGCCGATGACGGCGTCGACCTCGGGGATGTTTTTCTGGATTTCGTCGCGGTAGCGCTCGACCAGGCATCCGGCGACGATGAGTTTGCTGGCGCGGCCTTCGGTTTTGTGGCGGGCCATCTCAAGGATGGTGTCGACGGACTCCTGCTTGGCGGTGTCGATGAAGCTGCAGGTGTTGACGACGAGAATTTCAGCCTCGTCGGGACGGGCGGTCAGGCGCGCGCCGGCGCGGTCCAGCAGGCCCATCATCACCTCGGAGTCGACGAGATTCTTGGGGCAGCCCAGCGAAATAAATCCCACGGTCGGGGCCGTGGGCGGGGAATTTTTGCTCACACCTTTATTGTACCGGGAAGGGAATCCGCCGGGTTGCTCGGGGTGGGGGACGGGCGGGGCGGGCAGAGGAAAACACAAGGCCGCGACAGGTGCTAAAATCTATAAGTGCCGGGTCCTACGCGACGTAATCCCGCCAATCCCGCCAGGTCCGGAAGGAAGCAACGGTAACGGGCTAGTACGGGCGCAGTAGGTCACCCGGTACTTTTTTGGGCGCTGCAAGCGCTTTGTGAGCCGACTGCCGGCGCGGCGAAAGAGCCGTGCTGGTTGTTTTTTGCCGAGGGCTGCGGTGCAGCCGTGGCAAGGTTTTTTTGAGTGGAGCGGCAGACCGGGTACCCCCGCCGTTGTTCGCGCCGCAAGGAGAAAAGCATTGAGCCTCACCGTGCGTCCTGTGGTGGGCCGGCGCGCCAAGATTACGGCGCTCGGGACCTACGTTCCTCCGCAAGTTCTGACGAATCAAGACCTGGAAAAGATAGTGGAGACGACCGACCAGTGGATCCTGGAGCGGACGGGCATCCGCGAGCGGCACATGCTGGCCAAGGGCAAGGGCACAAGCGACATGTGCGTGGAGGCCGCGAAGAAGTGCCTGGCGGCACGGGGCATTCAGCCGAGCGAAGTGGAAGTGATCATTGTGGGCACGGTGACGCCGGACATGATGTTCCCCTCGACGGCGTGCCTGGTGCAGGACAAGATTGGCGCGAAGGGCGCGTGGGGCTTTGATGTCTCGGCCGGCTGCTCGGGGTTTGTGTTTGCGCTGCAGGCGGGCGTGAAGCTGGTGGAGAGCGGCGCGCACAGCAAGGTGCTGGTGTGCGGTGCGGACGCCAATACGCGCATGACGGACTACACGGACCGCTCGACCTGCGTGCTGTTTGGCGACGGCGCGGGCGCGGTGCTGCTGGAGCCCGCAGCCGAGGGCGAGATTGGCTTTATCGACTTTGTGCACGAGATTGACGGCTCTGGCGCAGCGGCGCTGAACCTGAAGGGCGGCGGAAGCCTGAACCCGTCAAGCCACGAGACCGTGGACAAGAAGATGCACTACATCTTCCAGGATGGGCAGGCGGTGTACAAGTTTGCCGTGCGCAAGATGGCCGAGGCCACTGCGAAGGTGCTGGAGCGGAACGGCGTGACCGGCTCCGACCTGGGCTGCTTTATTCCGCACCAGGCGAACAAGCGCATTATCACGGCCACGGCGGACCGGCTGGGAATGGACCCGGAGCGCGTGATTATCAATATCGACAAGTACGGCAACACCTCGGCGGGGACGATTCCGCTGGCGATGGAGACCGCGATTGAAGAGGGCAAGCTGAAGAAGGGCGACCTGGTGCTGCTGGCCGCTGTGGGCGCGGGCTTTACGGTGGGCGCTGCATTGCTGCGGTGGGAGATTTAGCAAGGCAGCGGGTCGGCAAGACAGCAAGTCAGCGAGTCGGCGCGTTACAAGACAGCTAGTCAGCTAGTTTGCAAGAAAACTGCCTGGGCCGTTCCAGAGATGGAGCGGCCTTTTTGCTTGCGTGCAAGCGCGGAGAGCGCTAGCGGGTTTGGGCCGTGGTGGCGGCTTGCTCGGGAAGCGAGAACTCATACCTGGGCAGGATGCCGGCGCGCGCGGCCTTGCGGAAGAAGCCGCGGATGCCTTCGACGCACTCGTCGTCGAGGATGTAGTGGATGTTGCTGGAGAGGTAGGTGCGGATGGTCTCTTCCGGAATGGGAAGGCGCGCGGACCACTCGGCCACGAGCGGCTCCAGATTCTGCAGGCCGTGGTCGCGGGAGAGCAGAAAGTCCCGGATGACGGACTCGTCGATGGGGCAGGCGGGCGCCGCGGCCCAGACGGCGGAGACGAAGGGGAGGCCGGTGTGTTTGCGCCACTCCTCAGCAAGGTCGTGATAGACGAGCGATTCGCCGGTGCGCTCTTCTCGATTGGAGCGTTCCTCCATGGCGAGCAGGGCGGGATCGCCGATGACGATGGCGGCGTCGGCGCGGTCGAGCATGGCGTCGAGGTCGGCGGCCATGGGCAGGAAGGGAACGTCGGGGTTGCCCCACAGGTGGAAGAGCAGGCGCGCGTAGGTGACGGTGGTGCGGCTGGCGGTGTCGGCCGCAACGCTGCGCACGGCCTTGAGCGGCTGGCTGGCGCGACGCACGAGCAGCAGGGAGCGGATGTGTCCCTTGGACGCGATGGTGCAGCCGGGCAGGACGCGCAGGGCGGGGTTGCCGGCCAGCGTGGCGATGGGGACGAGGCCTATGTCGGCCGTGCCGGCGACGAGGCGGTCGGCGCACTCGGAGGGGAGCATCCAGTCGATTTGATAGCGTGAGGCCAGCTCGGCGTTGAGCGGCGGATGATCAAAGTCCCACATCAGCGGTGCGGGATTGAGAAAACGAATGGCGGCGATACGCAGACGGGAATCGGATAAGAAGCTCACTCTTTATTAGAGTAACGCCGGGGCGGAGAGGATTCGCGCGGGGCGGGGTTGCTTGACTTCCCGGGCAGGTACGGTTAAGGTGAGCGCAATTACCCGCGAACGCAACGCAAAGATGTTGTGAAGGATGATGCCGGTGCGCTGGAGAGCGCTTGCCGGACGCAGAAGATGACAAGTTTGCCCGAGGAAAAGGCTGGCGCGGCCGCTGCGCGCCCGGAGGAAGACAGTCTGGCGTGGCTGGCCCTGGCGATGGCGCCGGGACTGGGTCCGAGGCGCATTCTGGAGGCCAGCCGGGAGTGGAGCGCGCCGCGCGAGATCTTCCGCATGTCGTTGACCGAGCTGGAGGCGATGCGGTTTCCGGCGCACGTGGCGCAGTATGTGTTTGACGGCAAGGCGCGCCAGGTGGCCGAGGAGGAATGGGCCAGGACGACCGCGCTCGGCGCGAGGATCGTGAGCCTGAGCAGCCCGGAGTATCCGGAGCGGCTGCGCGAGATATATGATCCGCCGCCGGTGCTGTGGGTGCGAGGCAATGCACAACTGCTGGCGCGGCCGTCGATTGCGATTGTGGGCACGCGGCATCCTTCGCCGTATGGCTCCGGCGTGGCCGAGATGCTGGCGCGGGACCTGGCGGCGCGGCGCATGCTGGTGGTGAGCGGCATGGCGCGCGGCATTGACACCTGTGCGCACAAGGGCGCGCTGGCGGCGCGGATGCCCACGGTGGCCGTGTGGGGCACGGGGATCGACGTGATCTATCCCAAAGAAAACAAGAAGCTGGCCGAAGAGATTCTGGCGGCGGGCGGGGCGATTGTGAGCGAGTTGCCGGTGGGGACGTTTCCCGCGCCGCAGAATTTTCCGCGCAGGAACCGGATTTTGAGCGGGGTGAGCGTGGGGGTGCTGGTGGTGGAGGCCAGCGAGAACTCCGGGACGCGCGTGACCGCACGCTGCGCGGAGGAGCAGAACCGCGACCTGTTTGCCGTGCCGGGGAACGTGACGAACAAGAGCTCGTGGACGCCTAACACGCTGATTAAGCAGGGCGCGAAGCTGGTGGCGACGTGGGAGGACGTGTGGGAAGAGCTGTCCTCGCAGGTGCGGCTGGAGCTGGAGGCGGAGAACGGGTTTGAATCCAAACCGGCAGCCGGAGCATCTTTGTTGCCGGACCCGGCATTGCGACCTGAAGAGGCGCTGGTGCTGGAGGTGCTGCGCAGCGACGAGTCCCTGCAGATGGACGAGATTCTGGAGCGGATGGAGACGCAACTGACGTCCTCGGAAGTGTTTACGGCGCTGTTTGAGCTGGAGATTGCGGGGCGCGTGCGGCAGTTGCCGGGCAAGAACTATGTGCGCACCCTGTGAGGTTGGCGGCCGGCAGCGCGCGTTGGCGGCAGGCATTTTTTTACACAAGTCCCAAGCAGCGAAAAAGGCAACAGAATTGGTGGTTTCCGGAACGCGGTGCCCGGAAAAAATTTGTTTGCGAGTGGAAACCAAGCCGTCTGCCGTGTTAGTTTGCAACTTTCGTAGCTCGTTTTTCTCGAGGAGGAGAGCGCATCGACGGCGCAGAGGCAATTTAGACGGCGCGCCGGTGAGACGGAATGAGGGTGTTCGAGTCCAACAGCACGAACACAGTGAAGTGGTTTTTGGTAATTAAGGATGGCAATGAGTAAAGCACTGGTGATTGTCGAGTCGCCGGCCAAGGCAAAGACGATCGAGAAGTATCTTGGCAAGGGATTTGAGGTTCGTGCGTCCATTGGACACATCATGGACCTGCCCAAGAACGACATTGGCGTGGAGCTGAAGAAGCGGACGTTTGTGCCGGAGCTGATTGTTTCGCCCGGCAAGGAAAAGGTCGTTGAGCAGTTGAAGAAGGCCGCGGCAAAGGCGGACGAGATTTATCTGGCGCCTGACCCGGATCGCGAAGGCGAAGCGATTGCGTATCACCTGGCTCTGCAGCTGGGCGGGAACGCCAAAGAGAGAAAGAAGATTCATCGCATCACGTTCAACGAGATTACGAAGAAGGCCGTGCAGGAGGCCTTCCAGCATGCGCGGGACGTGGACAAGAACCTGGTGGATGCGCAGCAGACGCGGCGCGTGCTGGACCGTCTGGTGGGCTACCAGATCTCTCCGCTGCTGTGGGACAAGGTGCGGCGGGGACTGTCAGCGGGACGCGTGCAGACGGTGGCGGTGCGCCTGATTGTGGAACGTGAGCGCGAGATTCGCGCCTTCAACCCGGTGGAGTACTGGACGCTGGAAGCGCAACTGCATCCGGAGAAGCAGGCGGACAAGAGCTTCAAGGCGCGGCTGGTGGGCATCGGCGGCGAGGCGCTGCGCGTGCCGAACGGGCAGGACAAGGACGGCAAGCCGCAGTACCTGAACAATGCGCTGGCAGATAAGGCGTCGATGGACGAGGTGATGGCCGCGCTGGAGAAGGCGCGGTGGTCGCTGACCGCGGTGCAGGCGCGCGAGCAGCAGCGACGTCCGCTGCCGCCGTTCATCACCAGCCAGTTGCAGCGCGATGCCGCGAACAAGCTGGGCTTTAACGTTCGCCGCACGATGGGCGTGGCGCAGCGGCTGTATGAGGGCGTGGACCTGGGACCGGAGGGCACGACGGGCCTGATTACGTATATGCGTACCGACTCGCCGCGCGTGGCGCCGGAGGCCAAGGTGGCGGCGCGCGAGTGGATTGAGAAGACGCTGGGCTCGAAGTATCTGCCGGACAAGCCGAACGAGTTCCGGGGCAAGAAGGATGCGCAGGACGCGCACGAGGCGATACGGCCGACGGATGCCACGCGCACGCCGGAGTCGATTGCGCGCTACCTGAGCGACGAGCAGTTGAAGCTCTACACGCTGATCTGGAAGCGGTTTGTGGCCTCGCAGATGGTTCCGGCGGTGTATGACATTACGACGGCCAGCATTGCCGCCGCTTCCGCAAAGACGGGCAAGACGTATGACTTTCGTGCCAGCGGATCGGTGCTGCGATTTGACGGCTTCCTGAAGGTCTATGAGATGTCGGAGGAGAAGAAGGGCGACGAGGACGAGACCTCGAACCGCCTGCCCAGCCTGGACGGCGTGAAGACGCTGGAGCCGGAACAGATTGTGCCGGAGCAGCACTTTACCGAGCCACCGCCGCGATACAACGAAGCGTCGCTGGTGAAGGAGCTGGAAGAGCGCGGCATCGGGCGGCCATCCACGTATGCGTCGATCATCAATACGATTCAGGATCGCGAGTACGTGGTGAAGCACGGCGGATCGCGCGGACGGTTCTATCCGACCGAGATCGGCGTGGTGGTCTGCGAGCTGCTGGTGAAGAACTTTGGGTACATCTTCGATACCAAGTACACGGCGAAGCTGGAAGAAGAGCTGGACGACATCGAAGAAGGCAAGGAGAAGTGGACCGATCTGCTGAGTGGCTTCTACGACTACTTTGAGGACGAGCTCAAGGATGCCAGCAAGAACATGGAAGACATCAAGCGGATGGAGCATCTGACGGACGAGAAGTGCGACGTGTGCGGCTCTCCGCTGCTGCTGAAGTGGGGCAAGTTTGGCAGCTTCTTCTCGTGCTCGGCGTACAACAAGAAGGACCCGACGAGCTGCACGTTCACCAAGGAGAACATTGCCGCCAAGCCGGACCTGAATACGCCCGAGGCGCAGGAGGCCGGCGATACGGAAGAGTATTGCGAGAACTGCGGCCGGGTGATGGTGCTGAAGCGCGGGCCGTGGGGTCCGTTTATGAGCTGCCCCGGCTACAACGAGGATCCGCCGTGCAAGACGATTCGCAAGCTGAGCCAGAAGCAGCAGCAAAAGCCGCCGGAGCCGACCGGCGAGGCCTGCCCGGTGTGCGGCAAGCCGCTGGTGCTGCGGCAGGGCGCGTATGGCGAGTTTGTGTCCTGCTCGGGGTATCCCAAGTGCAAGTACGTGAAGCAGAACCTGATTGAAGGGATGAAGTGCCCGAAGTGCGGCGAGGGCGATATTGCCGAACGCAAGGCGCGGCGGGGCAACGTCTTCTGGGGTTGCACGAACTATCCCAAGTGCGACTTTACGTCGAACTACAAGCCGGTGCCGAAGAAGTGTCCGCAGTGTGGCAGCCCGTACCTGGTGGAGAAGACGCTGAAGGACGGCGTCTACCTGGAGTGCCCGAACAAGAAGAAGGTGGCGGAAGAAGAGAGCGCACCGAAGAAGCGCGGCAAGAAGGCTGCGGAGACGACGGAGGCCGCAGTAGCCTGCTCGTACTCGAAGCGCATCGGGAATGCGCCGCCGCCTCCGACAGCGGAGACGCACGGGCCGGTGGTGGAGAAGGCAAGCAAGAAGAAAGAGCTGCAGCCGGCGTAAGCGGCGGGGTCTTTCCCGAGAGGGAGAGGCCCTGTGTGCTTATGGGAGCGGGACTGCGCCCGATCCGGTAATATCATTCGCGGAGACCTGGTGATGGAACGGATGCTGGCAACGCCGGCGGACGCCGAGATTATTTTGAAGCTGTATGAGCTGCGCACGGAGCCGGTGATGCGCCAGGCGCGGGCCTGGATGACGGGTGAGTTCTGGCCGGCCACGGTGGATGAGTTCTTTGCCGTGGCGGGCAATCCGGCGGATCCGCATAACCCCTGGTTCCGGCAGGTGGTGACCTACTGGGAGATGGCGGCGGCGCTGGTGCTGCACGGGGCGGTCTCTGCCGACATGTTTGTGGACTGCAACGGCGAGGGGTTTTTCCTGCTGGCCAAGTTTGCGCACCTGCTGGAGGGAATCCGAGAGCGGAATCCGGGATTTCTGGTGAAGACCTCGGAGGTGGTGCAGCGTTTTTCGGCAGCGGCGGCGCGATATGAGACGGTGCTGAAGAACCTGGAGGCGCGGCGAAAGGGTTTGCAGCCGGCTACAGCGGCGGCCCGCTGATTGTGATGCGGCCAAATTTTGAAATTCTGTGGCCTTGTGCAATGGTAGCTCGAAGGAGCATCATGAAGGTCGGAACAACGTTTGATTCCCCGGAGGTTCATGTGAAGAAGATTGTTGCAGGAATGGTACTGGCTTTTTCGGCGATTGCGGTGACGGCGAATGCGGCTGACGCCACCAAGCTGAATGGCTGGATTTCCGATTCGATGTGCGGCGCCAAGCATGCTGGAACAGGCGCTGCGTGCGTGAAGAAGTGCGTTGAGGGCGGCATGAAGCCGGTCTTCGTGGACGAGGCCAAGAAGGCTGTGTGGAGCATCGATAACCCCGATGCGGTGAAGAACTTCTATGGCGACCACGTGAAGGTAACCGCATCTGTGGATGCGGCCAAGAAGAGCGTTCACATCGACTCGATTGCCGCTGCCAAGTAGGTTTTCGGCGTGGCGTTCCACAGGCGGACTCGCCACGCCGTTCAAACTCTGCTAGTGTCTTATCCGTCGACCTCTCCAAGGATGCTTTGTGCATCTATCGGAAGAGTGCGACTTGGATTTGACCGGGATACCCCATGGCTAGAGCAATCTGGAACGGCAAGGTGATTGCCGAGAGTGATGTGACGGAGACGGTGGAAGGAAACGTCTACTTTCCTGAATCCAGCCTCAAGCGGGAGTACTTTCGCCCCAGCAGCACGACCTCAACCTGTCCGTGGAAGGGGTTGGCGCGCTACATGAGCCTGCTGATCGATGGGCAGGACAATCCGGATGCCGCCTGGTACTATCCGGACCCGAAGCCGGCAGCGCGCAAGATCAAGGGCTACGTCGCCTTCTGGCGCGGCGTGGAGATCGAGAAATAATCCGACTCAGGAAGTGCCCGGAGATCTGATGCGCTTGCGTATTGGCTGGCTTATTCCCTTGGTTGCAATTGTGCTGAGCGGTTGCGCGCACCGGCCTGTGGCCGTGGCGGGCGCTACCGCGCCTACTCTTGCGGGCGATACCGCGCATCCCGACCAGGCGCAGGGCTGGGTGGGAACGCGGCTCTACTTTGGGCTGGGGCCGGCGGACCATCCCGAGCAGGGAGTGAGCGAGGCCGGGTGGCGCGAGTTTCTGGACAAGCAGGTGACGCCGCGCTTCCCCTCGGGGTTGAGCGTGCTGGACGTCTACGGCCAGTGGCAGGGCAAGTACGAGACTGCGCCCGAGCGGCTGCGCTCAAAGATGCTGATCCTCTACTACCCGGACACGGCGGAGAACCGCGCGAAGATTGATGCGATTCGCGCGGCGTGGAAGCAGAAGACAGGCGACCAGTCTGTGCTGCGGGTGACGGGGCCGCTGGACATCTCCTTTTAAAACTAAAGCGCGAGCACGTAGCTGAAGACCTCGGACGGCTTTTGGGGCGCGAGGTTGGGGAAGGTGAAGTGCTCGCGATGGGCGCTTTCGCGCGTGAATCCGCATTTTTCCAGCACATGGGACGAGGCCTTGTGGTCGACGTGGCAGACGGCTTCCAGCCGCTGGACCCGGATGTTGCGGGCGAGCTCGACGATGGCGGCGAGCGCCTCAGTGGCGAAGCCCTGCTCCCAGGCGTCGCGGGCGAAGACGTAGCCGGTGACGGCGCGGGTGAGGGACTTGAAGGCAAGGCCGGTGCCGCCGAGGAGCGTGTCGGGCTGCCGCGCGCGTTGCGCGAAGACGAGGTACGGACCGGCGGGCCAGCGGTCCCACTCGTCGTCGGCCCAGGTGAGGAAGGCGCGGGTATCGGCCACGCTGCGATGGGTAGGCCAGCTGAGGTAGCGGGTCACGACGGGGTCGGACGCATAACGATGAAAGATGGCCTCGGCGTCGGCGGCGACGGGCCTGCGCAGGAGCAGGCGGGGGGTGAGGATGGATTCTGGCGCTCTGGGTGCCTTCATGCAATAAGCCTCCTGTGAGTTGTCCTTGAGGGTACGGATAACCCGAAGCGAATCAGGGAATGCACTGCTCAGCCGGAGTTCCGGCAAAAGGGGGACGGAGGAGTCCCGTGGCGTGACTGCAACGTGCTGTGTTGCGCCGCCCTGTACCGAAGGAAAACGGCAGGCGCGGGCGGAGTCCTTCAGTACGCCTGCAACTGATAGAGCGGCAGACGTACGCGGAAGCAGGTGGAGCCGGGCTCGGAGCGGACGCTCAGGTGGCCGCGGTGCTTGCGCACGATGCGCATGGCGTTGTCGAGGCCGAGGCCGAGGCCCTGGCCGGGCGCCTTGGTGGTGAAGAACGGCTCGAAGATGCGGTCCTGCAGCTCGGGGGGAATGCCGGGGCCGGTGTCCCAGATTTCGACCAGCAGCATTTCGCCTTCCAGGCGGCAGGTGAGACTGAGCGTGCCCTCGCTGCCGAGGGCGTCGAGCGCGTTCTCAAGGAGCGCGGTCCACACCTGGTTGAGCTCGCTGCCGTAGGCGCTGATGCAGGGCAGGTTGGGCTCGTAGTTACGCTCGATGCGGATGCCCTGCATGCGCGACTGGAGCATCTGCACGGTGGCGTCGAGGCCCGCGGGCACGTCGATTTCGAGGATGGGCGCGCGATCCATGTAGGAGTAGGCCTGGACGGCGCTGATGAGGTCGAAGATGCGGGCGGTGGAGTTGAGGAGCGTTTCCACGGAGCGCGAGGAGCGCAGATAACGCGCGAAGTATTGCAGGGCTATGCAGATTTCGCTGGACCCGAGGATGGAGGTGAGCGCGTCGAGATCGGCGACGGAGGCGCCCTGCTCGGCGAGCTGCGCGGCTATCTCCCAGGAGTCCTGGCAGGGCAGAGCATCGAGCCACTTGCGCATGGACTCCTCGCGAACGATGAGAGAGCCGGCGTTGATGGGCTCGGGTACGTCGGCGCGGGCGAGGATGCGCTCTTCCCAGTCGCAGATGCTCTGGATCTGCTGCTCGTTGAGGCAGAGGTTGACGAGCTTGAAGCGATTCTGGCGATTGGCGCGCAGCTCGGTGACCAGGTTGGAGGCGGCGCGTTGCGCGGCGGAGGCGGGATTGTTGAGCTCGTGGGCGAGGTTGGCGGCGAGCTTGCCGAGGGCGGTGAGTTTCTCCGCCTGCTGCTCGATGCGGGTGACCTCGCGGACGCGGTCGAGCAGAGTGGAGACGATGCGCTGCGTCATGGAGGGGATGGCCGCGAGCATCTGGGGAAAGAGCGACTTGCGAATGAGCAGGGCCCAGACGGGCGTGACGGCAAAGCCCTGTCCGCCGTAGGTCTTCATGCGCGAGAAGGGCAGCAGGCCGGTCATTTGGCCGGCGCGGCCGATGAACAACGCCATGGGGCCACCCTGCTGGCGGCGGACATGAATCTCGCCCTTGAGGATGAGGATCATCTGGTCCGCGGGCGTGCCTTCTTCAAACAGGATGTCTCCGCTCTGGGCGACGACTTCTTCGCCGTGACTGGCGAGCCAGAGGCGGTCTTCGATGGGCAACCCCTGGAGCGGAACAATGCGCTCAATGGCGGCCGCGATCGCGTCAGCGGGTGTGGGACGTGCGGGCGGCGAAAGGGTCGGCGCGAGCATCCTGGCCTCCAGTGGGGTGTAGACAGGATAGACCATTCCGGATCAGGGCCGGCTGAATCCTGTGGAACCGGAGTGTGTTGTCCCAGTGGAAGGGAATCGGCGGTGGGGGCGCGGAGGCAGATATGCAGTAATCACACAGTGATATGATGTGTCGGTTGGAAAACGAGAGACGCCGAGGTCTTTTCAAATGAAAGCCTTTACAGCACTTGCCGCCCTGGCTCTGGCATCGAGCCTGGCCTTTGCCCAGTCTGCCGCAACCTTTGACCCAGCCGCCAAGGTCTTCCGGATCGATGGCGGGCATGTTTCCTACGTGTTTGGCGTGAACCCGCGCGGGGAGCTTCAGCAGCTCTACTGGGGCGGAAGGCTGGGAGCGACTGATTCGTTTCCTGAGGCGAAGCCGATGCCGGACTGGGCATCGTTCGACTCGTCGTACACGAATACGCCGCAGGAGTATGTGGGCTGGGGCGCGGGGCTGTTTTCGGAGCCGGCGCTGAAGGTGACCTTTGCGGACGGCAATCGCGACCTGGTGCTGCACTACGTGAGCCACAGCAAGACGGACGATGGCTTTGACGTGGTGATGAAGGACATTCGGCGCGAGGTGTACGTGACGCTGCACTACCGGATTGAGCCGGTGAGCGGGATTCTGGCGCGTTCGGCAACGATTGAGAATCGCGAGAAGCAGCCCATTACGCTGGAGCAGGTGGCGGCGGCCGCGTGGGCGCTGCCCCCGGCGCACTACACGCTGAACTACCTGACGGGCCGATGGGCGGGCGAGTGGACGCTGACGCAGGAACCGCTGCATCCCGGCGAGCGCGTGATTGAGAGCCGCCGCGGAACGACGGGTCACCAGGCGAATCCATGGTTTGCCATTCAGGAGGGCGCGCCGGACGAGAACCACGGCGAGGTGTGGTTTGGCGCGCTGGCGTGGAGCGGCTCGTGGCGCATTACGGTGGAGCAGGATCAGCTGGACGAGGTGCGGGTGACGGGCGGCTTTAATCCGTTTGACTTTGGCTATGTGCTGCACCCGGGCGAGAAGCTGGAGACGCCAATCTTTTATGGCGGCTACTCCGCGCACGGCATGGGCGGGGCTTCGCGGCTGCTGCACCACTTTGAGGTGGATCACATTCTGCCGCATCGCGCCGGGCCGAATGTGCCGCCGAAGCCACGGCCGGTGATCTACAACTCTTGGGAAGCAACGGAGATGAATGTGAACGAGGCGGGACAGATGGCGCTGGCGGAGAAGGCTGCGGCGCTGGGCGTGGACCGCTTTGTGATGGATGACGGATGGTTTGGCCAGCGCAAGACGGACCACGCGGGACTGGGCGACTGGTACGTGAATCCGGAGAAGTTTCCGCACGGGCTGAAGCCGCTTATCGACAAGGTGCACTCGCTGGGCATGGACTTTGGACTTTGGGTGGAGCCGGAGATGGTGAATCCGGACTCGGACCTCTACCGCAAGCATCCGGACTGGGTGCTGAACTTCCCGGGGCGTCCGCGGAGCGAGATGCGCACGCAGCTGGTGCTGAACCTGGCGCGGCCGGATGTGAAGGAGTACGTGCTGGGCTTTCTGGACAAGCTGCTGACGGAGAACGATATCGCCTTCCTGAAGTGGGACTACAACCGCAACTGGAGCGAGCCGGGCTGGGATCAGTTGCCACCGAACGAGCAGAAGAAGGTGTATGTGGCCTTCATTCAGAACCTGTACAGCATTCTGGATGAGCTGCACCGGCGGCATCCGAAGGTGGAACTGGAGTCGTGCTCGGGCGGCGGCGGACGCGTGGACCTGGGCATCCTGAAGTATGCCGACGAGGTTTGGCCCTCAGACAACACGGACCCGTTTGACCGGCTGACGCAGCAGGACGGCTTTACCTATGCCTATACGCCGCAGGTGATGATGGCGTGGGTGACGGACTCGCCGCACTGGATGAACCTGCGCGCGACGTCGCTGGAGTATCGGATGCTGAGCTCGATGCAGGGCTCGCTGGGCATTGGCGCGAACATTACCAAGTGGACGCCGGAGGATATGGCGACGGCGAAGCGGCTGATTGCGGACTACCACCAGGTGCAGCCGACGATTGTGCAGGGCGACCTGTACCGGCTAATTTCGCCGCGCAACGGCAGCGAGTTCTCTGCGACGCAGACGGTGAACAAGGACAGGAGCCAGTCAGTGGTGTTCCTGTTCATCCACTCGACGCAGGAGGGGCGGCTGTTTCCACGGCTGAAGCTGCAAGGACTGGACCCGAAGACGGAGTACACGCTGACGCCGATTGAGGGCAAGGCCGCAGAGCAGACGCCGGCGACGGCCAGCGGCGCGTGGTGGATGCATCACGGGCTGGATATGGACGCGAGCTTCCGCGGGGACTTCAAGGCGGCGGCGTTCCGGCTGGACAAGAAATAGCGGCCGGCCGATCGGGAGCCGGGCAATCCCGGGCAGGGGCGCAGGCGCGACAGGTGCTTGCGCCCTTTGCGCTACTGGACGTGAATCTCAGGCGGCTGGCCGGCCTGCTGCCGGGCGCGGAACATGCCGAGGGTGTTCGAACTCCAGACTGGAACGCCATCGAGGCCGAGGACGATGACGCCGCCTTCGCCGCCCTTGAGCGAGGGCAGTTCGGTGTGGATCATCTGGTCGGCGGCCTGCTGCGGGGTGCGGCCTTCTTCCACGAGGGTGCAGACCTGGCGGGCGAGCGTGAGGCGGATGAAGTATTCGCCGACGCCGGTGCCGGAGACGGCGCAGGAGCGGTCGCTGGCGTAGGTGCCTGCGCCGATCAGGGGCGAGTCTCCCACGCGACCGGGCAGCTTGCCCTGCATGCCGCCGGTGGATGTGGCCGCGGCGAGGTGTCCGGCGTTGTCGCGGGCGACGGCGCCGACGGTGCCGAATCGATGCGAAAAGATGGGCGGAAGCGCTGAGCCGGTGAGGCTGGCTGCGGGCGGCACTCCGCGCGGGCGCGGCGGCATGGGCCGATGGCTGGCGCGCATGATGGTGGCGAACTCCTGCCAGCGCATTTCGGTGAAGAAGAAGGCGGGCGGCTCCTGCTGGATGTGCTGCTCACGGGCGAAGGCGTCTGCGCCGGCGCCGACCATCAGCACGTAGGGAGTGCGCTCCATGACGGTGCGGGCGAGCGCGATGGGGTGGCGGGTGAAGTGGACGGCGGCGACGGCTCCGGCCTGTAGGTTGGAGCCGTCCATGATGGCGGCGTCCATCTCATTGGTGCCGTCAGCGGCGAAGGCGGAGCCGCGGCCGGCGTTGAAGAGCGGGTCGTCTTCGAGGACCTGGACGGCGGCCTGGACGGCATCGAGCGCCTCGCCGTTGCGCTGGAGCACGGAGGCTCCGGCGGCGAGGGCGCGGGCGAGCGAGGCATGGTAGGCCGCGGCGGTGGCAGGCGCCATGTGGAGCCACTCGTCTTCTCCGGCGCCGCCGTGGATGGCGATTGCCCAAGAGCCTGCGGGCGCGTCAGCCTGCACTGCGGGGGCCGCTGCGGACGCAGGGCGGAGGAATGCGAACGAAGCGAGCAGGAAGAAGAGCGCCATCCGGCCAGGTGAGTGCATGGGGAATCATCCTATGTTGCAGCAGGGATTACAGTTGGACGCGCCGGTTGGATGCGCGCGCGGAGCCGATGCTGCGTTGCAGCCATGGTAAAGCATGGGTGCAACAGGCAGAAGGCCAAGATGAAGCCAAAATGACTCCGTAATTTTCCGCACGATTTTCTGGGGGAAAGAAAATCTCTAGAGGTGCGTAGGGCAACCGGCATCCGGGGTGGTTCTGACGGAGAGCGCCAGAAAAGCAACCGCGGATCTTTCGACTCGCTGCGTTCGCTCAAGAGGACGGGGGGTTGGGTTCGTACTTTCCCACCCATGCGGCAAAGGGCGCGGGATGGATGGGGCACCCGGCCCAGGTCTCAAAAGCGAGACCCCGGGACATCCGGCTAGATGACCATGAGGTCGTGACCGACGATGATTTTGCCTTTGAAGTGCTTTGCGGCGCCGGCGCGCCAGGCTTCGTCTGGAACGCCGATGCTGGGACTGAGATGCGAGAGGACAAGCGTCTTGACGCCGGCCTCCTGAGCGATGCGGCCCACGTCTTCGATGGGAGCATGATCGGCGCGCATGTGATGCATGTTGATCTTGTATTGGGCTGGGTCATTATTGAGTCGCTCCATGCGGTCCATGACGGCCATGTCGATGGCCTCGTGAACGAGCACATCTGCTCCGTGGGCCAGGCGGACCATGGCGTCTACCGGGACGGTGTCGCCTGAGAAGGCGATGGAGCGGTCGGCGAAGTCGAAGCGGTAGCCGAGGGCAGGGTGCACGGGCGGATGCTGCACGAGTGCCGAGGTGACGCGGACGTTTTCGTCCTTCATGACGTGGCCGGAGCCGGTTATCTCGTGAACGTCGTCGACTTTGAGCGGCGGGTACTGGAAATCCTCTGACCAGAAGCGGATGGTGGCGTCCATGGAGCGGAGATAGTCGCGGGTCATCTGCACGAGTGGCGGCGGGCCGTAGGCGGAAGGGGCCTGCGTGATCTCTTTGGCCCAGCGGAGAAGCAGGAATGGGCCGTACTCGACGTTGTGGTCAGGGTGGTGGTGGGTGATGAAGATGGAGCGGACGGCGGAGAAGGGGATTCCGGTGCGGGCGAACTGCGTGGTGACGCCGAGGCCGCAGTCGACGATGTAGGCTGCGCCGTTGCTGACGAGGACATGCGAGGTCATACGGCGCGGGCGGCCTTCCACGGGGCCGCCGCCGGTGCCGAGCAGGACGAGGCTGGTGCCGGTGGCGCTGCGGAGCGCGGCCTGGGTGCGCTCAGGGGTCCATTCGACCGGCGAGGATTCGGGCACGGCTGCACCGGCAAGAGTGGCGGCGGAGCCTGCGAGGGCGGCGGAAATGAAATTGCGGCGTGAGACCGGGGATGGTTTCGACACGGGCTGAATTGTAATGGGTGAGGGTGGAGGGGGCAACCGGTGAGAGATGATATGGCGTTCTAGGTTTCGCGCACAGGAAGGCTAGTTGAGGGTTGAGGTGCCCTAGGTCTCAGAAGCGAGACTTGGGGCACCCGGCATTCAATCTACATTCATTACGCTTCTTCTTTCTGGCGGAGGCTATGTCGGTGGAAACCTAGTGCACCTATTACGAATAGCGACGTGAGCATTGCCTCAACCTCCCACATTACAGTTAGAAGATCTTCTGCGGAAAGCGTCTCGGTGATCGGAACACGCTTGAAAATGGTCAATGAGTCAAGCATGTTTTGCGTCGTGTACCCCATCACTGCACGAGATAATTCAAGCTCCAATGCCAATCTGAGGGATATTTTTTCGTCGTCAGACATTCGAGCGATTATTGCCTTCTCATCATCGCTGGTAGTTATTAGTCCTTTAAGCGAGATGTAATCGGTATTCTGTTTAAGGTTCCGAAAGATTGAGATTTTCTTCCCTCCGTCTGTAGTGACGATGTAGAAGAAATCGCAATCTGAATCAGGAACGCTCTTAACTGTCAGGTTGAATTCATCTAGCCAATCCCTAATCCTTCGACCTGCATTCTCCACAGTCAGAGGGTCGAGTCTCCTCGGAAGCCTGTTCATATACCTAATAGCTAGAATTGAGCAGAACGTGACTAACCAGGCGATTCCGCCGAAGAGAAGAGGTTTGATCCAGGCTGAGCCTTCATGAGAGAAATAAGTTGTAAAGCCCCCCACAATGAAGGCGATAAGGTTGCTGATCAGGTTGATGGCGAGGCCGGAAAGCCATAACGAGTGAGGCTTTTTGGACATGGAACATTTTCCCGCCTTGACCTTTGTGTGACAAGCACATAATTGTCCTAAAGAATGCGAATGGCCGGGCAAATATATTCTCACGATTACAAGTATCAAAAAGCTGCGGCCCTGCGAGGGTTTCTCGCAGGGCCGTGGTGTTGAAGGGTTATTGAGTTAGCGCGTCTTGGAGACTTCTTCGACGGTGACGGGGTCGAGGAAGGGCATGGAGGCGCGGAGTTTTTTGCCCACGATTTCGATGGGGTGTTTGGCTTCGGCTTCGCGGAAGGCCAGAAACTCCTTGCGGCCAGAGTTCTGGTCGGCGAGGAAGCGCCTGGCGAAGGTGCCATCCTGGATGTCCTTGAGGATGTCGCGCATGGCCTGCTTGCTGGACTCGTTGATGACGCGGGGGCCGGAGACGTAGTCGCCCCACTCGGCTGTGTCCGAGATGGAGTAGCGCATGTAGGCGAGGCCGCCGCGGTAGATGAGGTCGACGATGAGCTTGAGCTCGTGGAGGACCTCAAAGTAGGCGGACTCGGGCTGGTAGCCGGCTTCGACGAGGGTCTCATAGCCAGCCTTGATGAGGGCGCTGACGCCGCCGCAGAGGACAGCCTGCTCGCCGAAGAGGTCGGTTTCGGTCTCTTCCTTGAATGTGGTCTCCAGGACTCCGGCGCGGGTGCAGCCGATGCCCTTGAGATAGCTGAGGGTGAGTGCGTGGGCGGTGCCGGTGGCGTCCTGGTGGATGGCGATGAGGCCGGGGACGCCGCCGCCTTCGGTGAAGACCTCGCGGACGCGATGGCCGGGGGCCTTGGGGGCGGCCATGCCTACGTCAATGCCGGCGGCGGGGGTGATGGTCTTGAAGTGGATGTTGAAGCCGTGGGCGAAGAGGAGCAGGGCGCCGGGCTTGATGTTGGGCGCGATCTCATCCGCGTAGAGCTTGGCCGCGGTCTGATCGGGGACCAGAACCATGACCACGTCAGCCCACTGGGTGGCACCGGCAACGGTATCGACCTCGAGGCCGGCCTTCTGAGCCTTGGCGATGGACCTGGAGCCGGCGGCGAGACCGACCTTGACCTGGACACCGGAGTCCTTGAGGTTGAGGGCGTGGGCGTGGCCCTGGGAGCCGTAGCCGATGATGGCGACCTTTTTGGACTGGATGAGCGTAAGGTCGGCGTCGTGATCGTAGTAAGTCGTGGCCATTGTGTTCTCGATTTTCCTTTTTCTGTGCGTTAAGGGTGTGGGGTGAAATCGGTGCGCAGTGCGGGCTTACTCGGGCTCGACGGCTGCGCGGTCTTCAAAGTTTTCCGTGGGCTCCGCGTTGGCCGAATCCTCGGCGGGGGCGCCCATGGCACGGAGGACGCGGCTGGTGTGATGGCCGCGGCGCATGGTCATTTTGCCGCTGCGGCAGATTTCGAGGATGCGATCCTCGGACTCATTGAGGACCTGGATGAGGCCTTCAATCTTGCTTTCGACGCCGGTCAGTTCAATCATCAGCGACTCCGGCGCGAGGTCGACGATGCGGGCGCGGAAGACCTCCGCGAGCTCGAAGATCTGGGAGCGGTTTTCCGGCGTGGCGGCCACCTTGATGAGCGCGAGCTCGCGGGTGACAGACGGCGCCTGGGCGATGTCATCCACATCGACCACATTCTCCAGTTTAAACAAGCTGGCGCGGATGCGGTGACCGGCTTCCGCGGAGGCGTCGCAGACGAGGGTGAGGCGGGAGAGGCCGGGGCGCTCACTGCGGCCCACGGTGAGGGAGCTGATGTTGATATTGAGACGACGGAAGAGCGAGGCCACGCGCGTGAGCACGCCGGGCAGGTCTTCCACGTAAGCAACAAATGTATGCAGCATAATGGCCATCCTTGCTGAATGAAAAAAGCTGGTTCAGGAGATCAGGCACCGGGGCGGCAGGCGCTGTGCGCGGCCGTGCCGACCACCGGCGGCTGTGTTGCTACTTGTCGTCCGGGCTTTCCACCAGGGGGTTTTTGCCGGGGCGGCGGATCATCTCGTGCAGCGCGCTGCCGGCGGGAATCATGGGATAGACGGCGTCTTCCTTTTCGACCATGAAGTTGAGCAGGAAGGGGCCGGAGTGCGAGCGGGCTTCGTTGACGGCGTCGGCAACCTCAGCGCGCGTGCGCACGGCGCGGCCCTTGATGCCGTGGGCGTCGGCCAGCTTGACGAAGTCGGGGCTGACGAGCGGGGTGGACTGGTAGTTGCGCTCGTAGAAGAACTCCTGCCACTGGCGCACCATGCCGAGGTAGCCGTTGTTGATGATGGCGATGTTGATCTTGAGGCCTTCCTGCACGATGGTGGAGAGCTCGGAGGCGGTCATCTGGATGCCGCCGTCGCCGGCGATGACCCAGACTTCCTTGTCGGGGCAGGCGGTTTTGGCGCCGATGGCGGCAGGCAGCGCGAAGCCCATGGTGCCGAGGCCGCCGGAGGTGATGAGCGAGCGCGGCTTCTCATGGTGGAAGTACTGCGCCTCCCACATCTGGTGCTGGCCTACGTCAGTGGCCACAATGGCGTCTCCGCCGGTGATGCGCCAGAGGTCGTGCATGACGTGGGCGGCGTAGAGATGGCCGGAGTCGGGCAGGTTCTTGATGTCGCGCACGGCGACGGCGCCCTTGGAGGCTTCGATGGTCTTGATCCAGGCGCTGCCGTCGCGGCCGGGGATGCGCGGGAGCAGGTCTTCGAGCACGGAGCGCAGATCGCCGACGAGGGCGACATCGACCTTGATGTTCTTGTTGATCTCAGACGGATCGACCTCGATGTGAATCTTTTTGGCCTTGAGCGCGTACTGCGAGGTGGTGCCGGTGACGCGGTCATCGAAGCGCATGCCGCAGGCGATGAGCAGGTCGGCCTCCTGAATGGCGTGGTTGACCCAGGCTTCGCCGTGCATGCCCATCATGCCGAGGTTGAGCGGATGCGAAGCAGGGAAGCCACCGAGGCCGAGGAGGGTGAGGGCGACGGGAATCTGCGCGCGCTCGGCGAGGGTGCGGATCTGCTCCATGGCGCCGGACTCGATGACGCCGTGGCCGGCGAGGATGATGGGGCGCTTGGCGTTGCGGATGAGCTCGGCGGCGCCGGCGAGGCTGGACTCGTCCGTGCCCAGCATGGGATGCGGGCGATAGGGGCGCGGCTTGGCGGCGGCGAAGTCGAAGATGGCCGTGCCCTGCTGCGCGTCCTTGGTGATGTCGACGAGCACGGGGCCGGGGCGCCCGGACTGCGCGATCTGGAAGGCGTGGCGGAGCGCGGGGGCGATGTCCTCCGTCTTGCTGACGAGGAAGTTGTGCTTGGTCACGGGCAGGGTGATGCCGGTGATGTCGATCTCCTGGAAGGCATCTGTGCCGAGCACCTTGCTGGAGACGTTGCCGGTGATGCAGACCATGGGAATGGAGTCGAGCATGGCCGTGGCGATGCCGGTGATGAGGTTGGTGGCGCCGGGTCCGCTGGTGGCAACGGCCACGCCAACCTTGCCCGAGGCGCGCGCGTAGCCGTCGGCCATGTGGGCTGCGCCCTGCTCGTGTCGCACCAGGGTGTGATGAATGGGAAACTTGCGCAGAGCGTCATAGGCGGGCAGGATGGCGCCGCCCGGATAACCGAAGACGTCTGTGACGCCCTCGCCCACCAGCGTGGCCCAGATGATCTCAGCGCCAGTGAGGCGGGTAGGTGTGGTGAGATGGGCATTCGATGATTGCGGTATGGCGTTGCTTCCCATGGATGACTCCTTCTGAGCCAGCGTTGAGCAGCTCGCTGGCTTTGCGTTCTGGTCTCACGATGGAGTGCTGGCGGCGCCCGCGCGTTGCCGGACGGGCGCCGCAGCGAGGCCTAAGTGGTTGCGCCCTTTGAGGCGGAGTTCACGCGATCGACGTACTTGCGGAACACGCCCGTGGGCCAGCGCAGGGCCGGCGGCGCAAAGTTGCTGAGCCGCGCAGCCATCTCTTCGTCGCTGATCTCAAGTGTCAGCTTGCGGTTGGGGATGTCGAAGTGAATGATGTCGCCCTCGCGGACGGCGGCGATGGGGCCGCCGACGAAGGCCTCGGGCGCGACGTGGCCGGCGGTGAAGCCGCGCGTGGCGCCGGAGAAGCGGCCGTCGGTAAGCAGGGCCACGGTGGAGCTGAGGTCGGGCATGCCGCTGATGGCCGCCGTGACCTGCAGCATCTCGCGCATGCCGGGACCGCCCCGGGGCCCTTCATAGCGAATGACGATGACGTCGTTGGGCTTGATCTGGCCGGACTGGACAGCGGCGAAGCAGTCGTCTTCGCAGTCGAAGACGCGGGCGGGGCCGCGATGCTCCACGCGGTTGGCTGCGGCGATCTTCATCACGCAGCCCTCGGGCGCAAGGTTGCCCTTGAGGATTACGAGTCCGCCGGTGGGCTTGAGGGGATTGTCGAAGGTGTGGATAACGACCTGGCCGGGCGTTTCGACGGCCTGCGCTGCCTCTTCGGCGAGCGTCTTGCCGCTGATGGTGAGTGTGGAACCATCGGCATGGCCGGCCTGGATGAGGCGCTGCGCAAGCAGGCGCGAGCCGCCGGCGGCCTGGAAGTCCGCTGCGACGAACTTGCCCGCGGGCGTGAGGTCGCAGATGAAGGGCGTGCGCTTGCTGATGACGTCGAAGTCGTCGATGGAGAGCTCGATGCCCATCTCATGCGCGATGGCGAGCAGATGCAGCACGGCGTTGGTGGAGCCGCCGCTGGCAGCGACGCTAGCGATGGCGTTCTCAATCGAGGTGCGGGTGATAATCTGCGAAGGGCGGCGATTGGCGCGGACCGCGTCCATGAGGATGTGGCCGGCTTCGCGGGTGGCCGCGAACTTGTCCTTGGCCGTGGCGGGAACGCCGGAGAGCTGAATGGGCGAGATGCCGAGAATTTCGCCGGACATGGCCATGGTGTTGGCGGTGAACTGCCCGCCGCAGGCGCCGGCGCCGGGACAGGCGTTGGCTTCAAGGGCTTCCAGGCGCGCCTCGTCGATGCGGCCCTCGGCAAAGGAGCCGATGCCTTCAAAGACGTTCTGGATGGTGATGTCAATCTTTTCGCCATTGGGGCCGTCGATCTTGCCGGGGGCGATGGAGCCGCCGTAGAGCATCATGCCGGGAATGTCGAGGCGGCAGAGCGCCATGATGATGCCGGGCATGTTCTTGTCGCAGCCGCCGATGCCGACGAGGCCGTCGAAAAGATTGCCGCGCGCGACGAGCTCAATGGAGTCCGCGATGACCTCACGGGAGACGAGAGAGGCCTTCATGCCCTGGGTGCCCATGGTGATGCCATCGGAGATGGTGATGGTGTTGAACTCCATGGGCGTGCCGCCGGCCTCGCGGATGCCCTGCTTGAGGGCCTCGGCGACGTCGCGCAGATGCACGTTGCAGGTGCCGATCTCAGTCCATGTATTAGCAATGCCGATAATGGGCTTGTGCAGGTCGTCTTTGGAATAGCCTGCGCCGCGCAGGTAGGAGCGGGCCGCGGCACGGCTGGGACCCTCAGTCAACGGAATACTTTGGCGCTTGCCTTCGATGGTCATTTCTTTCCTTGGTCGCATTGTTTGCTGTGCCGGCGGTGTTGGCGAAGGGCTGAGGCACTGGGTGCTTCAGCGAACCGCGCTAACACCGCAAGCTCCGCTGTTATTTCGCTTTCAGCCAGCCGGCGTGGTCGTGCTGTTTCTCGTAGGCGTCGAGCGCGTCGGCGTGGCGCAGGGTGAGGCCGATGTCATCAAGCCCTTCAAGCAGGCAGAACTTGCGGAAGGGATCGATGTCAAACGAGGCCTTGAAGCCCTGGCTGTCGGTCACGGTCTGCTCTTCCAGCGAGACGGTGAGCTGATAGCCGGGGATGGTTTCCGCCTTCTTGAGCAGTTCGGCCACCTGCTCCTCACTGAGGCGGGCGAGGACGATGCCGTTCTTGCCCGCGTTGGAGAAGAAGATGTCAGCGAATGTGGGCGCGATGGCGACGCGGAATCCGAAGTCGCTGAGAGCCCACGCGGCATGCTCGCGGCTGGAGCCGCAGCCGAAGTTCTTGCCGGCGATGAGGATCTGCGCGCCCTGGTAGCGAGGCTGGTTGAGGGCGAAGGTGGCATCCTGGTCGCCGGAGGCGGTACGCCGCCAGTCGAAGAAGAGGAAGTCGCCGTAGCCGGTGCGCTCAATGCGCTTGAGGAACTGCTTGGGGATGATCTGGTCGGTGTCGACGTTGGTGCGGTCGAGCGGCACGGCCAGCGCGGTGAGTGTGCGGAATGGCTGCATCAGGCTTTTACCTCCTCGCGAACGGGCCATTTGCGGATATCGACGAAGTGTCCGGCAATGGCGGCTGCGGCGGCCATCTCAGGACTGACCAGGTGGGTGCGCCCGCCGCGTCCCTGGCGGCCTTCAAAGTTGCGGTTGCTGGTGGAAGCGCAGCGCTCGCCGGGCGAAAGAATGTCAGGATTCATGCCCAGGCACATGGAGCAGCCGGGCTCGCGCCATTCGAAGCCTGCGTCGAGGAAGACGCGGTCGAGGCCTTCGGCCTCAGCCTGTTCCTTGACCCGGTGGGAGCCGGGCACGACCATGGCGTGCACGTGCGTGGAGACCTTGTGTCCGGCGGCGATGCGGGCCGCGGCGCGCAGGTCCTCAATGCGGCCGTTGGTGCAGGAGCCGATGAAGACGCGGTCGATGGAGACATCTTCGAGTTTGGTTCCGGCCTTGAGGTCCATGTACTCGAGGGCGCGCTCAAAGGACTTGCGGTCGAGCTCGTTGGCGGCCGCCGCGGGATCAGGCACAACGGCGGTAACGGGAGCCACCATGCCGGGGCTGGTTCCCCAGCTGATGTAGGGCACGAGCGTGGCGGCGTCGATGACGAGTTCGCGATCGAATTTGGCGCCGGGGTCGCTGGGGAGCTTGCTCCACTCGGCGACGGCGGCCTGCCAGGCTTCACCTTTTGGACTAAATCTGCGGCCTTCCAGGTAGGCGAAGGTGGTCTGGTCGGGAGCGATCATGCCGGCGCGGGCGCCCGCCTCGATGCTCATGTTGCAGATGGTCATGCGGCCTTCCATCGACAGCGAGCGGATGGCCGAGCCGGCGTACTCAATGACGCAGCCGGTGGCGCCGTCGGTGCCGATTTTGCCGATGATGGCGAGGATGATGTCCTTGGCGGTGACGCCGGTGGGCAGCTCGCCCTCCACGGAGATGCGGAAGGTCTGCGGCTTGGACTGGGGCAGGGTCTGCGTGGCCAGCACGTGCTCCACTTCGCTGGTGCCGATGCCGAAGGCAAGCGCGCCGAAGGCGCCGTGGGTGCTGGTGTGCGAGTCGCCGCAGACGATGGTCATACCGGGCTTGGTGAGGCCCAGCTCCGGGCCGATGACGTGCACGATCCCCTGGTCGCGGCTGTTCACGTCGTAGAGCTCGACGCCGAAGTCGGCGCAGTTCTTGCGCAGCGTGGCGATCTGCGTGGCCGAGATCTGATCGACGATGTTGAGTCGGCCCTCTTTTGTGGTGGGCACGTTGTGGTCCACGGTAGCCACGGAGCGGTCAGGACGGCGCACCTTGCGGCCGGCCAGACGAAGCCCCTCGAACGCCTGCGGGGAGGTGACCTCGTGCAGCAACTGCAGGTCAATGTAGAGCAGCGTGGGCTCGCCCTTGGGCTCTACGACGACGTGCTGCTCCCATACCTTTTCAAATAGCGTTTTTGGTTCGGAACTCATGAAACTCCCTATGTGGTGTTTGGCTGTCTTATGCGTTGACGAGCAGCGATTTGACGGTCTCGCGAACCTTGGCTCCCATCTCCCGGGTGGAGAGCACCTGGAAGCCCTGCGCGTTGCCGCGGGCAAGGTCGGGCGTGCGATAGCCCTGCTCCAGCACCTTGCGCACGGCGGTGCGAATGGCTTCCGACTCGGCTTCGAGCTTCGCGGTCAGGCGCAGAATCATGGCGCCGGTGAGGATGGCGCCGAGCGGGTTGGCGAGGCCCTTGCCGGCGATATCCGGCGCGGATCCGTGGACGGGCTCGTAGAGATCGACCTTGCCGCCGACGGTGGCCGAGGGCAGCATGCCGAGCGAGCCGGTGATGACGGCGGCCTCGTCGGAGAGGATGTCGCCGAAGAGATTCTCGGTCACCACGACGTCGTAGTTGCGCGGCTGGTTCATCAGGTGCATGGACATGGCGTCCACGTACTGGTGCTCCAGGGTGACGTCAGGGAACTCGGACGCGACCTCAGTGACGGTGGCGCGCCAGAGCTGCGAAACCTCAAGCACGTTGGCCTTGTCGACGCTGGTGACCTTCTTGCGGCGGCCCTGCGCAAGCTGGAAGGCGACGCGGGCTACGCGCGCGACTTCGTCGCGGGTGTAGCGCATAGTGTTCCAGGCTTCGCCGGTGGCGCGGTTCCACTCGCGCGGCTTGCCGAAGTAGAGGCCGCCGAGGAGCTCGCGAACGAACATGATGTCGGCGCCGTCGGTAATCTCCGGCTTCAGCGGGCTGTTGACGGTGAGCTCCTTGAAGGCGAAGGCGGGGCGCAGGTTGGCGAAGCCGCCGAGAGCGGCGCGAATCTGCAGCAGACCGGCCTCGGGGCGCTTGTCCGGGGGCAGGGAGTTGAACTCGTTGCCGCCCACGGCGCCGAGCAGAACGGCGTCACTGGCGAGCGCTTCATTCAGCGTGTCGGCGGGCAGCGGGGTGCCGTCCTGCACGATGGCGACACCGCCGATGCGGCGCTCAGAAAAAGTAAACTCGTGGCCGCCAAGTTCGGCGACTTCACGCAACACGGCAACCGCTTCGCCGGTTACCTCCGGGCCAATGCCATCGCCCGCTACGACTAGAATTTTCAGCTTCATTCCTGCTCTCTTGGGTTGATTGGGATCCGTGGTGCTGGGTGGTTCAATCCAGTTCAGAGACCGGCACGGCGCGCCGCTCGCGAATCTTGTCGGGCAGCAGGCCGATGAGGTCCTGGTCGTAGATGTTCTTCTTGCGGTCCGCCAGGGCCACAAAGCGGTAGTAGGTTTGCTGCAGCTCCTCGCGGGTGAGCGTGAAGCCGAGTTGCTCCAGGCGATGCCGCAGCGCGGCGCGGCCGGAGTGCTTGCCGAGCACGAGATGCGTGCGCGAGACGCCGACGAGCGAGGGCGTCATGATTTCGTAGCAGAGCGGGTTGGCCAGCATGCCGTGCTGGTGGATGCCCGACTCGTGCGCGAAGGCGTTGGCGCCGACGATGGCCTTGTTGGGCGAGGGCGTGAAGGTGATGATCTGCCCGAGCACCTGGCTGGTGGGGTAGAGCTGTTCCAGCTTGATGCTGGAGGTGGCGCCGTAGTGGTCGGCACGCACGTAGAGCGCAGCGGCGATCTCTTCAAGGGCCGCGTTGCCGGCGCGCTCGCCGATGCCGTTGATGGTGCACTCCACCTGGCGTGCACCCGCCTGAATGGCGGCCAGCGAGTTGGCGACGGCGAGGCCAAGATCGTCGTGGCAGTGCGAGGAGAGGACGATGCCCTTCTCATTGACGGCGGGGATGCGCTCGCGAACCTCGCGGAACATGCGGCCGTACTCCTCCGGCGTGGTGTAGCCCACGGTGTCGGGCATGTTGATGGTGGTGGCGCCGGCCTCAATGGCGACGCGGACCATCTCGATGAGGAATTCGCGGTCGGAGCGGGTGGCATCCTCGGGAGAGAACTCGACGTCGTCGACCAGCGAGCGGGCCAGGCGAACGGACTCCGCGGTGCGGTCGAGCGCCTCCTGGCGGCCGATTTTCAGCTTGTACTCCAGGTGCAGGTCACTGGAGGCGAGGAAGACATGGATGCGGGCGCGGTCTGCGAACTGCAGGGCGCGGGCAGCCATCTCAATGTCCTCTGTCTTGGCGCGGGCCAGCGAGGCGATGCGGGGCTTGCGGATGGCCTGGGTGATGGTGGAGATGGCGGCAAAGTCGCCCTCCGAGGCCATGGCGAAGCCGGCTTCAATGATGTCCACGCCCAGATCCTCAAGGGCATGCGCCATGGTGAGCTTTTCCTGCGTGGTCATACTGCAGCCGGGGGACTGCTCGCCGTCGCGGAGAGTGGTGTCGAAGATTGCTACGTGATTCGAAGTCATAGGAACGCCTGCCAGGGGGAAACCTTTGCGAACACATCTATTCTCGCCCATACGGCTTGTATAAGGCAAAGTTATTCTTTTTTGGAACTCGATTACAATTGCTTATGGAGAAACGCGCAGGGAAATAGCGCGGGAGGGAACGGATGGAGCTGAGCCAACTGGAGACTTTTCTGGCGGTTGCCGAGGAGCGGAGCTTCTCGCGGGCGGCGCAGCGGCTGCACCGGACGCAGCCGGCCATCAGCCAGGTGATTCGCAAACTGGAGGCGGCGGTGGGCGAGACGCTGTTTGATCGCGCATCGCGGGACGGGGCGCTGACGGCGGCGGGGGTGCTGCTGCGGGATTACGCGCTGCGCATGCTGGCGCTGCGGCGGGAGGCGGCCAGCGCGCTGGGCGAGCTGAAGAGTCTGGAGCGGGGCAACTTGCAACTGGCCGCGAACGAGTACACATGCATGTATCTGCTGCCGGTGATGGATGCCTACCGGCGGGAGTTTCCGCAGGTGCATGTGAATGTGCACCGCATGCTGGCCAGCCGGATTCCGGAGGAGCTGAACCTGAGGACGTTTGAGATCGGGGTGGTGTCGTTCCGGCCGGACCCGGCGCAGTTTCGCACGATTGCGGTGTATGGCGACAGCCTGGAGCTGATTGTGAGCCCGAACCATCCGCTGGCGGGGGCGGGGAAGGTGTCCATTGAGGACCTGGGCCGGGAGAATTTTATTGCGCACAATGTGACCTCGCCGCTGCGGCGCAAGGTGATTGAGGCGTTCCAGCGCTATCGCACGCCGCTGAACATGGGGATAGATCTGCCGACGATTGAGGCCATCAAGCGGTTTGTGGCCATGGGCAACGGAGTGGCGCTGGTGCCGCACCTGACGGTGGCCCGCGAACAGGAGACCGGCGACCTGGTGCGGGTGAAGGTGGACGAGCTGGAGTTCAAGCGCGTGCTGCGGCTGGTGCACCGCAGGCAGGCCACGCTCTCCTACGCGGCGCGGGAGTTTCTGCGCGTGGTGCGGACGATGGCGCAGGAGAACGGGCCGCCATTCTACTACCACGTGGAACGGGCCGGCTGAGGCGGATTTCCACGGTGGCGGGCAGGCGTGCGGAGTGGAGGAATTCCTGTCTTCGCGCCCATTTGCGAGCGGGTGCGTCTAAGGCGTAGGTTGCTCCGGAGTATGCCTTTCCGCCACGAACCGTTCCGGCCATTTACAATGCTGAGAGCGGGGCCCGGAACGAACCGGCGCACCGGAATCGACAAGTTGGTTGCCGGCCGGACGGTTGGGCAGTCGTGAGGTTCAGGACCGAATGAAGAAGATCGCCTTTATTGTTTTCCTGCTGGCTGTGTGCGCGGCAGCGGGTCGGGCTCAGGAGAGCCGGCAGGACATCAGCCTCAGCGGAACCGTGTTTCTGGAGCCATTCATGGCCTCCTCTACCGATGTTCAGGTGCACTCGAACCGCGCGTTTGGCGCCATGCTCAGCTATCGCTATATGATTACGCCGTCGAGCGCGCTTGAGGCGAACTACGGCCTAACGTACACGAACACGATCCGTTATGTTGTGAGCAACACGAACAACTACAACGTGCTGACGCGTACGCAGGAGATTTCGGCCGCGTATGTGCGCAGCTTTGTGTATCGCAAGTTCAATCCGTTTGTTGAGGCCGGGCCGGGCGTAATGATTTTCCTGCCCGTCCGCGACTCGGGCACCACGTCGCTGGACGTGAAGCAGCAGACCTCAGTGGGCGGCTTGTACGGCGGCGGCATTGCGTACGAGATCAGCCCGAGCTTTGACATTCGCGCGGAGTATCGCGGCTTTGTGACGAAGGTCCCGAACTTTGGCTACTCGCTGCTGAGCACCAACCGCTGGTACAACATCAACGTGCCGTCGGTGGGCGTGGCGTACCACTTCTAAACGCGCATCAAGACCGTAGAAAGCAGGAGGGATGGGCCGATGGGCTCATCCCTCTTTTGTTTTGGCTTTGCCTGGGGCGCAGGTCCGGCGGGCGCTACTCGCCGGCTTCCTTGTAGCAGCCGAGTTCCTTGACCATGGCGCAGTGGGGCTGGAGGGCCTGCATGGCGCGCCGGGCGTCGTCGAGGGAGCGAATCTGGCAATCGACGTAGAAGATGTACTCCCAGGGCTTGCCGTGCACGGGGCGGGACTCGATTTTGGTGAGGTTGGTGCCGAGCGTGGAGAACTCCGAGAGCACGTCGACGAGCGATCCGGGGCGGTTTTCGACGGAGAAGGCGAGGCTGATCTTGTTGGCCTCGGGGTCAATGACGAAGTCGCTGGAGCGGCGGACGAGGAAGAACCGCGTGTAGTTCTCGGGGTTGTCTTCGATGTCGGCCTGGAGGATGCTGGCGCCGTAGTAGCGCGCGGCGGCCTGGCTGGCGATGGCAGCTGCGTGGCGGTCCTGGAGCTCCATGAGCTGCTTGACGCTGCCGGCTGTGTCGTAGAAGGCGAAGGCCTCCATTTTGGGATGCGCGGCGAGGTAGCGGCGGCACTGCGCCAGCGCGACGGGGTGGGAAAAGACGCGCTCGATGTCGTTGATGGCGGCGCCGGTGACGGCGATGAGGTTGTGACGGATGCGCAGGCGGGTTTCGCGCTGCACCTTGACGTCGTGCGCGAGCAGCAGGTCAAAGTGCTCTGAGACGGAGCCGGCGAGGCTGTTCTCAATGGGAATGACGGCGGCGTCGACGTGGCCCTCGGCCAGCGCGGCAAAGACGTCGGCGGAGAGGGACTGGGGCACGATGCGGGCATCGGGCAGCAGCTTGAGGGCGGCCTCATGGCTGAAGGAGCCGGGCTCGCCCTGGATGGCGACACGCAGGCCGCTGGCGGCCGCGTCACTGAGGGCAGCGGGCTCCCGCCGGGCGCGCTTGCGCGTGCCGTACCACTGCTCGATGGCGGATTCCTTTGCGGGAGTGCCGGACGACATGCTGATTACCTCCTGAGCCACAGATCGGTGGCCACAAAGCCCAGAAAGACCATGGCAATGACGCCGTTCATGGTGAAGAAGGCGGCATTGAGCCGGCGCAGGTCGCGGGGCGAAACCAGAGAGTGCTCGTAAGCGAGCAGCAGGCCCACCGCGGCGATGCCCAGCCAGCCGGGCAGCCGGAATGCGAAGAGACTGCCGAACCAGAGAAGCAGGGCGAGCATGGCGACATGCATAAGGCGGGCGGTCCAGAATGCTGCGGTGATGCCGACAGCCTGCGGCAGGCTGTGCAGGCCGGCGGAGCGGTCATGCTCAAAGTCCTGGCAGGCGTAAAGAACGTCAAAGCCGCCGACCCACAGCGTGACGGCCGCGGTGAGCACAAGGATGCGGGCATCGAGGGAGCCGCGCACGGCCACCCACGCGGCGGAGGGCGCCAGCCCGAGGGCGAGGCCGAGCACCAGGTGCGACCAGCGCGTGACGCGCTTCATGTAGCTGTAGCCGAGCAGGACGAGCAGCACGAACGGCGAAAGATAGAGCGTGAGGCGGTTGAGCTGCGCCGCCGCCAGCACGAAGACCAGCGCCGTGAGCACTGTGAAGCCGAGGACGAACTGGCGGGAGAGAAGGCCGGCGGGGATGGCGCGGGACCGGGTGCGCGGGTTGGCGGCGTCGAGGTCCGCGTCAGCCCATCGATTGAAGGCCATGGCGCAGGAACGCGCGGTGACCATGGCGACAAGAATCCACGCCAGCGTATGCCAGGACGGCAGGCCATGCGCGGCCAGCAGAGTGGCCGTGAGTGCGAAAGGGAGAGCAAAGATGGAGTGCTCCCACTTGATCATTTCCAGCGTTGTGCGGGTTTTTGCCAGCAAGCCCATCGTGCACTGCTCCCTTTAGCAGTGTACTTGAGAGCAGGCTGTGGAGTGCGCGGGGCGGGCGGTTGCAACAGGGGGAGGAGATGTTGCTGGCTATGCGCCGGCCTCGGCCTCATCGAGCGTGGACTTGAGGGGCAGCACGGTATCAACGTGGGTGACTTTGAAGAGATCGAGCACGCGGTTGTTGGCTCCGGCCACGATCAGCTTGCCGCCCTTGCTCTGGCAATGCACGTAGTGGTTCATGACGAGGCCCATGCCGGCCGAGTCCATGTAGGGCACGCTGGTGATGTCGAAGATGGTGAGCGGTGCGGCTGCGGCGTGGCGGAGCTCGGCCTGGAACTCGAACATGTTGCGCAGCGTGAGCGGTCCGGAGAGGCTGTAGATCACCGTGGAGGGTGCCTTGCCTTCCTTGCGTTCGATGGTGAGTGGTCCGTCTGGGAGCATAGTCAGATAAGTGTAATGAATCCACTGGGACGGATGATTACAATTTTGTGAATGCTCGCGGGGATGGCGGCCTTGCGGCGATGCCGCACAGCGGACTGTGCGGCACCGGTTAGGGCTGGCGCTACTTGGGGGATTCGGTGGGCTGGCCGGCCACCTGCAGGTAGTTGGTGACGCTGAAGACGTTGGGGACGCCACTGGCGCGGATGTAGGCTGTCTCCTTGTCAGGCTGCGAATCGACGATGCCGTAGAGCTCGACGTGGCCGTTCTGCACGGAGATGCGGATGGGGCGCGCCGGATTGAGGGCGTACTTGTTGAGCGTGGGATAGTTGTAGATGGCGCGGGCGACCTGGAAGCGGATCTGGTCGTCCATGGTCGATACGGGATCGACCTCAATGTCATTGACGACGTCTTTGACGCCGGGCGTGGTGTTGGCCAGGGCCAGCGCCGAATCGCGATCGACGTAGGTGCGGGCGTGGCCGCCGAGCGTGACGACGCCATCCTGCACCTGCACGGAGATGGCGTTGAAGGCGTTGCCGAAGCCGACGCGATCATAGGTCAGCTTCTCCGCCAGCTTTGCCTGCAGCTCCGGGTCGGGCACATTTGTGCCGTTAACCTGGATGAGGTTGCGTACGGCAGCCACGCCTTTGGCGCGATGCACGCGCTTTTCCGCATCCGCCTTGTACTCGTACAGGCTGACGGTGCCGGTGAGCGTGGCGATGCCGTTGTCGACGCTGACCTTGACCTCTTTGAACTGCGACTTGTTGAGCCGGGCTTCGGCGGCCTGCGTGGCTTCGCTGTCCGGCTGCGGCTGAGCCGCTGCGGAGATGGCGCCCGCGGCGGGCGCAGCTGCGGCAGGGCGGGAAAGGCCCGTAAGCGATGCGGCAAGCATGACCGCCAACAGAGCGGCCGGGGATAGACGCACATTTCCTTTCATGTCCGACTTCTCCTTTGCAACGTGGAACAGGCACCGGGCGAAAGAGCCGGGTGCCGTGGTTCCTCGCTTTCAATAGACACGGCAGCGGGCAAAACGTTGCATCTATCGGTAGCGGCGGGTGGCTTTGACAACCATGGAGAAGACGCCGGACTCGTCGCGGGTGACGAGGAGCGAGACGTGGCGGTTGATGGCGATCTCAGCCTGCAGCAACTGCTGCGCGGTGGTGTTTACGTTGGTGGCGTAGGTGAGGGTCAGGTTGCGGCCCACCTGCTCCTCCACGGTGATGCGGGTGGTGGAGTTGCCCAACGCGCCCAGGTAACTGGGATCCACCTTGACGGAGCCGGCGCCGAAGAGCCGCTGCACGCGGCTGCTGACGGTGGCGTTGAGCGCGCCGCCTAGCAGGGCGTCAGTGGCGGGGTTGGAGCTGAGCTGCTCCTGCTGCTGCGTGTAGATGCGCTGCTCGCTCTGGGTGCGGCCCAGGGCCAGCAGCGCGACGACGTCGGCCTCGGGCAGAGGCGGGTCACTGCGATAGGTGACGGCGAGCTTGTTGGGCAGGCCGTGCAGGCCCAGGGTGATGTCGTAGTCCTCGACGTGCGCGTTGGCGTTCAGGTCAATGGAGGGCTCAATGCGCACGGGGTTGGTGAAGGTGATGTCGCCGCGCTGCAGCTCGTAGCGGGTGCCGGCGATGGTGGCGCTGCCCTCGGTGATGGAGATGCGGCCGAGCAGGGAGGGCGTGGCCAGCGTGCCGCGCAGATGCAGGTCCACATCGCCGGCCAGCTTGGCGTAGGCGTTCTGGAAGTTGAGCTGCGGCGAGGACTGGATGTGCACGTCGAGCCGGATGTGGTTGGAGGGCGCGTCCGGCGGGATGATGGGCTGCACCTTGTTGCTCTGCGAGGCCAGCGCGGCCATGTCGAGATCGGGGCTGACGGTGAAGCGCGTGATCAGCACGTTGCCGCTGAGCAGCAGATTGTTCTGCGGGCCCTGCAACTGCAGGTTGGCATCGGCCAGCGAGCTGACGCCCTGCGGATAGCGGATGCGGATGCCTTTGCCGGTGAGCGCGAGGTCGGCGAAGATGCCGTGCTGGTAGGCGAGATATCCGGTGACGCTGAGCAGGCCGCCGCCGCTCATGGCGGTGAGCGAGCGGACCTCAAGGCGGTTCTGGTTGAACTCCAGCGTGCCGTTGAGCTGGCTGAGGCTGTTGGGCAGGTCCTCCAGCGCGAGCGAGGCGTTGTGGAACTCGATGCGCCCGCGCAGGCCGGGGTCCTGCAGGGTGCCGTGGGCCTGTACCTGGAAGGTGGTGGTGCCGCTGGCGGTCAGGTCGGGGTCGAGCGTCTGGGCCAGCTTCAGGTTGATGGCTCCGCTGGCGGTCAGGTCAAGCGGGCGCTTCTGCTGGAAGGCCACGCTGCCCTGGATGTGCATGTCAGTCTGCTCGCCGGTGATGTGGAGCGGATCGAGGCTGATGCGCTCGTTGGCCAGCGTGGCATGCAGGCCGCCTTCGCTGCGCAGGTGGACGCCGGTGACGGTGACGGCGAGATCCTGCAGGCGGGCTTCGCCGCGCAACTGGTCAACATGAGCGAGCGGGCCGGCGAGGACCACGGTGCCGGCAAGGGACGACTCGCCGGTGAGGCCGGGAATGTGCGCCATGCGCAGGGGAGCGCCAATGTCGAAGCGGGAGAAGTGGAGCGTGGCCTGCGTGAAGTAGTCGCCGGAGAGCTCGGTTTGTCCGTGCGCGGAGAGCTCGGCGGATTCCAGCCGCGTGGTGAGGTCGTAGAGGAGAGCGCGGTTGGCGGTGTGCGCGGTGATGGCGACGGCGCCGAGCGGCTCGCCGGCAAGGGTGACGCCGGTGAGCTCGCCGTGGCCCTGAAGCAGAGGGTTGTCGGGCGTGCCGGAGCCGGTGACGGAGAAGCCGAGCCGGCCGCTGGCGGAGACTCCGGCCTGGCGCAGACGTTGAATGTGGGCGAGGTCAATGCCGGTGCCGCTGGCGTTCAGCTGGAACTGCTGCGACTTGAGGTTATAGCTGCCGCTGGCCGCCAGCTTGCCCGCATCGTCATTGACGGTGACCGAGGAAAGCTGGACGGACTGGCCGACGATTTTGCCCTCGGCGCGGATATGCGAGATGGGCTCGCCGTAGACCCGGCCCTGCACCAGTTCGAGCCAGCCGGAGCCGTCGAGGCTCTGCAGGGGACCGTCGGCCTGGATCTGCGCGTTGAGCTGGCCGGTGATGGGCAGATTGCTGTGCAGCAGGGGCAGCAGCTCCTGCGTATCCACGCGGGAGGCCTGCAGGTGGGCGTGCAAAAGGGAGTCAGCGTCCCAGGTGGTGTGGGCTTTGCCGCCGGGCGGGGCCGTGGGGATGGCGAGCGTGCCCTGCAGGTTGAGCGAGGCCGGCCCGTGGGTGAGCTGGGCGTGGTCCACGGAGATGCGCGAGGCGGTGTAGCTGCCGCTGGCCTGCAGGGTGTCCCAGCGCACGGTTTGGGACGCGCCGGCGGGCGTGGAGGCGGTGACGGGGATCTCCACGGTGAGGTTGGAGCCCTGCACGTTGCCGGCGATGCGGGGATCGATAAGCGAGCCGGTCCACGTGCCATGGAACTCGGCCTGTCCGCCCAGCGCGAGGGGCAGGGCAGCGGCGCCGCTTTTGCCGTTGTGATGCACGCCGAGGTCGCGGAGAACGGTGTCAAATTCGCTCAGGTTGCCGGTGCGCAGATCGATGGCGACCGAGGTGGGGCTGTGGAGGGGATAGGCTCCCAGGTGGCCATGCGCCTGCAGATGGCTGGCCGGCATATTGAGGTCGAGCTGGCGCAGTTCCACGGCCCCGTCGCGGTGGGTGTAGGTGGCGTCGATGGTGCCGCTGGCGGGGGCTTCGCCGGGAACGGCGTGCGGCGAGGGGCTGACGCCGAGGGTTGCGCTGATGGCGAGGGTGCGGGTGTCGCCGCTGTTCCAGGTGGCGATGGCCGGGCCGTTCAGGCGGCCGTCGAGTCCGAGCCGCTGGAAGGGCGCTACGCCGACGATGTCGAGCACCGTGTCAATGGCAACGTCTTTGAGCTGCGCTGTGACCCGGCCGTTGACGGGGATGGTGGTGGGCACGGGCTGCGCGGGCACGGGAGGCGCAACCTTGACGGGCGGCTGCCTGCGCCAGCGCTTGACCGGCTTGGCCGGGGGCGCGGCGGCCTGCATGGATGCAGAGCCGGGGATGGGCGGCAGCCAGGGGGCGAGCCGGAGTTCGCCGTCCAGCTCGCCGCCCTGGCGCAGGCGGGCCGCGATGGCTGTGATGACGAGCTGTTCCGGATCGGCGTGGACGCGGGCATCGAGGCCAACGCCGCGGGCATTCACGCCGGTGTCCACGTAGGCGGCGTCCTCGGTGTGCACGGTGCCATCCACGCGGAACTGGCCGTTCTGCCCCTGCCCGGAGAGGTTGAGCGTCGCAATGCCCTCCGGCGTGCTGGGATAGCCCGTGGCGGGCTGGATGAGGCGCATATCGAGCTGGCCCTGCGCGTGGCCCTGCCAACTGGGCCGGGTGAAGTCCGTGAGCGAGCCGGAGAGGGTGAGGGTGCGGTCCGGCACGTCGTTGCCACGCGCGGTGATGCGCAGCGAGCGCAGGTAAACCGCATTGCGGGTGAGGTCGAGCGTGGCCTGCATGTAGCCTTCCACGGGCTTCTCCACCGGCTGCGCCGTGGTGCCGCGGGTGAGGGTGAAGTCGCGCGCGCCGGTCTCCACGTGATAGCTCTCGGGATAGCTGCCGGTGGGGGGCGCGTAGGCCAGGATGAGCGAGAAGTCGTCCGCGGCGAAGTCCAGGCGCGTGAGGCGGCTCTTGAAATCGAAGTTGGCGGCGCGATTCTCGTAGTCGAGCACGCCCTGCTCCAGCGAGGCGTGGCTGGCCTTGAGGTCGAAGAAGGTATCGAGGGCGGGCTTGCCGGGCTGGCGGGCTTTGCGGGGATGGGGCTGGTTGGTGGTGCCGTCGCGGTAGACGATGAGATGCATCTGCGGCTGCACGATGTCGAGATTGCGCAGCAGGATGCGAGGGCTGAAGAAGCCGAGGATGCTGATGCGCACGCGCAGCCTCTGCACGCGGGCGTAGGGCGCTTCGCCGGCGGCTTCGCGGCCGTGGATGACGAGATCGCCGACTTCGGCCTCAAGGCTGGAGGCCTTCCAGTGGAGCCAGCCGATCTCTACGTGGCCGCCGGTGGCGGTCTCCAGGCTGGCGACGAGGCGGTTGCGGACGAGGTTTTCGCAGGCGGGCGAGCCGGCCCAGAAGCAGACTGCGGCGATGGCGATGAGCACGAGCACCAGGGCAGCGCCGGCGATCCACAGCAGACGGCGGCGCCTGCGAGGCCGCGGCGTCTCAGGCGGCTCGGGAGGAACGGGCGGCAGGGCGTCGGGCGCGCTCATCGGCTGCCTCCTCCACGGCGGATGGGCTGGGCGGCGGCTTCCAGCGCCGGGTCCAGCACTTCAATGTCTCCCTGCTTGCGCAGCTTGTCGAGCCAGTCACTGAAGAGGGCATTGACCTCCTGCTGCAGGAGGATCTCTTCAATGCGCGGCGCCACCTGCTCCAGCGGCGGCACCGGCTGACCGGCGGGATACTGCGGCAGGAGCGTGTTGTGGTAGTAGGCTTCGATGGCCTCGCGGGAGATGCGGATGCCCTGGCGGAAGCGAATCTCAATGAAGCGCAGGATGGCGAGGCGGCGGCGCATGTAGTCATCCACCTGCGCCTGCGTCAGGTCGTGCACAGCCAGGAAGGCGCTCCAGCCGGCGTCCGTGGCGCAGTTCTGGCGGACGCATGCGGGCAGCTCCTTGCGCAGATCGGCTACGCGGCTGGCGATCTCATCCGCGGTGGGCTCCAGCGACTGCGCGTCCTCTTCGCGAATCTGCTGGCGGATGAGCTGGCGGCTGATGAGGCGCTGCAGGGCTTCCAGCTGCGTCTCGGGTCCGCGCGCGGCTCCGCTGGGCTCCAGCACGGATAGGCGCATTTCATTGTCGAGATCGCTGGCCAGGATGGCCTGATTGTTGACGACGGCGACGACGCGGTCGAGCACCACGGGCGACGAGGGCGCAGGGGCCTGGGCCGGCGCGGGCAGGGCGAGGCACAGGGCGAGGCACAGGGCGAGGCAGGCCGCTGCCACGCTGCCGAGAGCGGCGCTGGAACGGAATGTGCGCGGCGCGTTCATCAGAAGCTCTGCCCCAGACTGAAGAAAAAGTTGAAGTGGCTGGCCTCACCGATGTGCGGATCCGCGGTGGGGTTCGTCTGCGAGTAGTCGTAGGTGACGACGTAGCGCGGCGGATTCAGGTTATAGCTGAAGTCCAGGCGGATGGGGCCGACCGGCGTGTGATAGCGCAGGCCCAGCCCGGCGGCGTGGGAGAAGTAGTTGAAGTTGCAATTCTTGAAGGCGAGCGTGCACTGGTCGCGGTTGGGCTGGCGGAAGCGCAGCGCGCTGCGCCAGATCTCGGTTGAGTCGGCAAAGATGTTGCCCATGTCGTGAAAAAGCACGAAGCTGAGCGTGTTGCCGAGCCAGGGCAGCATGGGCGGAGGCAGACGCATCTCTGTGCTGTTGACCAGCGCGCCTGCGCCGCCGACGGGGTAGCCGGTCTGCGGATCGCGCGGGCCTGCTGCGTTGATGGAGAAGCCGCGCAGCGAAGTGGGGCCGCCGGCGTAGAGCCGCTCCGGCAGCGGGATCAGTTGCTGCGAGGGCGAACCGAAGGCGCGCTCCTGGCCGTAGCGCGTGTTGCGCGCCAGCACGAAGCGGTCCTTGTCGAAGCCGTAGAAGCTGGAGTAGGACAGGTCGAGCCGGTTGAACTGCGCCTCGGCGCCGAAGACGTGGTCGGAGAAGAACTCCTGGAAGCTGGAGTACGTGCCGCGATGCGCGTCGAGGGGAGAGTCGCGGGTGTCGCGAATCCAGGTAAAGCCGGGGCCGCCCACGCGCGTTGCGGTGGAGAGCGCGGTGAGCTGCGCCGGGCCGACCTGCAGGCTGCTTGCCGCCACCTTCACGCGGCGGAAATCGAACTCGTAGACGAAGGTGTTGGCCTTGGAGAGGCCGATGCCCGGCGTGTTGAAATGCTCTGTCCAGCGCATGCCCGCCTCAAGTTTTGAAGCGACGTAGGTGGTCACGTCCTGGCTGTTGGCATAGCCGCCCGTAAAGGTGAGGCCGAAGTTGCGATTGCCGTGGAAGTGCGGATTCTGAAAGATGAGGTCGAGCTTCTGCTCCAGCAGTCCGTAGGTGGCCTGGATGGAGGCCGACTGCTCGCGTCCGAAGAGATTGTTGCGCGTGACCTCAACCAGCACGCGCGGGCTGATGCCGGTTTTGCCGTTGGGATTGCAACTGGCGCCGCTGGTGGTCAGGCCCTTGCAGTCGTTCTGCGGCGTGCCGGTCTGCGCCTCAAAGCCAAGGCCGTAGGTGAGCGCCCAGCGGCGCGCCTCAGAGACGTGCAGCAGCACGGTCTTGTAGGTTTCCGCGCCGATGGGATTTTCGACCGACGCATTCACCTCGTTAAAGAGCGCGTAGTCGTAGAGGTTGCTCTGCGTCTCCAGCATGGCCGACTGGTTGAGCGGATCGCCGGGCTGCAGGGTAATGGCGCGCGCAACCGTGTCTGGACGCGTGTAATGCAGGCCGGTGAGCAGAACCTTGCGCACGAAGATCTGCTGGCCCTCCTCGATGCGGAAGACCACGTTGACCTTGTTTGCGTCAGAGGGATCAGGCTGCGGCTCCACCTGCACGTTGACCTGGTCAAAGCCTCGGCTCAGGTAGTCGGTCATGAGGGCGTCGCGGTCGCCGGCCAGGTTCTGCGGAGAGAGCAGCTGCCCGGGCGCTGTATTCATCAGCGGGGTAAGCTGCGCGGCCTCTACATGATCGTTGCCCACAATCTGCACCGTGCCCACGCGCTTCTGCGGGCCCTCGTCAATGTGATAGACGATGGCCAGCGGCGCGGGTTTTACAGACTTGTGCGCCGCCATGCGCGCCCGTGCCTTGTCGGTGACGACAAGGCTGGTCTGCGGCGTGATCTTCACGTTGGAGAATCCGTTGTTCTGGTAGACGGCCTGCAGGGAGGCGATGTCCGCTGAGACCAGCGCCTGGCTGTAGGCGCCGTGGCGATCAAATGGATCGGCGGCGCGCACGCTGAGCAGGTCTTCGAGGGTCTTGCGGTCAAAGTAGTGATTGCCGTTGACGGAGACATGCTCGACGTGGCGGCGCGGGCCCAGCGTTACGGTGTATACGATCTCCACCTCGTTGGGCTGCGGCGAAAGTCGCGTGTGCTCCACCTTCACGTCGAAGTAGCCGATGCTCTGGTAGTAGTCGCGCAGGCGACGGTTGCCCTCGTTCAGCAGGTCGTCATCCACGGTGCCTTCTTCGTAGACGGGAACAAGGCGCTTGAGCTTGTCGTCGCTGAGGCCTGCGCCCTCCACGCGAACGCGCACCACGGGGCCCTGGTTGGCGTTGAAGTGGAAGCTGGTCCGGTCCGTGGCCGGCGTGTAGTCCTGCGATTCCAGCTTGACGTCGGCTTCGAGGCGGTCCTTCTTCTGGTAGTGCTTGAGGACGCCGGTGAGAGCGCGGTTGGCGGTGTCGTGATTGACCTTCTGGCCGGTCTTGAGGTGGGCTTGCTCCTGGAACTCGTCCAGGCTGAGCCCGGTGTCGCCGGAGGCGGAGACCTTGCCCACGCGGGCCTGCGGTCCGGAAACCACATGGAAAGCGATATCGACCAGTTGCCCGTCTGGATGCTGCGTGAGCACGTGCGTGATGGTGGGCTCGTGGAAGCCGTTGTCGGCCAGCGCCTGCCGCATCTGCTCCAGGGCAAGCGTCAGGCGCTCCGGGGTATAGCGGGTGCCGGGGGTAAGCTGCGCGGCGTGCTGCAATTGCGCGTTGATGGTGGCTCCCTTGGCTCCGTCCACGCTGACGTTGCCGATGAAGGTTCGCGGCGTTCCCTTGAAGAGCAAGGCCACGCCATCGTCCTGGCGGGTGGCTTCCACTTCAATGGTCTCAAAGAGGCCGGTGGCGAAGAGCTGGTGCAGGCTCTGGGCGAGTTTTTGACGGTCCAGCGGCTCGCCCACGGCCTGGGGCAGGTTGCCGGGGAGCGGCTTGAGGCGGTCCTGATTGACGCCCTCGAACGACTCGGAACGCACGGGCAGGCCCTGCCAGTGGTTGAGGGCTGATCCGACCTGAGGAAGCGGCCTGGGCGAAGGCTCCGGCGGCGGAATGTATTTGGGGCGAGCCTGGCGGGAACCGTCGGGCGCAGGCGCTGCAGGCCCCTGGGACCGGGCCGCGGGCGTGCCGGCAAAGCAAAACAAGAGCAGGCCCAGCAGCAGAACTCCGCACCTCGTACCGCACTGTCCTGCCGGCTTCGCCTTCAACGTGGATTTCTCCTGCAGACACAAGGAATAACGTTACACGCCGCGGACCGCCTGCATCCGGGCGCAAGTTTGCGCGGCATGGTCCCGGTCGCTGGATGCCGGGACTCTACCATTTTGAGCGCTGCACCTTATACTAACGAGGAATGATGCTTGGCGCAGCAAGACCGAGTTCGGAGTGCGACCCACTCACAAAGGAAGTTCATGCCCCGTTCCGGTTCCCAGAAAGACGTGTCTGACACCCGACCGACCAACCGCGCCGCGGAGAATGCGGTCGTGGAGAGCACGGCAGCGCCAGCGCCGGCCCCGCCGCAGGACGAGGTGCTGGCGAGGGCCCAGGCCGGCGATCACGCCGCCTTCGCGCAGCTTTACCTTCTGCACAAAAGACGCATCTATTCCCTTTGTCTGCGCATGGTGGGCAATGTGGCCGAGGCCGAGGATCTGACGCAGGAGGCCTTTTGCAGCTCCATCGCAAGATCGGCACCTTCCGGGGCGATTCGGCGTTCTCCACCTGGCTGCACCGGCTGGCCGTGAACGTGGTGCTGATGCACCTGCGCAAGAAAGGGCTTTCGCTTACCTCGCTGGATGAGGCCATGGAGCCCTCGCACGACGACGCGCCGGGACGCAGCTTTGGCGCGCCGGACCTGTCCCTGACGGGCTCGATTGACCGCCTGACGCTGGAACGGGCGGTGGCGAACCTGCCGGCCGGATACCGGCTCATCTTTGTCCTTCACGACGTGGAGGGCTACGAACATAATGAGATTGCGGCCATGCTTGAGTGCTCCATCGGCAACAGCAAATCCCAGCTCCACAAGGCGCGCCTGAAGCTGCGCGATGCACTGCACTCGTCTTTACGCAACAAGGAGGGGGCGCAATGACGACCGATCCCAAGTCCATGAGCTGCGAGGAGTTCCAGGAGCAGCTGGCAGAACTGATCGGTACCGGAGCCGACGCGGCCAGCCACCCCCACGTGCAAAGCTGCGAGCGATGCCGCGCCCTGCTGTCTGACCTGCAAACCATCGCGGAGGCCGCCCGGCAGCTCTTCCCGGTGCAGCAGCCCGAGGATGACCTCTGGGAACGGATCGAGTCGGCCATCAAGGAAGAAGAGGAAGACTCGGCCCCCCACGATTAACCTCCGCCGCCACGGAGCCTCCCCGCTCCGTAATTTGCCAACCCAGCAGGCCGCAATCCGCAGCTAACCTGTTTATTTACATGCTGATACCCGTGTGAATCCTGCCCTGCGCCAACACGGCGCGGGCAGGGTTGCCGCAGCTTGCCTGCCCCTGTGTGCCTGTTCCGGGGCGGTCCCGGCGCGGGAACTGGGGAGGGCGGGAATCGCGTATGAGATTCTTGCAACCTTTCCGATTCTGCGTGGTCTAATGTAGAAAAGTTGATAAAAGGGGACTCAATGTCAAAACAGGCCCATATCCTTCCTCCCGAAACGCCCAACGGTAAAGGCATCAGCGGGGTGCGCCGGATTTCGGTGTTGCCGGTGCGCGACACGGTGCTGTTCCCGCATGCGGTGCTGCCCCTGACGGTAGGGAGGGAGAGCTCAATCCAACTGATTGAATCGCTTGGAGATGAGCGCTCGATTGTGGTGGCGGCGCAGAAGGACCCGCGCCTGGATACGCCGACGCCGGCCGACCTGCACGCGGTGGGTACGCTGGCCACGGTGCACAAGGTGGTGCGCATGCCCAACCAGAGCCGCTTTGTGTTTACCGAGGGAGTGGAGCGCGTGCGCCTGCTGCGGTTTGTGCAGACGGAGCCCTTCATGGTGGCCGAGGTGGAGATCCTGGAAGAGACCGCGCTGGAGTCAACGCCCGAGGTAGAGGCGCTGGTCCGCAACGTAATCGTGCAGTTCCAGCAGATTGTGGCGGAGTCGCCGACGCTTTCAGACGAGCTGCGCACGATCGCGATGAACATTGAGGATCCGGGGCGGCTGGTGGACTTTGTGGCATCGTCGCTGCCGTTCCTGACCACGGTGGACAAGCAGTCGCTGCTGGAGGCGCCGGACGTGCTGGGGCGGCTGGAGCAGATGAACAAGCACCTTGCCAAGGAGATCGAGGTGCAGCAACTGCGCAACAAGATCCAGACCGAGGTCCAGGACCAGGTGCAGCAGACGCAGCGCGACTACTATCTGCGCGAGCAGCTCAAGGCCATCCAGAAGGAACTGGGCGAGCAGGACGAGGGCACGCGCGAGGTGGAGGATCTGCGGCAGAAGATTGACGCCTCCGGGATGCCGGAAGAGGTGAAGAAGGAGGCGATGAAGGAGCTGAGCCGGCTGTCGCACATGTCGCCGATGGCCGCCGACTACTCGCTGACGCGGAACTACATTGAGTGGCTGGCGATGCTGCCGTGGGCCACCAGCTCGGGCGTCAAGGTGAATATCGCCAAGGCGCGGGAGATTCTGGACGAGGACCACTACGGCCTGAAGAAGGTGAAGGACCGCATTCTGGACTACCTGAGCGTGCTCGAACTCAAGCCGGACATGAAGGGGCCGATTCTGTGCTTTGTGGGCCCGCCCGGAGTGGGCAAGACGAGCCTGGGCAAGTCGATTGCGCGGGCCCTGGGACGCAAGTTCCAGCGCATCTCGCTGGGCGGCATGCACGACGAGGCGGAGATTCGCGGGCACCGGCGCACCTACATTGGCGCGCTGCCGGGCCAGATTATCCAGAGCATTCGCCGGGCGGAGACGAATGACCCGGTGATCATGCTGGATGAGGTGGACAAGCTGGGGCGCGACTTCCGCGGCGATCCGGCCTCGGCGCTGCTGGAGACTCTGGACCCGGCGCAGAACAACACCTTCCGCGACAACTATCTGGACGTGCCGTTTGATCTGTCGAAGGTGCTGTTTATCACCACGGCGAACATGCTGGACCCGGTGCCTCCGCCGCTGCTGGACCGCATGGAGATCATTCCGCTGCAGGGCTACAGCGAGGAGGAGAAGGTGCACATTGCCTTCCAGTACCTGATTCCGCGGCAGATCAAGGAGAACGGCATTACGACGGACCTGATCGAGTTTCCGGTGGAGGCGGTGCAGCACCTGACGCGGCATTACACGCGCGAGGCCGGCGTCCGCAAGCTGGAGCAGGTGATTGGGACGGTGTGCCGCAAGCAGGCCCGCAACGTGGTGGAGGGCAAGGCAGAAAAGCTGGTGGTGACGCAGGAGGTCATCAAGGAGTTTCTGGGCGGCATCCAGGTGCGCGTGGAGACCGAGGTGGCCGAGCGCGTGAAGCGGCCGGGCGTGGCGGTGGGCCTGGCCTGGACACCGGCCGGAGGCGACATCCTGTTTATTGAAGCCAACAAGATGAAGGGCAAGGGCGGCTTCACCATGACGGGGCAGATTGGCGAGGTGATGCAGGAATCCATGCAGGCCGCGCTGACCTGGGTGCGCTCGAACGCTGCGCTGCTGGGGCTGACGGAGGACTTCACCAAGGACATGGATCTGCACATCCATGTACCGGCGGGAGCCATTCCCAAGGACGGCCCTTCGGCGGGCGTGACGATGGCCACGGTGCTGGCTTCGCTGCTGACCGATACGCCGGTGCGCCCGCTGACGGCGATGACCGGTGAGATTACGCTGAGCGGCAACGTGTTGCCGGTAGGCGGCATCAAGGAGAAGTTCCTGGCGGCGCGCCGGGCAGGCGTGAAAACCATCATCCTGCCGGCGGACAATCGCCAGGATGTGGAAGAGGACTTGCCGCCGGAGATGATGGAGGGCGTGGCGGTGCACTACGCCAGCCGCATTGAGGACGTGCTGGCCGTGGCCTTGCCGCTGATGCGACCCCGGCCGGATACGCAGGCGGCGACGGGTCCGGTGGCCTCGGCGTAACGCGATTGCGAGCTCCGCGCGGCCCTGACCTGCGCCGCAGACGAGCGCGGCACAGGCAGGGCGCCAACGGAAGCGGGGAGGACGGGCGAAACTGCCTGCCCTCCCTGTCTCGCATGGCGCAACCCGGCGCATGAGACGCGTTGCCGTCGGAATACGGTCTTGCGCGTCTAAATCACATCAGGCGGTATGCTTCTTTCTATGATGCAGGTGCGAGTGCTCGCCTTTGGCGTGCTGAAAGATGTGCTCGGTCCGGAGGCCGTTCCGGTGGAGTTGCCGAAGGGCGCAACGGTGGCGGATCTGCTGGCGCGGCTGAGCGAAAGCCGGCCGGGATTGCAGCTGCGCGGGATTGCGGTGAGCGTGAACGCGGAGTATGCCGTGGCAGCTCAGCCGCTGGCGGAGGGCGACGAGGTGGGCCTGTTGCCGCCGGTCTCCGGCGGAAGCGGCGCGGCGGAGGAAGTGGGTGAAGAGCCGGTTTACACGGCGTTGGTGCGCGAGCGCATCGACGCGGACAAGCTGGCGGCCGAGGCCAAACGCGGAGAAGATGGCGCGGTGGTGGTGTTTGACGGCATTGTGCGCAACAATACGCGCGGCCGGAAGACCCTACACTTGGATTACGAGGCCTACGAAGAGATGGCCCGGAAGCAGATGGACGAGCTGGCGCGCGAGGCAAGGAGCCGGTTTGGCGTGCGGCAGGTGACCATCGTGCACCGGCTGGGACGCCTGGGCGTTGGCGAGACCAGCGTGCTGATTGTGGTGGCGTCCGCGCATCGCGCGCAGGCGTTTGATGCCTGCCGCTGGCTGATTGACACGCTGAAGAAGACGGTTCCCATCTGGAAGAAGGAGACGTTCGTGGATGGCGCGGTCTGGGCCGACGGCGAGCCCTTTCCCGCGGGCATTGGGGTGGAGGCCGCGGATGCGCAGTAGCGCGGGCCGGTCCGCTGCGGTGCTGTGCCTTGCGTGGCTGCTGGCGGCTGCGCCGGTGCTGCCGGCGCAGGACGTGACGCTGCGCATGGACGTGAAGCTGGTGAACGTCTTTGTGAACGTGACGGACCAGAATGGCGCGATTGTGGGCGGCCTTACGCGCGAGGACTTTGCCGTCAGCGAGGATGGGCGTCCGCAGAAGATTGCGCTGTTTGAGCGCCAGTCAGAGCTGCCGCTGAACCTGACGCTGGCGATTGATACCAGCGAGAGCGTCTACAAGGATCGCGCGCTGGTGCGCGATGCGGGGCGGACGTTTGCGCATGCCCTGATGCGCCCGCAGGACCAGATGAGCCTGATTGAGTTTGCCACATATGTGCGCGAGCTGACGCCGTTTACCAGCAGCCTTGGGCAGATTGACCGCGGGCTGGGGCAGTTGCGGGGCGGGGAATCGACGGCGCTCTATGACGCCATTTACCTGGCATCGCAACAGCTGGCGCGCAAGGATGGGCGCAAGGTGCTGGTGCTGGTCTCAGACGGCGGCGACACGGCCAAGAACACCACCTACGCGCAGGCGCTGGAGCAGGCGCTGCGCAACGACGTGATGATCTACAGCATTATCGATGTGCCCATTGAGGCCAGCGCCGGCCGCGACATTGGCGGCGAGCACGCGCTGATTACGCTGGCGGAGCAGACCGGCGGCAAGAGCTTCTATGCCGACGAGGGCGGGCTCGACAAGGCCTTTGCGCGCGTGAGCGAGGACCTGCGCACGCAGTATCTGCTGGGCTACTATCCGCGCAATCAGGAGCCGGGCGTCGACTTCCATCGCGTGAGCGTCACGGTTCCGCGAGCGGCGGAGCAGTCGTTCCACATCCGCTATCGAACCGGATACTACGCGGACTCGCCGGTGGGCCGGTAATCGGCGGCGGGCGCGTGGCGCGCCGTGCCGCGATGCCGCATTTCTGCATCTAAAATGACGATATGACCCCATCCATGTCCTCGCGTCTTCGTTCCAAGACGCCTCCGCCGGGAGAGACCGGTCAGGAGGCGCTGTATCTTCGATCGCTCAGCGAGCGCCAGATCAACGTTGCCATCAAGCTGCAGGATGGCGAGGTTGTGCGCGGCTGGATTGAGTACTTTGACGACAGCATGGTGCGCCTGACGCGGGAGGGCAAGCCGAACCTGTTTATCTACAAGAACCAGATCCAGACGATTACCGAGACCGGGCGGAAGCGCGGTCTGCGCCTGCCCGGCGAGGGTGGCCACGCGGCGGGCGAGGTGGCACATTGAGCGGCGCCGGGTGGGTGTGGGTGCCCCGGGCGGCGGAGATTGCGCGCGAGGCAGGCGCGCGCCTGCGCGAGTTCTTCCACCAGGGCGTGGAGACCGAGTACAAGGGCGATGTGGACCTGGTGACGGTGGCCGACCGGACCGTGGAGAAGCTGATTCGCACGCGGCTGAGCGAGGTCTTTCCGGAGCACGGCGTGTATGGCGAGGAAGGCACGCGCGAGCGGCTGGAGCGCGAGTTTCGCTGGTATGTGGACCCGCTGGATGGGACGACGAATTTTGCACACGGGTTTCCGCAGTTCTGCGTTTCCCTGGGGCTGGAGCAGCGCCCCGAGGGCCTGAAGCCGGAGCAGGACGGCACGCTGGTGGCGGCGGTGATCTATGACCCGCTGCGCGATGAGATGTTTACGGCGGAGCGCGGCAAGGGGGCACGGCTGGGCGAGCGGCCTCTGCACGTCTCCCAGTCGCCGGAGTTGGCCGAGGCGTTGGTAGCCACGGGGTTTCCGAGCCGCAAGCGGCACCAGAGCCCGAACATCCACTTCTACCAGGAGTTCACTTTGCGCTCGCACGGCGTGCGGCGTGCAGGCTCCGCGGCGCTGGACCTGGCCTATGTGGCGGCCGGGCGGCTGGATGCCTTCTGGGAGTTCAACCTGAACCCGTGGGACACGGCGGCGGGGATCCTGCTGGTGCAGGAGGCCGGAGGACGGGTGACGGACTTCTCCGGCGGCCAGTTTGAGTTGAACAGCCGCGAAGTTCTCGCCTCCAACGGCCGGATACACGAGGAATTGCTGGGCTTCTTCTCGGACATGTTTGCCGGGCGCAATCTGGCGCCGATTCCCACGCCGCAGGAGTGGGCTGCGCGGCGGGCGGCGCGCGGCCACTGACGCATGCGCGTGGGTCGCATTCCCGCATGGCAAAACAGTTGCGAATTCGGAGAGAGTCAGCCGCAAGGGTCGTGTGCTACTATCAGCGTCGAAGGTTCACCCACCTCGGAGAAATCAACGATGGCATATGTGATTGCAGAACCCTGTATCGGCACCAAGGACACCGCCTGTGTAGACGCATGTCCGGTCGATTGCATCCACCCCAAGAAGGACGAGGCTGGCTTCGGAGAGTCGGACCAGCTGTTCATTGACCCGGTCGAGTGCATCGACTGCGGCGCGTGTGTCCCGGCCTGCCCGGTTTCGGCCATCTTTGCGCAGGACGACCTGCCGGAGAAGTGGGCTCACTTTGCCGAGAAGAACGCCGCTCACTACGGCCGCTAAACCACCTCAGGTTTGCCGGACGACGCGCATTCCGTGCTGCGGGATGCGCGTTCGTGTTTGTGCGCAGGATGCGGGCCGGGGCAAACGCAATCAGGATGACGCAAGCAGATGGCAGTGCTGACCTCAGAAGCCGTGGTTCTGCGCACCTGGCCGGTGCATGAGGCTGACCTGGTGGTGAGCCTGTTCACGCGCGACTACGGCCGGCTGAGCGGCATCGCGAAGTCCGCGCTGAAGAGCCGCAAGCGCTTTGGCGGCGCGCTGGAGCCGATGACGCTGGCGCGGGCCTGGTTTGCGGAGCGTCCGCGGCAGGAACTGGTGCGGCTGGATCAGTTGGAGATTGTGCGGTCGCCGCTGGCCGCCCCGGTGGACGCGGTTCGGCTGGCCGTGCTGAGCTTGTATGCGGAGCTGCTGGACGAGGCCCTGCCGGAGCACGATCCGCAGGAGACGGTCTTCCGCCTGCTGGCCGCCGTGCTGGAGCAGACGACGGTAGAGCAGCCGTGGATGCCGCTCACGTACTTCCAGTTATGGATGACGCGGCTGATGGGACTGCTGCCCGACATTGGCCACTGTACGGCCTGCGGCGAGGCGCTGAAGGCCGGGGAGGTCCGCTTCAACGTGCTGGGCGACGGGCTGTTCTGCGCGGTGCATCACGCGGGGAACGCCAGTGAACTCTGCGCGGATTCCTGGCGGCTGGCGCAGCGTATGTTGCGCGAGCCGGTGGCGGCCTTTGCCGGCGAGCCGTGGAACAGGCGACGCTGCCAGGATCTGCGCCGTTTTACGCTGCAATCGCTGGAGCGGCACCTGGAGCGCAGGCTGCGCTCGGCAGAGGCGCTGGCGCGGCTGTGAGGGCGGTAAGAGCACGAGGCGCCCTTTTGAGGCTGACGCTTTCGACTTGCGGGGGATAGACTCCTGGCAGGCCGAGTTGACGCGACGAGCATGAACGAACAGTCCTTTGAAACGACCTACTCCCAAATGGCGGACTGGGAACTGGCGAGAGTTTTCCGCGGTCGGCGGGACCTTGTGCCGGCGGCGAAGCAGGCTTTGGCTCTCGAAATGGAGAAACGCCATCTGGACCCGGCACAACTGCACAAGTTACGACCGCACAGCATCGAGCCGCACCGCAAGACCGTGATCGATAAGCTGGGAGGAAAAGGGCTTGCGGAGCTAAGAAAGAAGAAGTTGCGGGGAAGGTGGCTTTTGGCCGTGATGGCGTGGTCGCTGCTGCTCTGCATGGCGCTCGACCATTTTGGCGTTTTGCAACTCTTCTGGCCGGTCAACATTACGATCATCGTTCCGGTGTTCGTGGTTTGGGGTCATTGGGAGCTCAGAAAACGGCCGTGGTTCTGGATCACAATCGCTTCTGTTGTGGCGGCGCACGTGGTGTTCTTTTCCTTTGTGGCCTGGCCGTGGGGAACGCATTGGGTATGGGCACGCACCATCGAGGGACTCTCGACCATCGACATCGTTGCGATATTCGCGTTCATTACTTTCATCGAGAAGCTGCTCCATGAAGACAGGCCAGGCCATGTTGAGCAGTTTGCCTCCGGTCAGCAGAATCGTGGCTGATAGAATCAAAGAGAGTC
>JAJXWS010000009.1 GCA_021781495.1 Acidobacteriota bacterium | reverse complement strand
GGGCTGAAGCCCCCGTTTTTGTTGCGGCGGTGGATGTACGGGCTGAAGCCCGTCCCCTTCCCGGAGCGGGCTGGGCGGGGTTTGCGCTCACCCAGGTCTCAAAGGCGAGACATGGGGCACCCACGGGTGTGGCGGTGAGTGAGCGCACCTGAGACCTGGGCCGCACGCCATATCGCAAGCAGTCTAAGGCTGCTTGGCGGGCTCGTGCTCTCCCACCCATGTCGCCCGCTGCGGCGGACGCCATGGATGGGGCACCCGGCACTTGGCGTGCTGCGGAGTGTGCGAAAGGCAACCGCGGATCTTTCGACTCGCTGCGCTCGCTCAAGATGACAGTGGTTGGGTGGGGCAGCTGCCGGTAAGGTCGGTGCGGGGAAAGGGGGCTATTGCCAAGTGGGGCTGGGCGGGGTAATTTACTAACTGGTTAGTTAATTATGGCGAGCAGGATAAAAGATAGCGGGGAGCGGCAGGGAGATTCGCGCAGCCGGATATTGGACGCGGCTCTGCGCGAGTTTAGCGCGCTGGGGCTGGCGGGGGCGCGGACCGACCGGATTGCCGAGCGGGCGGGCGTGAACAAGGCGCTGCTGTACTACTACTACGGCAGCAAGGAGAAGCTGTATGCAGCGGCGCTGGAGCTGATTGCGACGCGGATCCGGGACCGGTCAATGGCGGTGCTGACGAGCCGGGCGACGGCGGGCGAGCGGCTGCTGCGCGCCGCGCTGGACCACTTTGACCGCATTCTGGCGCAGGAGGATTTCCAGAGCCTGCTGCAGCAGGAGATGATGCGGCTGCATCGGGGCGAGCCGGGCGCGATGGCGGTGCTGGTGAAGAACGTGTTCGGGCCGGTGCAGCACATGTACGAGTCGATGGTGCGCGAGGGCATGGAGACGGGCGAACTGATTGAGGCGGACTGGATGCAGATCCACCTGTCAGCGCTGGGCGCGAATGTTTTTTATTTTTTGAGCGCGCCGGTGTGGCGGATGGTGATGTCGATGGATCCGCTGGCAACGGAGGCGCTGGCGGCGCGGCGAAAGGCGCTGGTGGAGTTTCTGGGGCAGGCGGTGTTTCGCGACCGGCGTCGCGGCGCGGAACTGGCGGCGCGCGTGCTGGCGGATATGCCGATGCCGGAGGTGAATCGCGAGCGGCTGAGGATGGGGAGGAAGGATGAACGCGAGAAATAGAGTCTTCTTGATCCTGGGCGTGCTGATGGTGGGCTCGCTGATCTGGTACCTGCTGACGGCGCGGTCGTCGAGCGAGTTGAAGCTGATTGGCACGGTGGACGCGAATGAGGTGCTGGTGAGCGCGAAGATTCCGGGACGGATTGAAACGCTTGCGGTGGATGAGGGGCAGCGGGTGGAGGCGGGCCAGTTGCTGGCCGTGCTGGAGAGCGACGATCTGCAGGCCGCGCGGCAGGCAGCGGACGCTACCGCGGCGAGCGGCGGCTACAAGCTGAGCGAGACGGTGGCGACGGAGCAGCAGACGCGCGGCGAGGTGAGCAGCGCGACGGCGAGCGCAGAGGCGCAACTACGCGCGTCCAAGGCGGCGTTGGCGCAGGCTGAGGCGAATGTGGCGCATCAGCAGGCGGACACGACGCGCACGGTGGCACTGGCTGGGCAGGGCATTGCGAGCGAGCAGGCGCGCGAAGAGGCGGTGACGAGTCTGCAGGCGGCGCAGGCCGCGGAGCAGACGGCGCGCGAGAACGTAGCTGCGGCCGAGGCTGCGCTGAAGCAGGCGCGCGCGCATGAGTTGCTAGCCACGGCGACGGCGCGCACGGTGGCGTCGACGCGGGAGCAGGCGCGGAATGCGAAGGCGCTGGCGAACCAGGCAGGCGTGGAACTGGAGTATGCGAAGGTGTTTGCGCCGGTGAGCGGCCAGGTGAACGTGCTGGCGGCGCGGCAGGGAGAGGTGCTGGGCGCGGGCGGAACCATTGCGACGATAGTGGATTTGACGCAGACGTGGGTGTACGCCCCGCTGCCGGAGACCGATGCGGATGCGGTGCAGCTGGGAGACAGCCTGCGCGTGGTGATGCCGAGCGGCGCGGCGGTGCAGGGCAAGGTGATTGCCAAGGCCGCGGAGGCGGATTTTGCCACGCAGCGCGACATCAACGGAGGACGCAAGCGCGACATCAAGACGGTGCAGCTGAAGCTGCTGATTCCGAATCCGGGGGAGCGCTTTGTTCCGGGGATGACGGCGGAGGTGTTTATTCCGCAAAGCAAGCTGGTGAAGCGATGACGCATGGCGAGAAGCGCTTGCCGGAAGCACCGGGCGAGCAGCCGGCTGCGCGTGGCAATGGCAAGAGCGCTGTGCCGGTAGCGATGGCGGTGGAGAACATTGTGAAGCGCTACGGCGACTTTGAGGCGGTGAAGGGCATCAGCTTTTCCGTTGCAGAGGGCGAGATATTTGGACTGCTGGGGCCGAATGGCGCGGGCAAGAGCACGCTGATCCGGATGATGACGACGCTGATTCCGGTGACGGCGGGGCGCGCGTTGGTGGGCGGCCACGATGTGGCGAAGGACTCGAATGCGGTGCGGCGGATGATTGGGGTGATTCCGCAGGCGCTGACCAGCGACCAGGACCTGACGGTTGAGGAGAATTTGAGTATTTACGCAAAGCTGTACAGCGTGCCGCGCGCGGAGCGCGAGCGGAATATTGCCGAGGTGCTGGAGGCGGTGGACCTGCTGAAGTGGCGCGGTGCGCAGACGAAGACACTCTCTGGCGGCATGCGGCGCAGGCTTGAGATTGCGCGCGGGCTGGTGCATGATCCGCGCATCTTTTTTCTGGATGAGCCGACGACGGGGCTTGATCCTGTTTCGCGCATTGCGGTGTGGGAGATGCTGAACAACCTGAAGAAGTCGCGCAACCTGACGATGCTGCTGACGACGCATTACATGGAGGAGGCGGACCGGCTTTGTGACCGAATTGCGATTGTGGATCACGGGACGCTGGTGGCTCTGGGGACTCCGGTGGAACTGAAGCAGAGCGTACCGGGCTCGAATGTGGTGGAGGTACAGTTTGCCACGGAGAGCGAGCAGTGGCAGGCGCGGCTGGAGGCGTTGCCGGGCGTGACGGAAGTGCAGTCGCAGTCGGCGGGGGTGTATCGCGTGCTGACGTCGAATGGATCGCAGACGACGACGCAGCTGGTGGAGATGGCCGCGGCGATGGGCGAGACGCTGACCTCGCTGAGTGTACAAAACACCTCGCTGGATGATGTGTTTGTGCACTACACGGGACGGCAGTTGCGCGATGAGCAGGTGAAGCCGGTGAACTTTATTATGCCGCCGAGGCCGGGAGCGCAGCCATGAATCGAATGCTCGCGATTGTGGAGCGCGAGATGCGCAAGTTCTTTCGCTCGCCGGTGCTGATGGTGATGTCGATGATGCTGCCGCTGGTGCAGCTGGTCATCCTGGGCAACGCGTTTGGCGGGAAGATTCGCGGGGCACGGGTGGCGGTGGTGGACTACGATCACGGACCGCAGGCGGTGCGGGTGCGCGAGGCGTTTGACTCGGTGGCGGTGAACATTGCCACGTTTACCACGGTGAACTACGCGGACCAGCGCGAGGCGGCGGAGGATGTGCGCACGGGCAAGGTGGATGCGGCGGTGATTATTCCAGCGCAGTTTTCACGGCGCGTGTATGCGAAGGACGCGCCACGACTGGGGCTGGTGGTGGACAACTCCGACCAGTTTACGAGCGCGGCGATTGAGGGCGAGATGCAGTCGCTGGTGAGCGCACTGAATCAGCCGGTGATTCAGGATCGCGTGGTGAAGCAGATTGCGCTGGAGATTGTGGAGCTGTATCCGTTTGTGGAGTACATGAAGTATCTGCTGTCGGGGTCGGTGGCGCTGGCGATGTACATCTCGGTGATGATCGGCGGCGGCATGCTGTACATCGACGACAAGGCGCGCGGCGTGCATGAGGGATACCTGGTAACGCCGATTACGAAGCTGGAACTGGTGATGGGGCTGAACATCGCTGGCGCGATCAAGGCGGTGCTGAGCGGGATTTCGCTGACGGTGATTGGATCGCTGATGGCGGGGCTGGGCGTGATCTTTCATCCGCAGGCGCTGCTGCAACTGTTCCTGCTGATTCTGGGGACGTCGATTGCGTTCAACGGCATGATGTTCCTGATGATGGTGCGAGTGGATGATCCGCTGGTGCCGCGCGCCATGTTTGGAGTGCTGAATACGCTGCTGTTCTTCCCCTCGGGCGCGATCTATCCGATTGCCGCGTTTCCGCCGTGGTTGCGGGCGATTGCGGTGGTGGATCCGTTTACGTATGCCATTCACGGGTTCAAGGCGATTCTGCTGAAGGACGGTGGTTTTGCGGCGATCCACGGCGACCTGCTGTTCCTGTTTACGTTTGGCATTGGCACGCTGCTGATTGCGACGCCGCTGTTCAAGCGCACGCTATAGGGCGGACGCGACGGGTGGCGGGAATTCGCTTGCGCAATTAAATATATCGTGTCACGATATAAATATGAGCGCAAGGCGTACGGCATCGGACTCGGACGAGCTGCTGAGGAACCTGGCGGAGTTTCGCTACGAGCTGAGGCGATTTTTGCACTTCAGCGAAAATGCGGCGCTGGAGGCAGGGCTGCACCCGCAGCAGCACCAGTTGCTGCTGCAGGCCGCTGGAGCGGCTGAGGGTGAGCAGGTGACGATTGCCTATGCCGCAGCGCGGCTGGGGTTGCGGCATAACAGCACGGTAGAGCTTGTGGACCGCTCAGAGCGGGAAGGACTGCTGGAGCGCACGGTGGACCCGGAGGACAGGCGGAGAGCAGTTTTGCGGGTGACGCGCAAGGGCAGGCGGGTTCTGGACAGGCTTTCCGGCGATCATGCGCGGGAGCTGAAAGAACGCGCTCCGCAACTGCTGGCTGCGCTGGAGTTGATTCAAAAACATATGGGCGAGCGCGCGGGTGAGGTGGCGGAATGAAGTCAAGACCCTCGGCGTTGCGCGACTTTACGGTAGACAGCCGGGCGTGGCTGCTGACGGGTGTGGCGCTGGTTATCGGCGTGGGCGCGGCGATGCTGGCCGTGCTGCTGCTGAAGGCGATTGCGCTGGCGACGAACCTGTTCTACTACCACCGCTTGAGCCTGGCGGCGGTGGGGCCAGCGGGGTCGACGCTGCCGCCGTGGGCGATGCTGTTTGTGCCGGCGATAGGTGGGCTGCTGGTGGGGCTGATGGCGCATTACGGATCGGACAAGATTCGCGGACACGGGATTCCGGAGGCGATTGAAGCGATCCTGCTGCGCGGCGCGCGTGTCGATCCCAAGGTTGCAGTGCTGAAGCCTGTGTCGGCGGCGATTGCGATTGGATCGGGCGGGCCATTTGGCGCGGAAGGGCCGATCATCATGACAGGCGGCGCGTTCGGGTCGCTGGTGGCGCAGTGGCTGAAGCTGACGGATGCGGAGCGCACGACGCTGCTGGTGGCGGGCGCGGCGGCGGGCATGTCGGCCACATTTGCCGCGCCGGTGGCGGCGATTCTGCTGGCGGTGGAGTTACTGCTGTTTGAGTGGCGTCCGCGCTCGCTGGTGCCGGTGGCGGTGGCGAGCGTGATGGCGGGCGCGCTGCGCATTGGATGGCTGGGCACGGGGCCTTTGTTTCCGGTGGAACTGCACGGTAGCATTCCGCTGCAACGTTCGCTGCTGGTGGCGGTTCCGCTGGGGATGCTGGTGGGGCTGGCCTCCGCGGGGCTGAGCCGGCTGATGTATGGGCTGGAGGACGGGTTTGAGCATATCTGCGGGCGGTTGCGTATCCACTGGATGTGGTGGCCGGCGATTGGCGGCATCGGGATTGGTGTGGGCGGCGTGTTCTTTCCGCGCGGGCTGGGCGTGGGCTATGACAATATTGCCGAGCTGCTGCGCGGGAACGCTCCGCTGCAGCTGCTGATTGGACTGCTGATTGCGAAGTCGCTGATGTGGGCGTTCTCACTGAGCTCGGGCACGTCTGGCGGCGTGCTGGCGCCGCTGCTGATGATTGGCGCGGCGATGGGCGAGACCCTGGCGCGGCTGGCGCATTTGCCGGGCGAGGCTCAGGCGCTGTGGGCGCTGATGGGCATGGGCGCGATGCTGGCAGGCGCGCTGGGCGTGCCGATGACGGCCATCCTCTTCAGCCTGGAGTTGACGCACGCGCTGCCGGCGCTGCTGCCGCTGACGCTGGCATGCATTGCGTCGTACCTGGTGACGTCGCTGATTATGCCGCGGTCAATATTGACGGAGAAGCTGAGCCGGCGCGGGTATCACCTGTCGCGGGAGTACGGCGTGGATCCGCTGGAGACGGTGAGCGTGGCGGCGGTGATGACGAGGCTGGAGCCGGAAGCGCTGGGCGATGGAACCGCGATGCCGCTGCCGGAGGTATTTGCCTACGAGGACGAGACCTGCCGCGAGGTGGCCGAGGAGATGGCAACGACCGGCGTGATGGAGATGCTGGTGATCGATCGCAAGACGGGGCGCGTCTGCGGCGAGATTGGCGCGGCGCAACTGCTGGCGGGCAGACGGCGTGCCGTGGAGCGCGAGTCGGAGCGCAATCGCGTGTTTCAACTGGAGGCGCAAAGCGGGCGGTGAGCGGGGTGGGCTTTCCGCATCGGGATGGCAGCCCATACAATGGGAGTTGAGATTACATACCGAGGAGTCCCATGCCGCTCTCTGGAGAAGCTATTCGCCTGATGAACTACCTTGACGATGTTGCGGTGACCCTGCGCCGGGTTCTGGCAGCCGCACCCGGCCTCTCCGCAGAAGAACGCGCCCGCGTGGCAGAGCATCTGCAGCAGTCGCGGCCGAACGTGGAAGACGTGGTGAAGGCGCTGGCCGCCAAGTAAGGGACACGTGAGCACAGTAGCCATTATTGGAGCAGGACCGCTGGGCAGGCGGCTGGCGCTGCTGGCGGCGCGCGCGGGGTATCGCGTGCTGCTGGAGGACGTGATGCCGGCCAATCTGCATCATGCGCGGGAGACGCTGCGGCAGCAGCTGGGCCCGGAGGCGCTGCCGATGGTAGATTTTGTCTCCACGGTGGAGGATGCGGTGCGCGAGGCGGACCTGGCGATTGACTGCGTGCCGGACGAGCTGGAGTCGAAGCTGGAGATCTTTTGCCTGCTGGACCGGATGGCTCCGCCACGAACGGTGCTGGCGACGCCGACGACGCGGCTTTCGATTGCCGACCTGGCGGCGTGCACGTATCGCAGCGAGAAGTGCATTGCGATGGTCGTGGAGGCGAAGGACCTGGCGGAGGAGACGAAGGGCGACATTCTGCTGCGCCTGACCGCGGAGACGACCGCGGAGGCGAAGGATCTGGTGGAGACGTTCTGGAAGCAGATCGGCTTTACGCCACGATTTGAGCTGGATACGGTGGCCTCGCGGTAAAGGCCGGCCAGGCTAGGTGCGGTTCAGCACCGACTCGTAATAACTGACGTATTGCGGCACCATGAGCGTGGAGCAGAAGCGGGTGCGCGCGGTCTTGCGCGCGGCGTCGCGCATGACCTCAAGGCGGTCCCTGTCCTTGAGCAGGCTGACGATGCCGCTGGCCATTGCATCGACGTCACCGACGGGATAGAGCAGACCGCTGACGCCGTCGTCGATGAGCTCCGGTACGCCGCCGACGCGGGTGGCGATGGGCGGAACCTTGCAGGCCATGGCCTCAAGAGCCGCCAGGCCGAAGGACTCCAGCTCGCTGGGCATGAGCATGAGATCGGCGAGGGGGATCAGCTCGTTGACGCGGTCCTGCTTGCCGAGGAAGTGAATGCGGTCATGAATTCTGAGGTCGTGTGCGAGCCACTCGGCCGCGGAGCGGTCGGGGCCGTCGCCGACGAGGACGAGCTGCGCGGGAATCTCGCGGAGGACGCGCGCGAAGACCTTGACGACATCGACGACGCGCTTGACGGGGCGGAAGTTGGACAGATGAATGAGGATGGCCTCGCCGGGCTTTGCCAGTCGGCGGCGGGCCTCGGCGCGCACGGCCTCGTCTTTGATGGGCATGTAGATGTCGCAGTTGACGAAGTTGGGGATGACCTGGATGGGGCGGGTTACGCCGAAGTCTGCGATGGTCTTTTCTTTCAGATACTGGGAGATGCTGGTGACGCCGTCGCTCTCCTGAATGGCGTAGGTGGTGATGGGCAGGTAGCTGCGGTCGAGGCCGACGAGGGTGATGTCTGTGCCGTGCAGGGTGGTGACGAACGGCAGGCGGCGGCCGCGGCTGGCGAGCATCTGACGGGCCAGCAGCGCGCTGACGGAGTGCGGGATGGCGTAGTGGACGTGGAGCAGGTCGAGCTCGTTGTACTCGGCCACCTCGGCCATGCGCGAGGCGAGCGCGAGATCGTAGGGGGGGAACTCGAAGAGGGGATAGTTGGAGACGGGCACCTCGTGGTAGAAGATGCCGTCATTGCGCCCATTCAGGCGGAAGGGCTGCGAGTAAGAGATGAAGTGGACCTCGTGACCAGCGGCCGCGAGTTCGATGCCGAGTTCCGTGGCCACCACGCCGGAGCCGCCGTAGGTGGGATAGCAGGTAATACCAATGCGCATGGTGTCTTCTTAATCCTGTGAGTTGTCTCGCTGCTGTTTGGACGCGACAGGGCGGCGCTGGGATTCGGCGCGCAAACCAGTTTAACGTAACGAAGAATCGGCGGGCGGAAGTTGAGCGAAGTGGATGAGGGGGACCGCGGGGAATTGCCGCAGGGTTGCGAGCGCCTGGCGCTCGGTTTCGCGGGAGTCGCGCAGGCGGGTGCGCACGCGGGCCAGATCGGCGTCGTTGTAGCCGGGGTGGGAGACGAGCTCGAAGGTGCCCGGCGGCAGCGCGGAGAGCAGGGAGGCGACGGTGGCTGAGTCGAGCGTGCCGGTGGCGAGGACGCCGATGGCGCCATCGGGCGTGACAAAGCCCTGTTGCGTGGCGATGCGGCGAAACGCGGGCTGGAGGCGGCGCAGCATGTGGACCTGAGCACGCCGCAGGAACGGAGCGCCGGGCGTGGCGCGCACGCTCCAGGCAGGCTCAAACGGGTTGCGGACGGCGTAGATGGCGGCGCTGGCGGCTGCGCGCAGCACGGGGCGGAGCACGGCGGGGAACATGTGGGTGTGCTTGTGCGTGTCGATGTGGGTGAGGCTCAGGCCGTGGCTCTGGAGCAGGGAGATTTGCGCGGCGGCTTCGGCTTCGATCTCCGCTGCGCGGATGCGGCCGGAGAGAAGGCGCTTGAGGAAGGCTCCGAGGGTGGGCGAGAAGCGGCCGGTGGCGGGATCGACGAGCGTGGGCAACTGGCTGGGCGGCAGCACCGGTTCGCCATCTACCAGGACGACATGGCAGCCGACGCCGAGGGTGGGCGTTGCGCGGGCGAGTTCGATGGCCTCTGCCGTGGCCGCGGCGCGGGCCATGAGCGTGGCGCTGGTGAGAACGCCGGCTTGGTGCAGCTCAAGAATGGCGCGATTGACCCCGGAGGTAAGCCCGAAGTCATCTGCGTTGACGATAAGTTGGCTCACGGGCTGAGTGTATCAACCGGGGCGGAACGGGGCCGCGCCGGAGGCCATAGACTGGTATGATGACAGAGGACCCTGTGTGGTTCTGCCGCCGCGTGTGGGCGGTTAGCTCAGTTGGTTAGAGCGCCTGCCTTACAAGCAGGATGTCGGGGGTTCGAGTCCCTCACTGCCCACCATCTCCCAGGCCGGATGGCTGCCGTCTTCTGATCCCATTACAAAAGCAGGGACTTGCGTGTGGACGCGCGCTGCGCAGCGCGGCGGGCGTAGTGTTTTTGCAGCGTGTCTGCAAGGAGCACGGCGGGAATGGCCAGCAGCGCGGTGAGGTATCCGGCGGCGGTGGGTGGGGCATGGCCCAGCAGCCGGGCAAGCGGCGCGATGTAAAGGAAGCATGCGAGCATGGCTGCCTCAATGGGTATGGCGAGGACGAGATAGTGATTGGTGAACCAGCCGAGCCTGCCGGGCCACAGGCGAACGCTGCGGCAGGCAAGCGCGTTGGCCATTTGGCCGGCGACGACGGCGGTGAAGGCCGCACCGGAGGCGGCTGCGAAGAGCTCTCCGGTGGGGATGGGCAGGCCTGGCCGCCAGCCGCCGGCAAAGATGGCGATGAGGAAAGCAGCCATCTCCGCGAGCGACTCGGTGAGGCCGAGGACGATGAAGGCGCGCAGCAGCAGAGCGGAGTTGACGAGGTGGCGGCCGAAGGGCGGCTGCGCAAGCGCACGCGCGCTGGAGGGCTCCGCGCCGAGTGCGACAGCGGGAAGGATGTCTGTGCCGATGTCGAGACAGAGGACCTGGAGGACGCTGAGGACGAGCGGGAAGCGTCCGCCGGAGAGCGCCCAGATGACAAACGGAGTGAGCTCGGCGACGTTGTCTGTAAGGTGATAGGTGAGAAAGCGGCGAGCGTTGCTGAAGGTGGTGCGGCCCTGCTCGACGGCGGCGACGATGGTGGCGAAGTTGTCGTCGAGCAGGACGAGGTCGGCGGCCTCGCGGGCGACGTCAGTGCCGGACATACCCATGGCGATGCCGATATCGGCTGCGTGCAGGGCGGGAGCGTCGTTGACGCCGTCGCCGGTCATGGCGACGACATGGCCGCGTTTGCGGAGAGCGCGAGCGATGCGGAGCTTGTCCTCAGGCGAGACGCGGCTGACGATGAAGCCGTCGCGGTCCACGAGCGCCCCGAGCAGCTCTTCATCCTGCGGAAGATCGCGGCCCTCGATGCTGAAATTGTCCGAGGTCCAGAGGCCGACCTGGCGTGCGATGGCGCGCGCGGTTTGCGGATGATCGCCGGTGACCATGGCGACGCGGATTCCGGCGCGTCGGCAGTCGGCGATGCAGTTTTCGACGCCGGAGCGAGGCGGATCCTCGATGCCGAGGATGCCGAGGAGCGTGAGGTCGGTCTCGTTGGCTTCTGCCGTTTGCGGGAGCTGGCCGGCAGACAGGCGGCGCGCGGCGACGGCGATGACGCGGAGGCCACGCTCGGCCATCTGCAGAACGGCCTGCTGTGCCGGGGCTGCGTTGTTGCAGAGCGCGAGAACGGCCTCAGGCGCTCCGCGGACGATGGTCTGGCTGTCGAAGACAAGAGACATTCTGCGGCGAATGGGATCGAAGGGATAGCGGCGACGGATGGGATGCGCTGCCTCTTCTGCTTCGATGTTCCAGCCGAGGCGGCGGGCGAGGACTTCGAGCGCGACCTCAAGCGGATTGCCCTCAGAAGACCACTGGCCGTTGCGGAGGACGGCCTTGCCGCTGGCGTGAATGGACGCGGCCAGGGCGAGCTCGCGGAGCGGGACGAGCAGGTGCTCCTCGACGGAGATGGGGCTGGTGGGATCGTAGCCGGAGCTCTGGAAGGACAGGCTGCCCTGCGGCATCCACGCCTCGACGGCAGACATTTTGTTCTCAGTGAGTGTGCCGGTTTTGTCGGTACAGATGAAGGTTGTGGAGCCGAGGGTCTCTACGGACTCAAGGTGGCGCACGAGGGCGCCGCGCGCGGCCATGCGCTGCGCAGCGATGGCGAGCGCGAGAGTCACGGTGGGCAGAAGGCCTTCCGGCACGAGCGCGACGGTGACACCGATGGCGAAGAGGAAGCCGTCACTGGCGCGGATGCCGACGAGCAGAGCAATGCCGAGGAAGAGCGTGCCGACAGCGACGGCGACGAGCGCAATGATGCGGACGACGCGATCGAGCTCGTGCGCAAGCGGAGTGCGCGGCCGCTGACCGGCGGAGGTGAGCTGCTGAATCTGCGCCAGGCGCGTGGCGCTGCCGGTGGCGATGACGTATCCGAAGGCTTCGCCCTCCATGGCAAAGGTTCCGGAGTAGATGACCTCGTCGAGCTGCGGCCGGATGGGAAGGCTTTCGCCAGTGAGCGTGGATATGTCGAGGAGAAAGCCATCCACCTCGGTGAGGCGGATGTCCGCGGAGATGCGATCGCCGGCATTGAGGACGACGAGATCGCCGGGGACAAGTTCGGCAGCGTCGATGCTGTGCTGGTGGCCACTGCGAATGACGGTTGCGCGCCGGGGGAGCAGATCGCGCAGACGCTCACCGGCCTTGTCGGCGCGGTACTCCTGAATGAAGGCGAAGATGCCGTTGAGAAGAATGACGATGAAGATGGCGAAGCCGAGCTGCGGCATGCCGGCAAGGATGGCAAGGACTCCGCCGACCCAGAGCATGATGGCGAAGAAGTGGACGAACTGCGAGAGCAGGCGTTGCCAGTGCGGAATGCGCGGAGGTGGAGGCAGGGTGTTGGAGCCGTGCATCTTTCGGCGCTGCTCCACCTGCTCCGGGGTGAGTCCCGTGGGACCGGGCGCAAGGGGAGATTCGGAAGCGGATACGCCTGGAACGGGAAGGGAAGCGAGTTTGTCGTGCATGGCCTCCCCCCTTTGTTTGCGCATGCCGCGTAACTGCGCGGGCGCGCCGTGAAGACAGCCACCCGCGCGAGATTCAGCGCCCGCCCGCAGACGTGCCTGTGGCGGCGCGCTGAGCCTGCGGATGAAGATGCTGCGTGAACCACTCGGCGGCGGCCTGGGCTACTTCGTCGAGCGTGCCGGGCTCTTCAAACAGATGCGTGGCTCCGGAAATGATGCGCAGCTCCTTTGTCTGCGCGGCGAGCTTTGCGTATGCCTGGCGATTGAGCTGCAGCACGGTGCCGTCGAGACTGCCGACAAGAAATAACGTTGGCGTAGTAACCGAAAGCAGCGCATCAAAGGCAAGATCGGGTCTGCCGCCGCGCGAAACAACGGCGCTGACCATGTGCGGCAGCTGGGCGGCTGCGATGAGCGCGGCGGCGGCGCCGGTGCTTGCGCCAAAATATCCGATGGAGAGGCGCTGTGTTTGCGGCTGCCGCGCAACCCAGTGCGTAACCTGGATGAGACGCTGCGAAAGCATCTCGATATCAAAACGAAGCTCTGCGTTGCGCTGGTCGATGAGATCTTCCTGCGGCGTGAGCAGATCAAACAGCAACGTGGCAAGGCCGTGCTGCTGCAACACCTCAGCAACGTGGCGATTGCGCGGACTGTTGCGGCTGCTGCCGCTGCCGTGAACGAAGAGCACGATGGACGTTGCCTGCGGTGGAATGGCGAGCGTTCCAGCAAGGCTGACCTGATCGATGGGAATAAGCAGATCGCGACAGACGGGTGAGGCGATGGGCTCAGGAGGCGGAGTTGCAGGTGGCGCTGCGGAGGGAGCTGCGGCCTGCAGGGTAGTGCGGCGTTGTGCGAAGTAGTCGGCACGGCGGAGCAACTGCAGAACCTCTTCGTCGGAGACCTGAGTGAACTCCTCGTAGAACTGGCCGACGGCATAGAAGTCGAGCGGCGTGGAGACGCAGACCAGTTCATCGACCTGCGAACGGAGCCAGCGGCAGGTTTCGAGCGGCGCTACCGGAACGGCGAGGACGAGCCTGGCGGGCTTCATCTGCCGCAGGGCGAGAATGGCGGCATAGACGCTGGCCCCGGTGGCGATGCCGTTGTCCACGAGGATGACGGTGCGCCCTTCGACAGAGAGCGGGGGGCGGCCGCGGCGAAAGATCTCCGCGCGCTGATGGAGCTTGTGCATGGCTGCATTGGTGATGCGCTCTACCTCTTCCGAGGGGATGCCGATGGTGTGGATGAGGCGCTGGTCAAGGTAGCGGATGCCTTCCGAGGAGACGGCACCGAAGGCAAGCTCCTCCTGGCCGGGGACGCCGAGCTTTTGTGCGAGGAAGACATCGAGCGGAAGGCGCAGGGCGAGCGCGACGCGGTAGGCGATGGGAACTCCGCCGCGAGGGACGCCGAGCACGATGGCGTCGGCGCGATCCGCATAGGCTGTCAGCAATTGCGCGAGCTGAGTTCCGGCATCGTCGCGATCTTTGAAAAGCATAGCGTTGCACCCGCCTTTCGGCGCTTGCGTAAGAGAAAGCGCAACTGCGGAGACACACCTCCGGGCCATCCCTTGTACTCCAGTTCGATGCGGCAAACCGTGACATCGGTCACAGCGGGGCAGAAGCGCTGCGGTGGCAGCGATGAAGTGTCAAAAAGTATGGACTGGCGAGGGCAAGAAGGATGACAGGAATCACCGCTCCGCGCCTGTGTTTTGCGCTATGCTTTGTGTGTCGAAGGATGGCATCCGCCGTCCGGGGAGGGCATATGTCTCTCGCCGCTCCAGTTATCCTGCGAATCCAATTTACAACTGATTTTTGTTTGGGGCCGGGCTTCGTGTGTTTTTCACGCGCTGCGGTCTAAGGGCCAGGCATGCCCTTCCCCGGAGGCTCGGCGGGGAGCGGATGAATCGTTGGTGTGCCGTAAGAAAGGAGACACGCATATGATCGACGTGCTTGAATTCGCGGCATTGGCGCAACTCCCGGAACCGTTGCTGACGGTGTATCTGAATACCAACCCCGGGCTGCAGATCAACTGTCGTGCGATACCGGGATACATAGCATGGCTGAAGACAGGCGCGAGAGGACTGCTGGCGCAGTTTGGGGAGACAAAGAGCTCGCTCTTGTATGCGCAGGTTCTGCGCGCGGAGAAGTATCTGGAAGAGCAGCGTCCGGCCCATGCGGGAGTGGCGATCTTTGCAAGCGCTGAGGTGTGGCGAGTGATTCCACTTGAGGTGGAGCCCGCGAACGAGATCCACTGGGGAAAGCCGCAGCTGTGGCAGTTGACGGCGATGGTGGAGCAGCATCGGCCGGCATGCGCGGTGGTGTTGGATCTGTCAGGCGCGCGCTTTTATGCACGCGATTTTGGCGGTCTGAGGCAGTTTGCCAAGCAGGAGTTTGACGTAGATGTGTCGCAGTGGAAGCCGAAGGAACGAGCGCACATGGCGAAGCAGGGGACACGGATGCCTCATGGTGCGCAGCGGGACTTGTTTGAACAGCGCCTGGAAGGGGAATATGCGCACCTGCTGCAGGATGTGGCAAAGACGCTGACGGCTTATTGCGATGCGCACGCCGTGGAGCGGATCTATCTGCTCGGCGCTGATCGACTGACGAAACAGGTGCAGCGCGATTTGCCTGCACGGTTGCGGGAACAGGCGATTTGCATTTCGCACGTGAGCGCGGATGAGCCGGAATCGAAAACACGTGCGCGCGTGGAAGCGGAGCTGAAGAAAAGCGAGGTAGAACGCAAGGAGCATTTGGTTGAGGAACTGCTGGACAAGACGCGAGGCATTGCAACCGGTGTGGACCAGACGCTGGCGCAGTTGCAGCGCGGACTGCTGACGACGCTTGTGCTGTCTGCTGGACTGAATCCGTCTCTGCGCGTGTGTGAGACATGTGATCTGGTGACGACGTCTCCGATGGCGCGTTGCGCGACGTGCAATGAAGCGCAAGCCACCACTACGCTGCATGAGGTGTTGCCGACGCTGCTGGCGAAGCATGCGTGCCGGCTGGAGGTTGTGGATGGACGCGCCGCGGTTCGCCTGCAGAGCGTGGGCGGCATGGGCGGCGTGCTGAGGACTCTGAAGCACGAGCCGGTGCCGCCGCCAGCGCGGCATGTGCAGCACTATGCGCATGCATAGCTGAAAGGAAAGCCAGGGCGCTGCAGAATGGCGCCAGAGGTGCGGGCGACAGAGGAGGCTATCGCCCGGGCTTGCGCGGAGCCCGCGAGCGGGCCGGGCGGCGTGCGATGGGCGATGCGAGGTGGCGAAGCAGCGTCTTGTTGTTTGCCTGTTCGTTGGAGTGAGCAAGCAGGTTTTTGGCATCCACGAGGTGCTCGGTCATGAGCCGCTTTGCGCCCTCGGCATCCCGCCGCTCAATGGCTCGCAGGATGCGCTTGTGAAAGATGAGTGTGTGCTCCAGCTCCACCATTTGCGAGGTCTTCCGCATCATGCTGAGCATGGAGCGATGGATGACCTGAAAGAGACGCCCGGCGAAGCGGTTTCCTGAAGCACGAAAGATGATGCGGTGGAATTCGAGATCGGCTGCGATGAGCCCGGCTGTGTCGGCGCCGCTGGCCTTTTGCGCGGCGATGGCCTGACGAAGAAGCGCGATGTCATTGGCGCTTGCCAGATTGGCGGCCTTGGCCGCAAACACCGGTTCCAGAAGAAAGCGCAACTCAAGAAGCTCTTCCACCGAAGTATCATCAAGCAGAAGCAGAAAATCCATGGGAACGGCGAGTACCGAGGAAGCATCGTGATTGAGATAGCTTCCGTCGCCGATGCGCTGGGTAATGACGCCCATGATCTCAAGCACTTTGAGCGCCTGGCGGAGCGAAGAACGCGCCACCTGAAAATGCGCGGCAAGCTCGCGTTCAGAAGGAAGCCGGGAGCCGGGGAGGAGTACGCCGTCTGTGAGCATCTGCTGGAATCTCAACAGGAGCAGATGGGTGATGTCGCCCTTGATCTTGCCACTTCGCTTGCGGGCAGGCGGGCGTGGCTCTTTGGCGGGAGTCATGTACCTATAGTGCGACAGAGGGAAGATGCTGTCAAAAGTCCTTTGTACTGTAAGCAAGAAGAAAAGGTCGTACCACTTTGCGGAATGCGCGGTGCAATGTCAGGTGGGTCAATGGATATGCATGTGGATGGAGTTCGCAACACATGCACGCATTTGAGATTTCAAGGTAAGAATACGGGCGATCCGGTTGCGATCGGACATTTGACACGCGAGAAACAAAGGTAGTACCTTTCGGGCTGGATGCGCGGGAGTGGGCCGGAAGAATCGGCTGGCAGATCCGGGCTGTGCGATGATTCTCCAGAGTGGATCGATGCAGGAATTTCGCGTTCGCTGCGGAGCCGCAGAGTGGCTGGATGGCTGCTCCATTGACATAGCGGGGAAGGTTGCCGGAGGAGTGCAATGCGTGCACGCTGGTTGTATGTAGTGCTTGTGACGGCGGCCGTTGCCATCAGCTACTTTGACCGGCAAACGCTTCCCGTGGCGATTGCCGCGATCCAGCGCGACATTGTTATCACGAACGAGCAGTTCTCGTATCTGCAGATGGCGTTTCTGCTGTCGTATGCGGCGCTCTACGCCATTGGCGGAAGACTGCTTGACCTGCTTGGCACAAGGCGCGGCTTTCTGGTGATCATGTTGTGGTGGTCGATTGCGTGCGCGATGCATGGACTTGCCGCGGGCTTTGCGCATTTGCTGCTGGCGCGATTTCTGCTGGGCATGGGCGAGGGAGGCACGTTTCCGGCGGCGACGCGCGTGGTTGCCGAATGGGTGCATCCGGAGGCGCGGTCCACGGCGATGGGCGTGATCAATGCGGGCACGGCGGTGGGCTCTGTGCTGGCTCCGCCGCTGGTGGGAATGATTTTGCTCACGAGCAACTGGCGCGTCGTTTTTCTTGCGGCCGGAACGCTGGGCGTGCTTTGGAGCGCGTGGTGGTGGAAGGCGTACGGCACGGAGCCCGCGCCGTTTTCCCAGAACACGCTGGATGCAAGAGTGCTGGCGCGACAACTTTCCTTGCGCGAGATTGTGGGAATGCGCAGCGTGCAGTCGCTGGTGTTTGCCAAGTTTATGAGCGACTCGGCTTGGTATTTTCTTTTGTTCTGGCTGCCGAAGTATTTGTATGACGCGCGCGGATTCGACATTCGGCAGGTGAGTTATTCCGCATGGATTCCGTATGCGGCTTCGGGAGTAGGCAGCTTTCTGGGAGGAATGTTTTCCAGTCATCTGCTGCGGCGCGGGCTTGCGCTGGATGGAGCGAGGAAAGTGGCGCTGGGCGTGAGCGCGGCGTTTATGCCGCTGGTGATGCTGGTGCCGAAGGTTCCGGTGGAGTATGCGATTGCGCTGTTCAGCATTGCGTTTTTCTGCCAGCAGTCGTGGTCGGGACTGATCATGACAATTCCGGCGGATGTGTTTCCGCTGACGGCGGTGGGAACGGTGGCGGGCTTGGTGGGATTTGGCGGCGCCATTGGCGGAGCAATCTTTGGCGTGATTGCAGGCTATCTGCTGGAGCATGGATTCGGGTATGGAACGCTGTTTGTGTTGGTGGGAAGTTTTCATCTGATCGGCTTTCTTGCCATGGTCTTGTTTGGTGGCAGGATTCAACCGCTGGGCGCACTGGAACTGAGGGAGATGGAGAGCACGCAATGAAGATTACGGATGTTCGCGCACGCGTAGTGCAATGGGAAGGCGAGACGGTTCCGCTGCCGCCACACTTCTGCACGAATCCAATGGACCTGGTGGCGTTTCGTCAGGCGTCGATGGGGAACTTTGCGTTTCACGGCTGGCTGCTGGTGGAGATTTATACAGACGCAGGGCTGGTGGGACTGGGGAACGCGGCGCTGTCTCCGCTGGTGACCAAGACGTTGATTGATACGTATCTGAAGCCGCTTCTGATCGGTGCTGATCCGTGGGATATCGAATTTCTGTGGCAGCAGATGTATCGTCGTACGCTGGCCTTTGGCCGCAAGGGCGTTGCGATGACGGCGATCTCCGCGGTGGATATTGCGCTCTGGGACCTGCTGGGCAAGGACGCGAAGCAGCCGGTGTATCGCCTGCTGGGCGGGCGCACGAAGGAGAAGATTCCGGTGTATGCGAGCAGGCTGTATGCCATGCCGCTGGACGAGTTGCGCGCGGAAGCGGAGCGATACAAGGCGGAAGGCTACACGGCGATGAAGCTGCGCTTTGGATGGGGTCCGGTGGACGGCGCGGCGGGCATGCAGAAGAATGTTGCGTTGATACGAGCGGTGCGCGAGGTGATTGGCTACTCGATCGACCTGATGGCGGATGCGTACATGGGTTGGACGCTGGACTACGCCAAGCGCATGCTGCCGTTGCTGGAGCCGTATCAGTTGCGCTGGCTGGAGGAGCCGGTGATTCCCGATGACACGCGCGGCTATGCGGAGCTGAAGAAGTACGGGCGGTTGCCGATTGCGGGCGGGGAGCACGAGTTCACGATCTTTGGATTTCGCGAGTTGCTGGAGAACAACGCGCTGGACTATATCCAGTTCGACACGAACCGGGTGGGCGGCATCAGCCAGGCGCGCAAGATTTCAGCGCTGGCCGAGTCGTTTCAGGTTCCGGTGGTGCCGCACGCGGGCCAGATGCATAACTACCATGTGGTGATGGCGAGCCTGAATTCACCGATTGCGGAGTTCTTTCCGAAGGTGGACGTGGAGGTTGGCAACGAGCTTTTCTGGTACATCTTCGACGGCGAGCCTGTTCCCGACAATGGCTATATTGACCTGGACGAGACGAAGCCCGGCCTGGGGCTGACGGTGAATGAAGAGTCGCTGAAGCGGTTCAAGGTGATTGGATAGGCGGAAGAGCGATGCTGAGACTCGTGCAACTGGCCGATACGACGACGCGCCGAGTGGCGCTGGTGGATGAGCCGGATCTACGGCTGCTGGAGGGTGTCTCGTCTGTGTACGAGCTGGCATGGCGATGCCTGCGCAGTGGAAGCACGTTGCATGCCGCCGTGCAGGCGCGTGCCGGCAGCGAAGTGCTTGCCTACGATGCGGTGTATGAAGGCCGCTCGCAGTGGAAGCTGCTGGCGCCGATGGATGTTCCGGATGCGCCGTCGCGGGTGCTGGTGTCGGGGACCGGGCTTACGCACATGGGCAGCGCGCGCGAGCGGCAGGCGATGCATCTGCAGGAAGCCGCAAAGGCAGACGAAGCCGTGACGGACAGCATGCGGATGTTTCGCTGGGGTGTGGAGGGCGGACGGCCGCGCGATGGCGAGATTGGCGTGGCGCCGGAGTGGTTTTACAAGGGCGATGGATCGATGGTTTCCGCGCCGTTTGCGCCACTGGAGATTCCCTGGTTTGCAGAAGACGGTGGAGAAGAGGCGGAGATTGCAGGCATCTATGTGGTGGATGCAGACGGTACGCCGGTCCGCGTTGGCATGGCGAACGGCAACGAGTTCTCCGATCACAAGTTTGAGAAGCGTAACTATCTGAACCTGGCGGGATCGAAGCTGCGCACGTGCAGCCTGGGGCCGGAGCTTGTGGTGGGAGCGACTTTCCACGATGTGCGGGGAGAGGTGAGTATCGAGCGCGGCGGGGAAGCGGTGTGGCATAGGCAGATCGCCAGTGGCGAAGCCAACATGTGCCACAGCCTTGCCAACATGGAGCATCACCACTTCAAGTTCGCCGGGCATCGCCAGCCGGGCAGCGTGCATATTCACTTCTACGGGGCGGATGCGCTCTCCTTTGGCGAGGGCGTTGCGCTGCGGGACGGAGATGTGGCCGTGGTGCGCTTTGACGGGTTCGGCAGGGCTCTGCGCAATCCGATTCGCAGACAGATGGCCGAGGCGCGGCCTGTAGCGGTAAAGACGCTTGAGTAACAAGAAGGAGGCGACAATTCCGTGACGATACGATCGGTGGCGTTGCTTGGCGCGGGCACGATGGGCGCGGGGATGGGAGCGAATCTGCTGAAGGCCGGGTTCCGGCTGACGGTCTACAATCGCACGGCGGCAAAGACGGAGCGGCTGGTGGCGATGGGCGCCGTACGCGCGGAGACACCTGCGGAGGCAGCGAAGGGCGCGGAGTTTGTGCTGGCGATGCTGGCGGACGATGCCGCGTCGCGCGAGGCTTGGCTGGGGGCGGACGGAGCGCTGGCGCATGTGGCCAAAGGCGCGGTGCTGATGGAGTGCAGCACGCTGAGCCCTGCGTGGATTGCGGAGCTTGCGGGGCGTGCAGCGGAATGCGGCGCGCAACTGCTGGATGCTCCGGTGACGGGAAGCCGCGTGCAGGCAGACGGCGGACAGCTTACGTTTCTTGTGGGCGGTGATGAGGATGCGTTTGCGCGCGCGTTGCCCTTGCTGGAAGCCATGGGCAAGAAGATTGTGCACCTGGGGCCGACCGGGTCGGGCGCGAAGATGAAACTGATCAACAATTTTTTGTGCGGAGTGCAGGTTGCGTCGCTTGCCGAGGGGATCGCGTGGCTGGAGCGGAGCGGTCTGAACAGCACGGAGGCGCTGGAGTTGCTGAAGAACGGCGCGCCGGGAAGTCCGCTGATTAGCGCCATCTCGCAGCGCATGATGCATCGCGATTACAACGTGAATTTTCTGCTGAGGCTGCTGTCGAAGGACATGCTGTATGCCATGAACGAGGCGGCAAGCGCGGGAGTGAAGCTGACGACAGCGGCCAATGCGCGCGAGTTGCTGGAGAAGGCCGTGGCGGAGGGCTACGGAGAGCAGGATATGTCGGCCGTGGTGGAGCTGCTGCGCGGGCAGACTGCGGGATAGTGCAGGTTATGCTACGACTCGGCCAGCTGGGTGCGAAGCTGGGTGTAAAGCCAGGCGCGCGCCATGGTCCACTCGCGCTCGACGGTGCGCGTGGAGACGCCGAGGACTTCGGCGGTTTCCTCCACGGTGAGGCCGCCGAAGAAGCGCATTTCGACGATCTTCTCCTGGCGCGCGTCAAACGTGGCCAACCTGCGCAGGGCATCATCGACGGCGAGCACGCCGGCGGGCGTGTCTGTGCGAATCTGCGGCGCATCTTCCAGCGGGACAGGATCCAGCCCTCCACCGCGCTTGGAAGCGAGCCGCGTGCGCGCGTGGTCCGTGAGGATGCGGCGCATGAGGTGTGCCGCGACCGCGTAGAAGTGGGCACGATTCTTAAAGTTCGGCTCGCGCTGCTGGACGAGCTTCAGGTAGGTCTCATGCACGAGGGCTGTGGGCTGGAGCGTGTGATAGTCGCGCTCCTGCCGCATGAATCTGGATGCGCGGCGGTGCAACTCGTCATAGACCAGGGGCATGAGACGCTCGATCACGCTTCTGTCCCCACTGGAGAGCTGGGCGAGCAGAGCTGTAACTTCCGATGGGGGAGTGTCCATTGTGGCGAGGCTCCAGCCGAAAACTCGTACAGGGCTGCCCCGATTCTATCGTGACGCTGACGGAAATGGACAGGGAATGGGGAACGGCTGAGGAGGGATTCCTACTGGACGGAGGCGTATTCCTGGGAGGCCTTGCGAGCCAGGGCAAGGTCGGCGTCTGCGTCTTTCCAGAGGGCGAGCGTGTTGCGGTAGGCGATGCGACTCTCCTCGACATTGTGCAACTGCCGCAGGGAGCGGGCGAGGCCCAGTTGGGCCAGGGCGCCGAGGGGATAGTTGAGCACGAGCCCGCGGTGGGCCAGCACGCTGCGGAAGTCAGCGGCTGCGAGCAGGTTCTGGCCGGACTGAAGGTGCGCCAGTCCGCGCACATAGGTGGAGTACATGCAGGGCAGGGGGTCCATCAGGCCCGTCTCAAAGGGCGTGGTTGAGCTGAGCATGTTTATCGCGTCAGCCGGCTTGCCGTTGTGGAGAGCGATGCGCGCGCGGATAAGCGGCAGCCAGTATTGATGCAGCATGCTGTCGAGCGGATAGGATGCGGAGAGGTCGGCGGCGATTTGCTGCGCTTCTCGTTCGTTGCCGATGTTGGCTGAAGCCAGAGCTACGATGATTTGCGCGGTCTTACTTTTTTGTTCGGCACTCTGATCGCGCGCCTGGGCTATGTCGTCGCGGGCGAGGTTGTTCATGCCGAGCTCGGACTCCCAGAGAGCCTGACGCGACAGCCACACGGCCGCTGTCTCCTTGTCGCCGTCGTGCATGGCGGCGTCCCATGCCTTGCGGGTGGCGGTGCGGGATGCGCGCATGTGGCCGAAATAGGCTTCAGTGGTTGCCTGCTGCTCGAGGAGCGTCTCCTCAAGGCCGGGATACGAGGAGGCATGCGCGAGGACGCTGTTCATGCCGGCCTTGTCGTTGTTGTAGAAGGCCAGCGCGTAACGCTCCCAGTCCATGTTGATCTCGTGCAGATGCGCGCGGTCTGCCGCGTCGAGGATGGTCCTGGCTTCGTCGGGGCGTTCGAGCGCGAGGTAGATCTGGGCCAGGTTGCCGTAGGCGGCGGCGGTCTCAGGCGCGTTGCGAATCTGCAGCCGCTCCATCTCCGCGGCTTTCTGATACTCACCGAAGTAGGAGTAGTCGATCATCAGGCCGGTGGGCCATACGGTGTCATGCGGATAGATTTTGCCCCACTGCTCGTAGGTGTGCTTCTCCTTTTCCAGTTCGCCGGTGACGAAGGCGTAGTAGCTGGAAAGGATGTAGAAGTGTTCCCACTCGGAGGTGCGATCGCGGCGCTCGTAAGCCTTCAGGGCCGCTTCGCTGGCCCGCGCGGGCTCATCCATGTCGGCGTAGATGGAGGACAGGCGCGCGTAGGCAATGGCGAACTCGGGATCGATTTGCACGGCACGCAGAAAGTAAGGTTCGGCGGCAACCTGGCCGCTCTGGTTGGTGATGCGCAGACCCTGCGCATAGGCGGTAAGGGCATCGAGTGACGAGGTGGATGCGTCCTCGAGAGCCACGTTGTATTGTTCGATGGAGCCGCGCGATTCGCCAAGCTGCTTGCGGATCTTATCCGCTGCCTGGTCGAGAGCGGTGAGCGCGGATTCGCGTTCTTCCACGGGGACTTCGTCCTTGGCGAGCTGCCGGCCGGATGCGCAGTCATAGGCCTTGAGCCAGAGATCGTATCCGTGGTCGCCGGAAGCGATGGTTCCCTGCAGGATGGCCTGTCCGCCCTCGCGCAGGCAGACCTGGCGAGCCAGAGCGCGTGTCAGGTGCTCGTTGCCGTCGAGGCCCATGTAACGGAGAGCGAGCCGGACCTTGGCGTCTGGCATGAGGGTGAGGTAGGGCGTCTGCTGCAGCTTGGCGAACAGGGCGGCATTCAGCGTGTCGTCAAAGACCGGCTCGCCGGTTGTGTTCACAAAATCAGCCAGGACAAGCGTTACGCCATCGGCGGCGGGAGCGCTGCGATGGAGGCGCACGAAATATGTACCGCCCCAGGCCAGCGCGGTGATCACGAAAGCAGTGGAGACGGTGAGCTTCCAGTGCGCACGAAGCCGGGACTGCATGGCCGCAAGAGGCGCATAGGACCGCGCGCACAGCAGGCGCGGACTGGTGCGGTCGAGCGCCGCGAGGAACTCGGCCGCAGAGGCGAAGCGGTGATCGGGATTGCGGTCGAGGCAGCGCGCGGCGAGTGCGTCCCAGCGGGCATTGAGGCTGGGCAGGCCGCGGCTCGGCGCCGGAGGGGTGTCCGTGAGGCGTCGAAGGACGGAGAGCAGCGGTGTTTCGCACTCGAAGGCCTTGTGGCCCGTGAGCATCTGATACAGGACCAGGCCGAGCGAGTAGAGGTCGGATGCCGGAGTGAGGTTCCTGCCTTCAATCTGCTCGGGAGACATGTAGTCGGGCGTGCCGAAGACGAGTTGTCCGCTGCGCGTAACGGAGGGACTGGTGGCAACGTCCTGGCTCCAGGCCATGCCGAAGTCAGTGATGACGGCGCGCGTTTGTCCGCTCCGGGTCGTTTCCAGCACGATGTTGGACGGCTTGAGGTCGCGGTGCAGGATTCCGGCGGAGTGGGCCGCCTGCAAACCGGACGCGACCTGGCGAAGAATGCTGACCGATTCGCGACAGGGGATTCGGTTATTTTGTTGCAAATGTTCGGCGAGGGTCTGGCCGTGCAGCAACTCCATGCTGAGGAAGATCACGTCTCCCTTTTCGGCATCGCGATGCCGGAAGAGGTCGAAGATGCGGCAGACGTTGGGGTGGGTAACCTGACGGGCAAGCTGGACCTCGCGCTTGAAGCGGGCCATGGTGCCGGGGTAGTCGGCTATCTCAGTCCGTACGACCTTGAGCGCGACTGGCGTCTGCAATTCGAGGTCTTCCGCTTCATACACCTCGCCCATGCCGCCTTTGGCGAGGAAACGCACGATCTGAAAGCGGTCCAGCAGGAGCGCGCCGGGAGCGAAGCGATTCTGGGAGCTGGAGGGCAGCAGGAAGGAAGGCGAGATTGGCTGCTGATTCAGGAACGAACCGGCGCTCTGGTGGGCTTTGAGCAGGTCCTTGACGATCTCGCGGATTTCGGACGGAATCTGCTGCCGGTCGAGGAACAGGCGCTGGGAATCGGGATCCATTTCAAGGGTGGCTTGAAAGAGATTTTTGACCTGTCCCCATTCATTTGATGCTGGTTCCATAGTTGAGCTGAGAAGGACTGTCTTGCGGTGTGAGATGCAAGAACCATCTTTACACCGGCACATGGCGCGAGTGTTAACAAAATGGACTGGGTTTCATGGGGTTGCCTACAACTTTATGGGCATTTTGGAGGGAATACATGGCGGATTTTGTCATTGAATCCCGCGTTTACAAGCAGAGAAAAGGTGTGCCGAAGGTGTAGCTCACGGAGCCAGCCAAGGCCGCCTTGATTCCGGAGGCATGACTGATGCGTAGAGCAGTGGCGTCGTGGCAGGTGCGTTTCATCGTATGGCTTTTTAGCGGGCTGATTTCCGGTGGCCTGATTGCGGGAGTTGCGGGGTGCGGCGGAAGCGCGGCACCGATTGGCGTAACGGTGACCTCCTCATCGACGACGGTGGATGGGACCGATTCAGTGAAGCTGACAGCTTCAGTTGCGAACGACAAGAACGCATCGGGAGTTTCCTGGTCGGTGACGGGCGGCGGCTCGTTATCGGGCCAGACGAGCAGCTCTGCGACGTACACGGCGCCGGCGGCGACGAGCGCTTCGCAGACGATTACGGTGACGGCGACGTCGGTTGCGGACTCGACCAAGACGGCATCGACGACGCTGACGGTTCCGGCGGCACCGTCGATTACGACGAGTTCGCTGACGGCGGCCGCGGTTGGCAGCGCGTACTCCGTGACGCTGGCGGGTTCGGGCGGAATCAGTCCGTATACGTGGAGTTTGACCGGCGGCACACTGCCGGCGAGCATGACCCTTACCTCGGCGGGTGTGCTGAGCGGAACGCCGATGGCGACCGACGCTAACACCCTGAACCTGACCTTCAAGCTGACGGACTCCGGTACGGCGACGGCATTGACGGCGACCAAGACGCTGAGCCTGACGATCAATCCGGCTCCGGCGATTGCATTTACGACGACCGCGTTGACCAATGCGACCTATAACGTGGCGTACAGCGCGAGCGTAGCGGCAACTGGCGGCGCGGGCGCACTGACGTATTCGCTGGCAAGCGGGCCGCTGCCGACAGGCCTGAGCCTTTCCTCGGCGGGCGTCATCTCTGGAACGCCTACGGTGGCGGGCAGCTTCCCGATAACGGTGAAGGCGGCGGATGCCTATGGCGACTCGATGACCCAGAGCTACACCGTCAAGGTGGTGTATCCGCCGGTTATGGTGACTGCGGCCACGCTGCCGACGGGCTATGTGAATTCGACGTACACGCAGACCACGCTGACGGCGACGGGTGGCTCAGGCACGGGATACACGTGGGCGCTGTCGTCCGGTTCAAGCCTGCCGGCGGGATTGAGCCTGTCTTCGACCGGCGTGATCAGCGGCAAGCCCACAACGGCGGGCACGACGAACTTCTCTGTTACGGCTACCGATTCTGCTACGAACACCGGGACGGGAAGCTTCACCATCACGGTGAACGCGGCGGTGAGCATTACGACGGCTACGACGCTGCCGATAGGCTATGTGAACTTGAGCTACTCGCAGCAGCTGGCGGCGACAGGCGGATCGGGCACGGGCTATGCATGGACGGTGGCAAGCGGATCGAGCCTGCCTGCCGGGTTGACCCTTTCTTCCGCGGGCGTGCTTTCCGGCAAACCCACGACCGCTGCCACATCGACGTTCAGCCTGACGGTAACGGACTCGGTGATGAATACGGCGACGACGGCGTTTACGCTGACGGTTGCGCCGGGGGTGAGCATTACCACTACCTCGCTGCCGTCGGGATACCAGGGTACTGCGTATGTGGGAGCGACCCTGGCGGCGACGGGCGGCTCGGGTACGGGATATACCTGGAGCTGGGCCGCGGCGGGTAGTTCCTCGCTGCCGGCGGGGCTGAGCCTTTCGTCGGCAGGCGCAATCTCGGGAACACCGACGCAGGCGGGTACGTTCAGCGTGGTGATTACCGTGACGGACTCGGTGGGGAATACAACCTCTGTTACGTTGTCCATCCTGGTGGAGGCAACGCTGAGTGTTACCACGACGACGCTGTCATCGGGTACGGTGGGAGCGTCTTATTCGCAGACACTGACGGCGACGGGCGGTTCGGGGACCGGCTACACGTGGTCCACGGATACGACCGGCGCGACGAGCCTTGCGGCGATTGGCTTGAGCCTTTCGTCGGCTGGCGTGGTTTCCGGCTCCTCGCCGACAGCGGGAACGGCGACGTTTACCGTGACGGTGAAGGATTCGCAGAGCCACACGGCGACGGCGAATCTTTCCGTGACGGTCTATGCGGCGCTGACGATTACGACGTCAACGCTGCCCACGGCTTACACGAATACAGCGTACTCGCAGGCACTGGTCGCGGCGGGCGGCTCGGGCACGGGGTATTCGTGGTCGGTAACGGCCGGCGCAAGCAGCCTGGCAGCGGTGAATCTGGCGGTATCGTCGACGGGTGTTGTGAGCGGAACACCTTTGGCGACCGGTACGGCGAGCTTTACGGTGCAGGTGACAGACTCGGCTAACAACAAGCAGACGGCCTCGTTCTCCATCACGGTGGTTGCGCCGATTGCACTTCCGATTGGGAATCCGAGCACGCTGCCCGCGGCTACGGTGAATCAGTCGTACACGGGTTCTCTGAGCGTGACGGGCGGTGTTGGTCCTTACACGTGGACGGTGAATGCGAGCGCCATGACCACAACACCGCAGCTCATCTCCAATGGCCTGAGCGCGGCGGTGAGCGGAGCGGGCAATAACACGCTGAGCATTACCGGGACACCGACGACGGTGACGGACGTCTACCTGGCGAATGTGATTGTGAAGGACAGCACAGGCGCGCAGGCGGGACCGAATACCTATACCATCACGGTGAACAGCGCCGGGTCGCAGGTGAGCGGACAGATCATGCTGACGAACTACTGCGGCAGCGGCCTTACGATGCCTCCAATCACGGTGAGCATCAACACAAGCCCTGTGCAAACAACGACCACGGACGGAAGCGGAAATTACTCCTTTGCGAGCATTCCGAACGGTACCTACACGATTACTCCATCCATTACGGGGCCGAGTTCCGTGTTCTATCCGGCGAGTGCGAGCGTAACCGTGAACAATGGAGCCGTGACCGGAGAGAACTTCCAGGTGGCACTTGGATATACCGTTTCCGGAACGGTGAGCTATAGCGGAAGCCATACGGGGCAGGTGTATCTGTCCCTGGTCAATAACAACTGCGGCGGCAACAACGGACCGGGCACAAGCATTACTGCTCCCGGATCGTTCACGATCCATGGCGTGTCGCCGGGTACATACACTCTGGCAGCGGGCATGGACATCCTGGGCTACGGAGCAACGAACGCGTCGGATCCCTCGGGCAACGCGAGCGTGACGGTGGGTACGGCGAATGTGACCAACGCCAACGTGGCCATGGGCGATCCTACGGCCGTGACACTCTCTTCAGGGCCGAAGCTGAAGAATGCGAACCCCATCAATGGTGGGCTGATAGTGAACTACAAGCCCATTACCAACAGCAATGGACTGGAGCTGGCAACGTCGTACACGCTGCAGTGGAGCACGAGTTCCACGTTCAGCTCCGTGACCGGAAGCAAGACGTTTGCGGCTACGGGCGGACAGGGCGGAGCGGATATCTGGATCGTGTCCGGCCTGACGAACGGAGCGGTCTACTATCTGCGTGCGGAAGGGATGGCGGGCAGCTCCACGAGCAGCTGGTCGTCGATCATCGGGCCGTACACGGTGGGCGCGCCGACAACGGGCAATACAGTTTCCGGCACGGTGACATTTACGGGAACGGCTACGGGTCCGCTGTATGTGGGCTTCTATGACCTCAATACGAATGCGGTCTATGCGGACGTGATTGCAAATCCGGTAAGCCCGCAGGCCTATACGGTGCAGGTGCCGTCGGGTACAAGCTACTACTTCTTCGGGATTATCGATCAGAACAACGATGGCATCATCGATCCCGGAGACATCACAAATACGCACGATAACGCAAACAACCAGACCACCACGGTCTCTGGCAACGCAACTATGAACCTGACGCTGCAGAACGCGAACAGCACGCCGATGGTGACTACGCAAAGTATCCAGAGCACGAACACGTCTGGCACGGTGACGACTTACAACCTTGGGCTGGTGGTGCGGGAAGGGAACAAGCTGCCGGTGGCCGTGCAGGTGCTCTCCGGACCGAATATATTGATTCCGGTGGATGTATCGATGTGCACGACCTGCGGTACGCCACAGTACGACTACTACGTAGGCATCAACGGAGTGCAGCCGAACGTAGGCGATACGTACAGCTTCAAGGTGACTTACAGCGATCAAACATCTGAGACGTTATCGGCAAGCGTAACGGCTGTCTTGAGCGCGTTCCCAACGAACCTGGCACCCACGGGCGCGGGCACCAGCACGACGCCAACGTTTACGTGGACGGATCCGACGAATGCCAGCAGCTACATCTATCAATTCTATCTGTGGGATCAGAATGGAAATACGATCTGGCAGATCCCGGGCAATAACTCAAAGGTGAGCGGATTCACCAGTTCCATTACGTCGATCACGTGGGGGACTGATCCAACGGGAGATACAACCAATACGCCGACTGTGACCTCGTTGACCAGTGGAGCCACTTATAACTGGTCGATTGCGGCGCAGGACGCGAACGGCAACTCCGCGGTGACGCAGGTGCAGTACATTCCGTAGAGCCTGCATAAGCTGCAGCAACCGGGCGGTCAACCTTCGGGTTGGCCGCCTTCCTTTTGCGCGACTTTTGCGCGGGTGCGTGTGCGAGGTGCGATGGGAGTAGAGTAATAGGCATGAGCGTTTATTGTTCGGTGGGAAGTGCAGACTCGGATTTTTCATTGCAGCAACTGAATGACCTGCTTGCAGAGGGCCTGGCGAAGCTGGGTCCGCGCAACAAGATTCTTGCCGTGCCGCCGGACCAGACGCGCGCGCACTCACGCGCCGGCGAACTGACGCATGCCGCGTGGCAATACTATGGCGACCGGCTGAAGGCGGTGCTGCCGGCGCTTGGAACGCATGTTGCGATGCAGCCGGCGCAGCTCTCGCAGATGTTCGGCAATATTCCGCAGGAGCTGTTCCGGGTTCATAACTGGCGGACCGACATTGAGACGTTGGGCGAGGTGCCGGCGGAGTTTATTCACGCGCAGAGCGAGGGGAAGCTGAACTTTGCTTGGCCCGCGCAGGTGAACCGATTGCTGTCGCAGGGCGGATTCGATCTGATTCTTTCGATTGGGCAGGTGGTGCCGCATGAAGTGATCGGCATGGCCAACTACAACAAGAACATCCTGGTGGGCACGGGCGGCCGGGAGGGCATCAATCGCAGCCACTATCTTGGCGCTGTGTACGGGATGGAGCGGATCATGGGGCGCGCGGTGAATCCGGTGCGCAATGTGCTGAATTATGCCTCGGATCATTTTCTGCGCCATTTGCCGATTGTGTATGTGCTGACGGTGGTGGGGCGCAGGGCAGAGGGCGGGCTGGCGGTGCGCGGGCTCTTTATCGGCGACGACGTGGAGTGCTTCCACCGCGCTGCGGAGCTGAGCCTGAAGGTGAACTTCGAGGTGCTCGACGAGCCGATCCGGAAGGCTGTTGTGTATCTGGAACCGCATGAGTTTCACTCCACGTGGCTTGGCAACAAGGCTGTTTACCGCACGCGCATGGCGCTGGCGGATGGCGCGGAGCTGATTATTCTTGCTCCGGGCGTGAAGGAGTTTGGCGAAGACAAGACGATTGACGGGCTGATTCGCAAGTATGGATATCGCGGGACGCCGGCGACGCTGGCGGCGGTGAATGCGAATCCGGACCTGGCGTCTGAGCTGAGCGCGGCGGCGCACCTGATTCATGGGTCGTCGGAAGGGCGCTTTACGATTACCTGGTGCCCGGGCCACCTGAGCAAGGAAGAGGTGGAGGGCGTGGGGTTTGGGTATGGCGATCTGGCTGCCATGACGAAGCGCTACGATCCGGAGAAGCTGAAGCAAGGGTACAACCGGGTTGACGGAGAAGACATTTTCTTTATCGGCAACCCTGGGCTGGGGCTGTGGGCGCATGCATCGCGGCTGGAAGCCAAGTAAAGTACCTGCAGTTATGCGCGAGGGCTCATGCTAAGTCGTGAGCCCTAACTCTTGCAGCAGAAAAGCGCAGTCAAAGGCAATTTCCTTGAGGTAGTCATAGCGGCCGCTGGCGCCGCCGTGGCCGGCCTGCATGTTGGTGACGAGAAGCAGAGGGTGATTGTCCTGCTTGAGGGTGCGGAGCCTGGCGACATACTTTGCCGGTTCCCAGTACATGACCTGACTGTCATAGAGCGATGTTTTGATGAGCATGGCCGGATAACTTGCGGGCCGGAGATTGTCGTAGGGCGAGTAGCTGAGCATGTAGTGGAAAAATTGCTCATCGTTGGGATCACCCCACTCCTCGTACTCGGGAACGGTGAGCGGAAGGGATGCGTCGAGCATGGTGTTCATGACGTCGACGAAAGGGACGTGGGAGACGACGGCGCGGAAGAGATCGGGGCGCATGTTGGTGACGGCGCCCATGAGTAGTCCGCCGGCGGAGCCGCCCTCGATGGAGACGCGCGCGGGATCGCCGTAGCCGTTGGCGGTGAGATGCTGGACGGCGGCGATGAAGTCAGTAAAGGTATTGCGCTTGGTGAGCATCTTGCCGGCATCGTGCCAGGGTTTGCCGAGGTCGCCTCCGCCACGGATGTGCGCGTAGGCCATGACGACGCCGCGGTCGAGCAGGACGAGGCGGTTGGCATTGAAGCCGAGGGGGAGCGAGTAGCCGTAAGAGCCGTAGGCGTAGACGTAGAGCGGATTGCGGCCGGGCTCGCGCTTGTCTTTGCGATAGACGAGAGAGACGGGAACCTTGACGCCGTCCGGAGCGATGGCGAAGACGCGCTCGCTGGCGTACAGGGTGCGATCGAAGCCGCCGGGCACTTCGAGCTGCTTGAGCAGAGCGGTGGCGCCGGTGGTTGTGTCGTACTCGTAGACAGAACTGGGCGTGACGAGCGACTGATACGCGTAGCGGTACGTGGTCGTCTGAAAGATGCGATTGACGTGGGTGTGCGCGCTGTAGACCGGCTCAGGAAATGTGATTTCGCCCGCGGAAGTGATGGCCGGACCTTCGCCGGGGAATTGCCACATGCGCAGACGGGGCAGGCCGTCTTCGCGTTCGCAGGCGACGAAGAAGGACGCGAAGAGATCGAAGTCCTCGAGCATGATGTCGCTGCGGTGGGGGATGAGCTCGGTCCAATGCTCTTCGCCGGGTGTGGCGTCGGGCGCGGTGACGAGACGGAAGTTGCGGCCGCGGTCGTTGGTGCGGATGAACCAGTGGCCGTTGCGGTGGTCGATGGAGTATTCGTGCTCGTCGCGGCGAGGGCTGATGAGGCTTAGCTTCGCCTCGGGCTGGTCGGCGGGCAGGAACCAGCTCTCGCTGGTGGTGTGGCTGCCGGATTCGAGGACGATGTACTGGAGATCGCGGGTGCGGCCTGCGCCCAGATTGAAGCGCTCATCGTCGTCCTGAAAGACGAGGACATCGGCGGAGTGGTCGGTGCCGAGCTGGTGACGCCAGAACTGATACTGGCGCTTCTGCTCCTCATCTTCGACGGTGTAGAAGAGGGTGCGATTGTCGGCGGCCCAGACGACGGAGCCGACGCGCTCGACGGTGCCGGGGAGGGTTTCGCCGGTTTCGAGATCCTTGATGTGGAGGGTGTACTGGCGGAAGCCGGTGGTGTCAGTAGTGTAGGCCAGCCAGCGGCCGTCGTCGGTGATGGAGGTTTCGCCGATGGCGAAGAAGGCGTGGCCTTTGGCGAGCTGGTTGCCGTCGAGGATGACGCGCTCGTCGGACTGGACGGAGCGGAACTTGCGGCAGTAGATGCCGTACTGCAGACCCTCCTCGGTGCGGGTGTAGTACCACCAGTCGCCGTCGCGGAAGGGGACGGAGACGTCGGTCTGCTTGATGTGGCTGAGCATCTCGTTATAGAGGTCGTCGCGCAGGCCCTGGAGGGGCGCCATGAAGGAATCGGCGTAGGCGTTTTCGGCTTCGAGATACTGCTTTACGGCCGGGTCCTCTTTGTCGCGGAGCCAGGCGTAGTCGTCCGTGAGCGTGACGCCGTGCAGGGTGGTCTGGGTGTGTTGCTTGCGTGCGATGGGGGGCGTGATGTCAGTCATATCCTTACCAGTTTATGGGTTGATGCGGTGCGATTGGGTGGGCGCCGGAGGGCGCGTTTCTGCTGTCGATTCTTATAGTAGGCCGGTTGGCAATAATTGTTCGCAAATATAAGTATATTGAAATCAACGAATTGCAGAAATCTTCTGTTGACGGAGAACGGCGCGGGGCGGCCAGGGAACCTTTGAGGAGGCTGACTCGTACAATGGAATGCGATGAAATCTATTCACCGCTTACCTTTGCCTGCGCTTTGGTTGCTGCTGCTGGCGGCTGTGTGCGGATACGCGACGACGGCTGTGGAAGCCCAGAGCGTATCGGAACTGCCCAAGCCCACGGACTATGTGAATGACTACGCCCACGTGCTGTCTGCGCAGACCGTTGCGCAGATTGACCGCGTGTGCGCACAACTGGACCATACGCAGGCGAATGCCCAGATTGCGGTGGTGACGGTGCGGAACCTGGGCGGCGAGGACGCCGCCGATTATGCCAACGAGCTGGAAGACAAGTGGAAGATAGGCCGCAAGGGGTCGGATCGCGGCGTGCTTGTGCTGCTGGCGGTGGATGACCACAAGTACCGCATCGACGTGGGGTTCGGGCTGGAAGGGATTTTGCCGGACGGCAAGGTGGGCGACATGGGCCGCGCCATGGTGCCGTATCTGCGCGCGCAGGACTATGACAGCGCCGTGAGCCTGGCGGTGGGCCAACTGGCGCAGGTGATTGCAGCCGATGCCAAGGTGAATCTGGAGGACGCTCCGATTCTGGCGCAGCAGCATGCACACGGGGGCGCGTTGCCGGGCAAGGCTCTTTTGCTGATTGTGCTGCTGATCTTCTTTGGCGGATTCTTTCTGCTGCGGTTCCTGCTGATGCTTGGGATTCTGGGAGGCGGGTTTGGCGGCCCATGGTTTGGCGGAGGGCCGTTTATCGGCGGCGGCGGGTTTGGCGGCGGAGGGGGCTTTGGGGGTGGAGGCGACTCCGGCGGCGGTGGCTTTGGCGGCTTTGGCGGCGGCGATTTTGGCGGCGGCGGGGCTGGCGGCGACTGGTAGGCAGCAGAGCGATGTTGGACGGGGCCCATGCTGTGCGAGGGCCGGAGGAGAAAGGGACTGTATGCGTCGTGGACTGGTAATTTTTCTGGCGGTGGTGGGAGTCTTTCTGGTTGCCGGGATGTTTGTGTACGGCAGCTTTGTGAGCACGCAGCATCAGCTGGTGGCCAAGGATGAATCCGTGAAGAAGGCGTGGTCGGACGTGGACGCGGACCTGCAACGGCGGGCTGACCTGATTCCGAACCTTGTGGAGACGGTGAAGGGCTTTACGAAGGAAGAGAGCACGGTGTTTGGCGACATTGCCAACGCGCGGGCGGGGATGCTGAATGCGCAGGGACCGCAGGCCCGGATGGCGGCGAACGGACAACTGGACTCCGCGCTGGGACGGCTGCTGATGCTGACGGAGAACTATCCGCAGCTGCGGTCGAGCGAGCAGTTCATGCGGCTGCAGGATGAGCTGGCGGGGACGGAGAACCGCATCAAGGTGTCGCGGCGACGCTACAACGACACGCTGCGGGACTACAACACGTTTGTACGGCAGTTTCCGAACAGCGTCTGGGCGAGCATCCTGGGCTTCCACGCGAACGAGGCCTACTTTGAAGCCAGCGCTGCGGCAAGGACTGCACCGACGGTGAAGTTCTAGGCTGGAGGCAGAGACGAGAAAAGGCCACTCCGCGATGCGGGGTGGCCTTTTCGTTTATCAGTCGCCAGGAGGAGGAGATGACCCCGGTTACTTGTAGGAGGCGATGGCGCTGGCCTCATCGTCGAACACATCAAAGACGGTGTAGAGCTTGGTGAGCTGCAACACATCCTTGACCTTGTGGGTCAGGCTGAGGAGCTTGACGGAAGCAGACTGGTTCTTGGCGGTGGTGTAGGCGCTGACCAGTTCACCGAGCCCCGAGCTATCGATGTAATTGACTTCGCCCATATTCAGCAGAATCTTGTGGGAGCCCTTGCTGATGAGGTCGCGGATCGCCTCGCGCAACTGCACACTGCCCTCGCCGAGAGTTACCCGACCGCTGAGGTCCAACACGGTAACGCCGTCCACTTCACGGGAAGCAATTGTAAGTGCCACGGAAATTCCTCCTTTTGAGTTAGTACGGTTATAGCACCTTTGCGGGTTCCGAGGCAGGAATTGTGAACCTGCCTGGCGGGGTGTATGCGGAAGGGAGATCAGGGATTCATCTCCAGCGCAGCCCACGCGGGTGCGTTACGATTTTTCGCTTGCCGGCGCCAAATGTTTAATGAGGGTCAATTCGGTTCCGGGATGCAGTTGACGAAAGTGTACTTCATCCATGAGAGAGCGGATGAGGAAGATGCCGCGACCGGTGCCGCGCATGAGGTTCTCAGGGGCGAGGGGATCGGGAAGCGAGTCGGGGTCGAGGCCAATGCCTTCATCGGCGATGGTGATGATGAGGGATGTGCCGTTGTTCTCAAACGTGGCGGAGATCTTCTTTGCAGGATCGTAATCATTGCCGTGGAGGACGGCGTTCACGGCGGCTTCGCGCACGGCCATGGTGACGTGAAAACGTGTATCTTCGTCGAGGCCGGCCTCGCTGGCCAGCTTGTCCGCGGCAGCCTCCACTTCACTGACGCTCTCCATGGTCGAGCTCAGCGCAAAACTTAACCGTCCAGCTTTTGGATTGGTCACTCGGTTTGCCTCCGCCTCCGCCGGAACTGGAAAGCTACGTAGAACCGTGCGAGGAACCTAGCTGGCAGTTTCACGGCTTATGCGCTCCGTGTCAAGCAGTATGGAAGGGCGGTGTGACAGGGGTGGGACGTTGGGATAAGTTATCGCTACAGGCGGTGACACAGGCCGCATGGAAAGGACTACACTCAGCACATGCAACCCCGCACTTCAGCCCGCGTAAGCCTGACGGCACTTCTGGGAACTCCTGTGACCGATGCGCAGGGGCATTTGCGCGGCAGGCTGAAGGATATTGCCGTGGCCACGGGGCCGGACGCGGGCAAGGTGGCAGGGCTGGTGCTGAAGACGCGCGCGGGGCTCTCCATTGTGCCGTCGCAAGAGGTGATGGAGACACCGGCGGGCACGCTGGAGCTGCGCACGGCGGGGGCGCTGGTGCCGCTGGCCGACGAGAGCAATTACCTGTATCTGCAGCAGGACCTGGTGGACCGGCAGATCATCGACATCCATGGCCGCAAGGTGGTGCGGGTAAACGACGTGGACCTGGAGTGGATGGGGCACGGCGCGGCCCATCTGCTGCGCGTGGCCGAGGTGGAGGTGGGGCTGCGCGGGGCGTTTCGGCGAGTGTTCAAGGGGGTATTGCCGCGCACAACGCTGGACTCGGTTTCGCGCAAGTTCGCGGCGCGGGGGATTCCGTGGCAGTTTGTGGACGTGATCGAGGTGGACCCGGCGCGCCGGGTGAAGCTGCGGATTGAGCACGAACGGCTGGCGGAGATGCACCCGTCGGACCTGGCTGAGATTCTGGAGGATCTGGCTCCGGCGGAGCGCGAGGCGGTGTTTACGTCACTGGATGAAGAGGTGGCGGCGGAGGCGCTGGAAGAGGTCGATCCCAAGCTGCAAAAGGCGCTGCTGGACAAGCTGGACGAAGAGAAGATCGCCGACATTGTGGAGGAGATGGACCCCGGCGCCGCGGCGGACCTGCTGGCGGAGCTGCCGGAGGAGCGGTCGGACGCGATTCTGGAGGAGATGGAGCCGGAGGAGCGGCAGGAGGTGGCCGAGCTGCTGGAGTTCGATGAGAAGTCGGCTGCCGGCTGCATGACCACGGACTTTGTCTACCTGGGCACGAACGCGACGGTGGCGCAGGCGGTGCAGGCGCTGCGGAGCTTTGACGGCGATCCGGAGAGCGTGACGGAGATCTATCTGCTGGACGAGAAGCGGGTGCTGCGCGGGGCGATTCCGCTGGCGCGGGTAGTGATGGCGCAGCCGGACTCGAAGCTGGCGCCGCTGGCGGAGTCGCGGGTGCTCTCCTGCCCGGCGGATATGCACCAGAAGGAGTTGGCGGAGATGTTTGACAAGTACAACCTGCACTCGCTGGCGGTGGTGGATACGCAGCACCGGATGGTGGGGGTGGTGCAGGCGGACCACGTGATCAGCTTTTTGCGGGAGAAGCTGTAGAGGCGGGTTGAGTATTTGATCCGCTGAAAGGGAGATGGCACTCTTGCCTCAGTTTGGCACTTTTTACGAAACTGCAAAGAAAAGAGAGTGCCAAATCTGAATTTGTGAAACAATTTAACAATGGTCCAGTTTCCCAAAATTATTCAGGGTGGCATGGGTGTCGGCGTGTCCAACTGGCGGCTGGCGCAGGCCGTTTCCAAACTCGGGCAGCTCGGGGTAGTCTCGGGCACAGCGCTCGATCAGCTCTTTATTCGCCGCCTTGCCGATGGCGACAAGGGCGGCCACATGCGCAGGGGATTGGACGCATTTCCGTTTCCCGAGATGGCGAAGCGGGTGTGGCAGGAGTACTTTGTGACCGGCGGCAAGCCAGTCGACGCATCGTACCCGGTGGCGCCGATGCACCAGCGCGTGGAACCGCGCAAGCTGATTGAGCTGTGCATGGTGAGCAACTTTGTTGAGGTCTTCCTGGCGCGCGAAGGACATTGGAACCAGGTGGGGGTGAACTTTCTGGAGAAGGTTCAGCTGCCGCATCTGGCATCCATTTATGGCGCAATGCTGGCGGGCGTGGGCTATGTGCTGATGGGGGCGGGGATTCCGCTGCATATTCCGGGGGTGCTGGACGCACTGGCAGCCCGGCGGCCGGCCGAGTACAAGCTAAGCGTGACGGGCGCGGCGGCCGACCAGGACACGATGATGCGCTTTGACCCAGCCGACTACGTGAACGGACCGCTGCCTGAACTGACGAGGCCGAAGTTTCTGGCGATTGTCTCGTCGAACACGCTGGCAACGACGATGCTGCGGCGGGCGAGCGGCCCGGTGAATGGGCTGGTGATTGAAAGCCCGACGGCGGGCGGGCACAATGCGCCTCCGCGGGGCAAGATGCACCTGAGCGAGACGGGCGAGCCGGTTTACGGCGACCGGGACAAGGTGAACCTGGCCGAACTGCGGGAGCTGGGAGTGCCTTTCTGGCTGGCGGGCGGCTTTGGGAATGCGGAGAAGCTGCGACAGGCGCTGGACGAGGGCGCCGCAGGGATCCAGGTGGGAACGGCGTTTGCGTTCAGCGAGGAATCGGGCATGCGCAAGGACCTGAAGCAGGCCCTTATGGCGCAGGCGCAGACGGGTTCGGGCAAGGTGTTTACCGACCCGCTGGCGTCTCCGACCGGATTTCCGTTCAAGGTGGCGCAGCTGGAAGGCACGTCGTCTGCGTTCAACATATACCAGGAGCGGAAGCGGGTGTGCGACCTGGGGTATCTGCGGGAAGCTTATGCCACGGAAACGGGCGGCATTGGGTATCGCTGCGCAGCCGAACCGGTGGCGACTTACGTGGCCAAGGGCGGCAAGGTAGAGGATACGGTGGGCCGCAAGTGCCTGTGCAATGCGCTGATGGCCAACGTGGGCCATGCGCAGCATCGCAAGGATGGCTCAGAGGAGCCTGCGCTGGTAACCGTGGGCGATGACCTGAATACGATTGCGCAGTTTCTGGCGCCGGGGCGTGATTCCTACAGCGCGGCGGATGTGGTTCGGTCGCTGCTGGGGAAGAGCGCGGCAGAGACGCATTCGGTTGATATGGCGGAGCTTGCAGCCACGGCCTGATGCAGGAATTGCACCTTTCTGAAGAAAAATTTCCTTCCAGTGACGGTCGTCACTCTCCCTTTTTCTGCGGGGCAGTCTAACGTCCCGCAGTAGGGGAGCAGGCCGATGGATGTGCCTGCCCCGGGAAGGAACTGCCATGAAATGGAATCTCTCAGTACCGCTGGCCCTGATGCTGGCACTTGGCCCTGTTGTGCTTGTGGCACAGCATGGTGGAGGTGGTGGCGGAGGCGGCGGCGGCCAGCAGCGGCAGGCTCAGCGTCCGTCGACCGGTGGCGGCGGGGGTACCATGAGCCAGACGCGTGACCGGACTCGTGACCAGTCCCGCGACCAGATTCGCAAGCAGGATCGCGACCGGCTGCACACGCAGGCAACCACGCAGCAGCGGGACCAGTACAGGACCTGCGACCGCACCATGGCGCAGACCCGGACCCAGGCCCGCACGATGGCGCAGAATGCCAACGGAAAGGGCTTTAACGCGGAGAACGCCCGTCGCCAGCAGGAGCAGCTGCGGGAGCAGGTTCGCACGATGGAGCAGAATCGTGCACAGCTCTACAACGGGCTAAACCAGGACCAGCAGAATGCGGTGCAGAATCGCAACCAGGCGATGCAGCAGGCGCATGAGCGCATCCAGAACCGTCTGCAGGAGATGGAACAGGAACTGAACGGAGCTGAGCCGAACGGGAAGCGCGTTGCCGAGCAGGCACGGGCGACCGAACGCGAGATGAAGACGTATCAGCGGGAGTTCCGGCAGATGGGCGATGACCTGGGCCTGCAAAAGGACTAGGGCATCGGCCGGGTGAGACAGGCGTGGACCAGCAGATGGCCGCAGCGCGCGCTGGAGAGTTGACCCCGGAAGCCAGTGACACGAGGCACGGCGCAAGGAAGAACCTTGCGTCGTGCCTTTCTGTTTGCACGCGGCTATTGGCCGTCTTCGCACTCGGCAAGGACTTCGGCGAGGCGGTCGAGCCGCAGCTCCCAGAGGGAGCGGTGGTCGCGAATCCATTGCTCGAGCGCGTCAAAGCCCGTGGGCTCGATACGGCAGGTGCGGACGCGGCCCACCTTCTCTGTGCGCACGAGGCCGGATTCCTCGAGGATCTGGAGGTGCTGCGCGACGGCGGTGATGGTGATGCCGAGAGGCTCGGCGAGCTGCGAAACCGAGGCAGGCCCACGGCTGAGACGATCCAGGATGGTCCGGCGGGTCGGGTCGCCGAGGGCGTGGAAGAGTCGATCGATCTGGGGGGAAGAAACGGTCATGACGGGCTCCGTTTCCGGCGCTGCTAGGATTGCGCCAACTCGTTGGCGAGGCGTTCCAAGAGACTGCGCCAGCCGGCCTGGATCATGCCGGGGCCGTCAGGCCACTCGACGTAGGCCCCCTGATGCGTGAGGGCGAGGGTGGTACCGGTGCCGGCGGACAGAAATTCAAAGGTGGCGAGCATGACGACAATGGTCTTGCCGTTGAGGGCCATCTTTGAGGTCATTACGATGCGCTGGTTGGGTTCGATGTCCTGGTAGGTGCTGTCGTTTGCTATCTGGGAGCCGGCGATGGGATGGCCAGGCTTGAAGCAGTAGCGGAAGCGCTCGGAGCCGCCGACGCGGAATTCCATTTCGAATTCCTGAATCTCGTGATCGCCCTCGGCGTACCAGCGGCGCTTGCGGGCGGGCTGGGCGAATGCGGCAAAGACGCGCTCAGGCGGCTGCGGATAGTTGCGCTCAAGGACGAAGGTGCTGTGGACGACGGTGGTGTTTGCCATGGGAGATACCTCTCTGTCGATGGTGAAGCGACAGGTTCAGTATTAGCTGGGCCGGATTTATTGTCAAGTGAATACTTCAGTATTCATGCATCTCACCTCTTTCGGCTGGCGGGCTTTGGCCTAGCCAGCCTGCTGTGGCGCGGCTCCGGGGCCGCCCACCTGATAGACGCGCGGGACACGATCTTCGGGGTGGGGCAGGGCAGGAAATGGCGCGTGGGGCTCGGTCTGGTACCAGAAGGCGGTGGTGTAGAAGTTGTCGGAGCGGTGGTTGGCGTGGCCGTGCTCCATGGTGACGCGGATGGATTTCTGGAAGCTGACGGGGCTTTCGAGGTGCCAGCGGTAGAGGCAGTAGCGTCCGCCGATGCGGTTGGGATCGACGATGTAGGGAGATCCGTTGTGGGCAAAGGCGAAGGGCTGGTCGCCGAAGCTCCAGGCGCCGTTGTAGTAGTCCTCAGTGCCTGTGCCGTTGATGGTGGGGGCGGTGTCGCCGTCGATGAAGATCATGTCGTCGCCCTCGCCGAACCAGCCGTCCTGGTTCTGGAGGACGGAGTGGGTGACGCCGAGGAAGTGGCCGGTGCCGTGGGCCTCAAGGAAGACATAGTTGCCGGCGCCGTCGAGGTTTTTGCGGTCATTGACGGCAGGCGCGTACTGGTTGATCCAGTTGTTGATTTCGCCTTTGCAGGGGGCGGCCTGGCGGTACTGGGCGTGGAAGCGGGCCACATTGGCTGGAAGGCTGGGCAGGGTGATGTAATCCACGGCGAAGTAGAGGCTGTCGGTACGGATTTTGCCTTCGTTGGCGAGGGTGAGGCGGGCGGCGGAGGCGAAGGGCATCTGGAAGTAGGCGTTGAGGGCCTTGACGGAGGCGACGGCGACGAGCGCGGACTGGTAGACGTAGTACTCGCCGAGGCCGAGGCCGAAGAAGTCGCCGATGGGGACTTCGACGGAGGGGGTGGATTCGCCATCCCACCAGGCGCGCAGGACAAGGTTCTTGAGATGCATGGGGTCGGGCGAGTTGATGGTGAACCAGAGATGGGTGATGACTCCGGCGCCGGAGACGTCGAGCAAGGTGGCGGAGGCGCCGGGCTCGACGGGGACGGCATCGTTGTTGCCGCCGGAGCGGTCCCAGCTGGCGGAGCGGCGGGTCTTGGAGTTGCGGAGGCGGGCCATGGCGAAGAGCTCGTCGGGCGACTCGGGCGGAGCAGGCTCGGCGAGGGCCGGAGCGGGGCTGAGGGAGAGCGAGGTTGCGGCAGAGACTCCGGCAACGGTGGCCATGGCGCTGAGCAGACGGCGCCGGGTGGGCTGGGCAGGGACGAAATCGGAAGAGGACATTGGGAACTCCTTGAGCGGGTGAGAGCGTTTCGAATGCGTTTTGTAGACGCGCGCGAGGGGGGATGTCAAGCATGGCACGTGGGATACGGGCGAATGGTTGGGTGGGCTTCGCGCTTTGCGGGGTGTCCTGTTATGGTCAGTGAGGAACCTGCAAGTCTGAACAGACCCAAATGAATCCTCCTTAGGAAGTCGCGTGCATGTGGAAGCGTTGGAGAACCCGGATACTGCTGTTTTTGGCCGTTCTTGGCCCCGGATTCATTACAGCCAACGTGGATAACGACTCGGGCGGCATCTTTACCTACTCCCAGGCGGGGGCACAGTACGGCTACTCGCTGCTGTGGATGATTATTCCCATCACGCTGGCGCTGATTGTGGTGCAGGAGATGTGCGCCCGCATGGGCGTGGTGACGGGCAAGGGACTGAGCGACCTGATCCGCGAGGAGTTTGGCCTGCGGCTCACCTTTCTGCTGATGGTGATGCTGGTGGTGGTGAACTACACAAACGTGGTGACGGAGTTTATCGGCATTGCGGGCTCGCTGCACCTGTTCCACGTTTCCAAGTTCATCTCAGTGCCGGTGTGCGCGGCGCTGGTGTGGTTCCTGGTGTTTCGCGGGGACTACAAGAGCACGGAGAAGGTGTTCCTGGTGGCGTCGCTGGTGTATATCGCCTACATCTTTGCGGGCGTGCTGTCGCAGCCGAGCTGGCACGATGCGCTGCTGGCCACGGTAAAGCTGCCGCAGGACAAGGTGTGGCGCGACAAGTCGTATATCTACATGGCGATTGGCGTGGTGGGCACGACGATTGCGCCGTGGATGCAGTTCTATCTGCAGTCGTCGATTGTGGAGAAGGGGATTCGCGTAAAAGACTACGCGGCCTCGCGGCTGGACGTGGTGATCGGCAGCTTTTTTACGGACCTGGTGGCGTGGTTCATCGTGGTGGCGTGCGCGGCGACGCTTTATATCCACGGGATGGGCACGATCCAGGTGGCGGCGGACGCGGCGGAGGCGATGCGTCCGCTGGCGGGGGACTACGCGTTTCTGCTGTTTGCCTTCGGGCTGTTCAATGCGTCGCTGTTTGCGGCGTCGATTCTGCCGCTGTCAACGTCGTACACGGTGTGCGAGGGACTGGGGCTGGAGTCGGGCGTGGACAAGAGCTTCAAGGAGGCTCCGTTCTTCTACTGGCTCTATACGCTGCTGATTGCGGGCGGAGCGGTCTCGGTGCTCATCCTGCCGGATACGCAGCTGGTGAATGTGGCGATTCTTTCGCAGGTGCTGAACGGCATTCTGCTGCCGGTGGTCATCATCCTGATGCTGCTTCTGATCAATCGCCGCGACCTGATGGGAGAGCATAAGAACTCGCGGCTGTGGAACGTGATTGCCTGGAGCACGAGCATTATCGTGATCGGCATGACGGGCATGATGCTGTGGGGCATGATGCCGGGGCACTGAGCGGGGACTCCGATGGATGGAGGCGAGAAGAGATGAGCGGTGCGGCTGTGGTGCTGCAATCGGTGCTGACGTGTCCAGAGTGCGGGCATGCAGTTACGCTGACGATGCCGACGGATGCATGCCAGTTCTTTTATGCATGTGAGGGTTGCAAGGCGCTGCTTCGGCCGAAGGAGGGCGACTGCTGCGTGTTCTGCTCGTATGGCTCGGTGAAGTGCCCTCCGGTGCAGGCGCAGCGAAGCTGCTGCGGAAGCTGAGCGGAGGCGGGGATTACGACTAAAGAAGCTTGCCGGCGGCGAGATCGCGGATGAGTCCACGGTCGGCGGCGAGGAAGTCGTAGTTGGGCAGATCGTCGAACTGAACCCACTTGAGCTGGTGGAAGATGCGGTTGACCATCTCGCCGCTGAACTCGTTGACCGCGAAGAATTGCAGATCGACGGCGCCGCCGTGGCGATAGTTGTGGCGGATGTGCGTGACGCGCGCGCCGATGGTGGCGTGGATGCCGAGTTCCTCCTCAAGCTCGCGAGCGAGGGCCTGCTCGGGGCTTTCGCCGGGCTCGATTTTGCCGCCGGGGAACTCCCACTGCAGCGCCATGGGCTGATCGGGGCGGCGCTGGCAGATGAGGATGTTGCCGCCCTGTACGATAAGGGCCGCTGCGACGAAGCGCAGAGCGGGGCCGGGCGGGCGGGACTGCGGATTGGCGTGCGAGTCTTCCACAATTCCAGTGTAATCGCCTGCAAGGGGTTTGGTTTCAGGCGGAACCGTGCTTGATTTGGTGCGCTGAAAGGGTGAGCGGGCGTTGGCGGCGCGGGCTATTCGCCGCCAACGGTAGCCGCGACGCCTTCAGCCGCGCGGGGACGGAAGTAGCCCCAGCCGCGAGCGGTGGCCGCCTCAAGCAGTGCCGGCGATGGGTTGACCGGGAAGGGATTGGCGGCAATCTCAAGCATGGCGAGATCGTGGATGGAGTTGCCGAAGACGGCGTCCGGGCGGGTAAGGCCGACGCGAGCGAGGGCAGCGGCCTTGGCTTCGTCGGTGGGGACGTCGATGAGGTTGCCGGTGATGATGCCGTCGCGGACTGCGACTTCCGCGGCGAGCACGCGATGAGCGGGGATGCCCATGGGGCCGACGCCCTGGTTGACGACCCACTTGTTGGTGGAGCTGACGGCCCAGAGTTCGACACCGGACTGCAGGAGCGACTCGACGAGGCTGGCCAGCTCAGCGAAGATGCGCGGGCGGACGAACTCCTCAACGTAACGGGCGGCCGCGGATTGCAGTTCCTGCTCGCGGAGGCCAGCGTACATCTGCACCATCTCGCCGCAGATCTGCGCTTCCGTAATCTGGCCGGCGAGATAGGCGCGATAGCGGGTGTCAATGTAGTCGCTGGTGGAGCGGGAGACGAGGCCTTGATCCATGGACCAGACCATGAAGCCGTGTCCGGAGTCGCCGCCCCAAAGGGTGCCGTCGCAATCGAAGACGGCGATGCGGGGTTTGGAGTCGGCAACGCGCCGCGCGAAATCCTCAGCGGACCACCTGGAAAGTTGAATCTGTGTTGCTGTCACACGTCCCTCAAATCTTTTCGAAACTTATCCAACACTATTCTCACGCATGAGGGGGTGTCTTTGCACGTCTGGTCTGCCGGAGTATGCCTTTTCTTTTGTTGGGGTGAAAGCGGGGTGGTTCGAGCTGGGGAGCTCGGTTTGCATGCGGGCGCGTGCGGCTGCTATATGTGCAGTGAACCTGCTTTTTTACGGATGGAGGAATTTATATGTTCTGTCGATCTTTGGTGCGGTGGAGTGCCTGTGTTGCGCTGGCCGCGTGTGCGGCATTTTTTGTGCCCGCAAAAGGCCATGCGCAGTTTGGGGGCGAGTCGGCCGCGAGCGCGTTTTCAATTCCGCAGGCGCAACTGATTCAGCCGGCGGATCTGAACCGGCTGCTGCAGGGGCCGGAGAAATCGCGGCCACTGGTGCTGCAGGTGGGCTCGCGGATGATGTTTGCCGAGTCGCACATCGCGGGGTCGCAGTTTGCGGGACCGGGCGTGCAGGCGAGCGGGCTGCAACTGCTGGACAGCAAGGTGGCCACGATGGCGAAGAACCGCTTTATCGTGATCTATTGCGGCTGCTGCCCGTGGAACCACTGCCCGAATGTGGGACCGGCGTTCAAGCACCTGCACGACATGGGTTTTACCAATGTGAAGGTGCTCTACCTGGCCAATAACTTTGGGGATGACTGGGTGAACAAGGGATATCGCGTGGAACATGGCCTGTAACGCGAGAACATGGCGGAGGGCGTGGGCGGTGCTGCTGGCGGGGATGGCGATGGCGCTGGCGGCACAGCACGCGCATGCCCAGAAGCCGCAGCCGCACCAGTCCACACGCCAGCCCGCGCCGCAGTTTATCCGCAAGGACCTGAACGGGCATGCGGTGAACCTGCGCGCGTTGAAGGGCAAGGTGGTGCTGCTGAACTTCTGGGCGACGTGGTGCGGCCCGTGCCAGGTGGAGCTGCCCAAGTTTTCAGCGTGGCAGAAACAGTATGGCGCGAGCGGCCTGAAGGTGATTGCTGTATCGATGGATGACGAGGCTGCGCCGGTGCGCGCGGTGGCGCGCAAGCTGAAGCTGGACATGCCGGTAGTGATGGGCGATGCCAAGCTGGGCACGCTGTATGGCGGAGTGCTGGGGCTGCCGGTGACGTATCTGATTGCCCGCGACGGCACGGTTGCCGCCCGGATTGAGGGCAAGGCGGATCTGGCTGGGATGGAGACGAGCATCCAGAAGCTGCTGGGGCAACGGTAGCGCTCGGGAGAGCGTACCGCCGCTGGGCAGACTGCTCCACCTTTGTGGGGTGATGAAGTTGATTCCTTGATGAACGAGGTACAAGGGTACTTCCGTTTGCCGTGTGGAGAGGGGAGTTGCGCGGATAATCGGGTGTGTGGACGCGCAGAGCAATCTCGGGCTCCTGAAGGATTATCAGGCTTACCTGCGCGTGGAGAAGGGTTTACGGCCGCTGACGTGCGAGGCGTATGACAGCGACCTGAAGACCTTTGCCGAGTTTCTCGAGGGGCGTCACGGGGTGCTGCTGACGGCTGCGCAGCAGGACGTGGCTGCGTTTCTGGAACATCTGCATACGCACGGAATCGACTCGCGCTCAGCGGCGCGGAAGCTGAGCTGCCTGCGCGGCTTTTACAAATGGCTGCTGCTGGACCGCCGCATTCATCACGATCCCACGGTTAATATCGAGTCGCCCAAGGCGTGGAAGGTGCTGCCGAAGTCGCTGGCGGAGCCGGAGGTGACGGAGATGCTGGAGCGGGCGGCGATGGCTGCTTCGCATCCGCAGGCCAAGGCGACGGAGCTGCGCGACCGCGCGATTCTGGAGCTGCTGTACGCGGGAGGGCTGCGCGTCTCAGAGGTGACGACGCTCTCGACGGGCGACCTGGCGCTGGATGCGGGGCGGGTGCAGGTGCGGGGCAAGGGCGACAAGGAGCGCATTGTGCCGCTGGGGACGGCGGCGATTGCCGCGCTGGAGGAGTATCTGCGCGAGGGCAGGCCGCACCTGGCGCGCATCAGTTCAAAGCGCAGGGCGCAGGACGGGCGGCAGGACGCGGCGCGGCTGTTTCTGTCGTTGCGCGGCATGCCGCTGACACGGCAATGGGTATGGCACCTGGTGAAGGCGGCGAACACGGATGCGAGTCCGCACCGGCTGCGCCACAGTTGCGCCACGCACATGGTGGAGCACGGGGCGGATTTGCGCAGCGTGCAACTGATGCTGGGGCATGCGGATATTTCGACGACGCAGGTGTATACGCACCTGGCGCTTGGACACTTGAAGGCGGTGCACCGGGCGCATCATCCGCGGTCGACGGCGCGGGCAGCGGAGCGGGCGGCGGAGCAGCAGGATGCAGGGGCGGAAGCGGCGCAGACCGGCGTTGAGAAGGAGTCCGCATGAGCACCGGCTCAGCGGAAGCGGCGGCGACCGGGCTGACGGCGCTGGTGGATGCGTATCTGCGCACGCTGGCGCACGAGCGCGGTGCCTCAGCCCATACGCTGCGCGCATATGAGCGCGAGCTGGGCGATTTTGCGGCGTACATTGCGGGCGAGTTCGGCGCGGACCGGACGGTGGACCGCATCGAGCATACGCATATCCGGGCGTTCCTGGGGACGCTGTATGCGCGTGGGCTGTCGAAAGCGTCGGCGGCGCGGGCGCTGGCTGCGATTCGAAGCTGGTTCAAGTGGCTGGCGAAGGCGGGATATGTGGAGCAGAACGCGGCCTCGCTGGTGGCGACTCCGCGACTGCCGAAGCATCTGCCGCGTGTGCCGTCGATTGAGCAGATGAATCGCGTGGTGGACACGGTGAGCGACGACGCGGCGAGCTGGCCGGCGCGGGACAAGGCGATTCTGGAGCTGCTGTATGGGTGCGGGATTCGCAATGCGGAGCTGGTGGGGCTGAACCTGGAGGACATTCACTGGGCCAACGACGCCCTCCTGGTGCGGGGCAAGGGGCGCAAGCAGCGGTATGTGCCGATGGGCGATGCGGCTGCCGTGGCTTTGCGCGCGTATCTGGCGGAGCGCTCGGCGCGGCTGGCCGCGGGCGGCGGAAAGGGAAGTGCGACTCCGGCGCTGTTCCTGAACCTGCGGCTGCGCGGGCTGAACTCGGCAGACGGGCAGGCACGGCTGACGACGCGGAGCGTGGGACGGATTGTGAAGCGCATTGCGATTCTGCGCGGGCTGTCGGCGGATGTGCATCCGCATACGCTGCGGCATGCGTTTGGCACGCATCTGCTGGAAGAGGGCGCGGACCTGCGCGCGATTCAGGAACTGCTGGGGCATGAGCGGCTGTCGACGACGCAGCGCTATACGCAACTGACCGCGGCGCAGCTCACCGAGGTGTATGACCGGACGCATCCGCGTGCGCGCTGAAGGGCTCGTGGATGGCGGCCGGCCGGGTGCCGGGCCTAGAAGCTGACCTTGCGGCTGGGAAACCAGGTGAGCTGAATGGTGGTGGTGGTGACGGTGTTCTGCGGCGCCGGATAAACGGGCGTTCCGGTGGGATAGATGGGCGCCTTCCAGTGCTCGAGCGCGAAGTTGCCGTTGATTTCGAAGTCGCGGCCGACGCGCTTGACCACCTGGAAGTTGACGTCGTTGAGCGTGGTGCCGCCGGGGATGAAGTCCTTGGCGATTTTTTGATTGCGCACGCCGGCCTGAATCCACTCGTTGCCGCTGAGGTGGTAGGTAATCCAGCCCTGGCCGCCCTTGGCTTCGCGGCCGATCCAGTCTCCGAGGAGCATGCCTTTGTTGGTGTAGCCCTGCTTCTGCACGACCTCCCAGTACATGAAGTGGCCGCCGTTGCTAGTGGAGACGGGCGGGTCGGTGGTGACGGCTTCCACGCGGAGGTCGAGCTTGGGCACGCCGGGCACATGGGAGAGATAGATGCCGGGACGCCAGGATGCGCGGCGGGGCGCGTCGATGGGAGAGACGTCGTCGTGGACTTCGCCATCGCTGTAGAGCGTGAGCCAGTTGCGCACGAAGGGCAGGCGGTAAGAGAAGTCGAATGCGCCGAAGCGGGCGCCGGGATCGTTGCGGCTGAACTTTTCCGATGCGGGAACGCCGGAGAAGCTGAAGAAGCTCTTGAGGAAGGAGTGCAGCGTGATGGGGACGTGCCCTTTGCCTCCCCAGATGACGGTGCGCTCGAAGCCGAACTCCAGATTCTCCGTGGGGCGGAAGCTGATCTTCTCCACGTGCATCCAGGGGGCGTTGGGCGCTACGTGACCCTTGAGCGAGCCGACGAGAAAGTCGTAGCGAAAGGGGCCGGTGAGGTAGGAGAGAAGCGGGATGTGGAGAGGCTCAATGCGGTCAATGCGGAAGGAGTAGACGTTCTCCGCGTTGTTGGAGTAGGCCATGCCGGCGCCGAGGCCGGGCCCGAGCCAGTCGTCCTGCTTGCCGAAGGAGATTTCGTGATTGAGGACATGCGTTGAGGCATACGCCTCGATTATGCGGAAGTCTGCCACCGAAGCGATGGGGCCGAGGGGGATGGTGGCCTGGTTGTAAGGCCGGCCGGTGGCGGGATTGAGGAAGGGGATGGTGTCAATGGTGGAGAGCGTTTGCGCCAGGCCGGTGGAGTAGCCGGTGGCGGAGGGCGAACCCTGGAACTCGCCGCGCACGTAGAGCGTGAAGCGGCCTGAGGAGGCGTAGCCGCTGGCGCCGCTGTAGTTGTTGAGGCCGCCGGCGTAGGGGCGGCCGTAGTCGTTGATGATGGTCTGGCCGAGATGGAAGCTGTCGCGCAGGGGCGTGCCGCTGATGCCGCGCATGACGGTGTAGATGGACTCGACGCGGGTTTTGCCCTGGAGCGAGCCGCAGGGGCCTTCCATGTCGGGATTGATTTCTTCGCTGAGCGCCTCGTAGATGGCCTGGGCTTCGTCGGTGGCGGGGCCAGCATCGGCGTCGTCGATGCGCGCGCCGGCCTGCTCCAGCATGTGGCTCACGCTGGCGCGGGTCCATGGGCGCATGCCAAGAAAGACGTTGTCGACAAAGCCGAGGGAGTAGAGGCGGAGCATGGCGGGATAGACCCAGCTGTCGACGGGAATGAAAGGAGAGTCCAGAAGAGATGGCTCGCATGCGGAGACGGGGCGGCTGGAGTTGTCATCGGCGGGTTGCTGCTTATGCCGGGGTCCGGGCGCGGCGAAGGCCGGACCAACCGCGAGGAGGAGAATGCCTGCGAGCATTGCCGTGCATGAAATAGTCCGGAATGAAACGGAGCTGGATGGAATAACCCCGGAAGGAACAACACATCGACTCGCCTTCATAACCCTCACTCTAACACTCCATTTTCTGCGGTCGTGACGATGTGGGAAATGCCGCTTAAGGGGCAGGGATGCAGAGTTGGCTCACGATTCGTGATTCAGGCGCCGGCGCGCAGCTGCTTGCGGAGTTTGCGCGCGATCTGCTGCCGGAGCTGGGCGTGGAAGAGGCCCTTGCGGGCGAGGTAGCTCTCCATGTTGAGAAGGGGGTCCTGCGCGGAGGGCGTGGCAAGGCACTCGATGAGCGTGGGGCCGCGACCCTGGCGGGCGCGCGAGAGGGACTCGAAGGCGACGCGATAGACGGCAACTGCGTCACTGCCGTCGACGGTGATGGCGGGGACGCGATGCGTTTTGGCCAGCGCAGCGAGTTGCTCGGAGTGGGCTTCTGCCTCGGCGGGAGCGGGCGCGTGCTGGCAGACGAAGAGAACCGGCAACTGATGGCGTCCGGCGAGGGCGAGCGCCTCATGCCAGAGATGGGGCAGTGGATGGGTGTCGCCGCAGAAGATGGCGGTGACTTTGCCCTCGGCGCGGGTCTGCTGGCCCCAGGCGGCTCCGCAGGCGGTGAGCAACTGGGCGCTGGTGGAGAGCGCGGGCGGGATGACGCCGATGGCGGTCGGATCGGCGGGCTGCGCGGAGGAGGTGGAATTGCGATGCGCGGGACGGGCAAGGTCAGCGGGCAGCAGGATGCGGGGTGAGATGCCCTTGAGCGTGCCGGCGACCTGATCGCGCGGGGTGGTGCTGAGAGCGTCGCCTGCGCCGAGATCGACCATGACGCCGGCGATGGCGGCTTCGCGGCCGTGGATGGCGTGCGTGGCAGGGTGGCCCGCTTTGCGGTGCGCGGCGTGGGCCCACTCCGCGGTGATGCGGCACTGGAGCATGGCGGTGTAGAGCGCGATGAGCTTTTCGTCGGAGATGAGCGAGAAGCTCTTTTGCGGCGCTTCTGCGGCAGCGGTTCTGGCTGGCACTGCTCTCCTGGCCGTCATGGTGGCGATGTCCTCACTGGCTGTTGCGGGTGAAACGGTGAACCGCAGCGTGCGGCGTATGCGGATGACCGGAACGAGGCGCGGCAGGCCAGGCCATGGGCAAGCGCGCCGGACGCCTTTACAGGGCGGGCTACGTGGAGTAGTCCGCGTTGATGTGAATGTACTCGTAGGTCAGGTCCGTGGTCCAGAAGACGCAGGAGCCTGTGCCCCGGTTGAGCTGGATGGTGATGGTGAACTCGGGTTTCTGTATGTAGGCGTGCGCGGCCACCTCGTCGAACTCTTCTGCGCGGCCGCCGTCGCGGCAGATGCGGAGGTCGCCGAACCAGATGTCGATGCGCTCGGGGTCGATGGCGGCGCCGGAGTAGCCGATGGCGGCCATGAGCCTGCCCCAGTTGGGATCGCTGCCGGCCCATGCGGTTTTCACGAGGGGCGAGTGGGCGATGGCCTTGGCGGCGCGGAGCGCATCGGCGTCGCTGGCCGCGCCCTGGATGCGCAACTCGACGACGTGGGTGATGCCTTCGCCGTCGGCTACGATCTGGCGCGCGAGGGAGGTGCAGACGTGGTTGAGCGCGGTGGCGAACTCGGCGTTGCCTGTGCCGATGGTGGTGCCGCTGGCTCCGGAGGCAAGGAGCAGGACGGTGTCGTTGGTGGAGGTGTCTCCATCGACGGAGATGCGGTTGAAGCTGAGCTCGATGGAGTTGCGCAGGTAGCCGTGGAGGACGGCGGGCTCGATGGCCGCATCGGTGAGGATGTAGACGAGCATGGTGGCATGGGGCACGAGCTGGGGATGAATCATGCCGGCGCCTTTGCCGGTGGCGGCGATGCGCACCTCTTTGCCGTCCACTTCAATGCGGGCGAAGGCGGTCTTCTCCACTGTATCTGTGGTGAGGATGGCCTGCGCGAGCTGCTGGAAGTGATCGGACTCGGAGCCGAGCGAGTTGGCCAGAGCGGGCAGGACAGCGATGAGCTTCTCGGCCGGGAGCGGTACGCCGATGATGCCGGTGGAGGAGGGGAAGACCTGCTGGGCCGTGCAGCCAAAGACGCCGGCGGCGGCGTTGCAGGTGGCAAGGGCAGCATCGAGACCAGCCTGCCCGGCGGCGCAGTTGGCGTTGCCCGCGTTGATGGCCACGACACGCACCTGGCCGCCGGTGGCGTGCAGATGAGCCTTGTCGACGATGAGGGGCGCGGCGGTGACGCGGTTGGCTGTGAAGGCGGCGGCGGCGCTGGCTGGGCGGTCGGCCACGATGAGCGCAAAGTCAGTGCGGCCGCTCTTCTTGAGGCCCGCTTTGGCGGCGCCGAAGCGGAAGCCCCGGGGGATGAGAAATTGGGAGATTTCGGACATTTCAGTGTAGGGATTCAACCCATTTAATCTAGCATCTTGATCCGGTATTTTTGGAGGTGCGATGGCGCAGTACGACGGGCAGGTTGATTCGGAGGAGTTTCTGGAACTGAGCTGCGTGAACGTGGCGCGCGGCGACCGTGTTGTGCTGCATGACGTGAACCTGACGATCCGGGCAGGGGAGCACGTTGCGATTCTGGGGCCGAACGGATGTGGCAAATCGACGCTGATTCTGGCGATGACGTGCCAGATCTATCCGATGGTGCAGCCGGGCATGCGGGTGCGCATCTTTGGCCGCGACCGCTGGGACCTGACGCAGCTGCGGAAGCATTTTGGCGTGGTGAGCTCGGGGTTGACGGGGATGGAGTTGCCGGGAGAGCGCACGGCGGTAACGACAGGGCTGGATGCGGTGATCGCGGGATTCTTTTCTGCTTCGACGCTGTGGCCGAACCTGCATGTGACGCAGGAGATGCGGGAGCGCGCATGGGAGGCGCTGGAGCGCATTGAGGCCACGCGGCTGGCGGAACAGCTGGTGGGCGAGATGTCCGCGGGGGAGAAGCGGCGCATTATGATTGCGCGCGCGCTGGTGCACAGGCCGCGGCAACTGCTGCTGGACGAGCCCTCAAATGCGCTGGACCTGGCGGCTCAGCGGGACCTGCGGGAGACGCTGCGGCGGCTGGCGGCGGAGGGCACGGGGCTGGTGCTGGTGACGCATCACCTGGGCGATATTCTGCCGGAGATTGAGCGGGTGATTCTGATGCGGGACGGGCGCATTGCGGGTGATGGGCCGCGGGAAGAGCTGCTGACGGAAGAGAGACTGAGCGAGCTATTTCGAATGCGGGTTCGCATAGGCCGCGATGAGGAGTGGTTGCATAGCTGGTGAGGAGCGGATGGGCGATAGAGCGCGTCTCTGATGGAATTGAGTGGGCAGAGATGTTGCGTTCTTGATACAACTGTAGCCGGCGGCTTTGCGCAGGCTTGTTGCGCCGGCTGCCTCTTCCCATCTCTGGAGGTCCCCATGAGTCCCTACTCTCGTCGAGAATTCCTCAAGACCTCGCTGGCTGCTGGAACGCTGGCCAGTGTTTCTTCGCTTCCGTTGCATGCTGCGCGGGGCAGCGCGACGGATATGGTTCCGCTGGGGAACAGCGGCACGCAGGTGACCCGGCTTGCGTTTGGCACGGGAAGCCGCAACGGATATGTGCAGGCTGCGCTGGGGCAGAAGGAGTTTACGCGGCTGGTGCGCTATGCGTATGACCGGGGCGTGCGCTTCTATGAGACGGCCGAGGCGTATATGACTCCCGGGATGCTGGGAGAGGCGCTGAAGGGGTTGCCGCGCGAGAGCTACCAGCTGATGAACAAGGTGACGACGGACCCGGGTGTGGACCCGAAGGAACGGTTTGAAGCGATGCTGCGGACCTCGCAGACGGAGTACTTCGACATCATGCTGCTGCACTGGCAGCACACACCGGACTGGGTGGCGAAGACAGCGCGGTGGCAGGACGGTGTCCTGGAGGCGCAGTCGAAGAAGATGATCCGATCGAGGGGTGCCTCTGTGCATGGGCTTCCGGCGCTGCGGCAGATGCCGGGCAACAAATGGCTGCAGGTGGCGATGATCCGCATGAATCATACGGGCGTGCACATGGATGGGCAGGTTCCGGATGACGGCAGGCTGGGCGATGTGCACGAGGTGGTGGAGCACGTTCGGCAGGTGAAGCAGCAGGGCATGGGCGTGGTCAGCATGAAGCTGGTGGGCGAGGGAAGCTTTGTTCGCCACGAAGACCGGCAGGCCGCGATGCGCTTTGCGTTTCACAATGCAGGTGTGGACTGCGTGACGGTGGGCTTCAAGAACACGCAGGAGATCGACGAGGCTATCGATAACCTGAACACTGCATTGGCATAGAGCGGCTGCGGAAGCCCCGGGGGCGCGGCCGGCACGAGAAGACAGAAACAGCAGGGCCATGAAGGCCATGGAGTTGATGCGTCCCTTGTGGCGCATGCAGGTTTGCGCGCTGTTGCATGACCTTGCCATGCGGTGTGTGGCTCGGCAGAAATCGGGGCTTGACGATGGGCCGGGGGCGGTTTTAGGTTAGCGATACACGGGAAAGGAGGTTGATCCAGCTGATGCAAAAAGAATGTTCCAGTTGTTCGATACGTGAGGTGACTGAGGCCTAGGGCATCGCGCCCCAGACCCCAGATTTGCCCCGGCGGACGAGAGACTACCGGCCGGGTCACTGGCACTCGCGGCAGCGCGATGGCCTTAGTCCAATCCCAACAGATCACCGGCAGCGGCTCGGGAAGATGCTTCCCGGGCCGTTGTTGTTTTTTGCGGGTGCGGAAGTGACAGACAGGCAGTGATTTGAGGAGCCTTGTAAAAAAACCTTCGCAACTTGTTACCGCCCGATGGGTTGGTGAATGCATCAGGGTTCCCTGCGGCTTAAAAGCCGGAACGAACAAAGGCCTGGCAAAAGGAGGATGGAAGAATGCAGAAGAATCTGGGCAGGACATTGATTGCGTTTGCTGCCGTACTTGCTCTCAGCACGTTGGGATTTGCGCAGCACGGACGTCCGTCCGGCGCGGGCATGGGCGGTGGCATGGGTGCCGGCATGGGCGCGGATATGAGCGGCGGCGCGGCGGGCGGCGGCATGGGCCGGACTGGAGACATGGGCCAGGGCATGGGTCAGGGCATGGGCTCGGGCTCAATGGGCAGGCCGAGCGGCGTGGGCAACATGGGCTCGCAGGCGCCGAGCCGTGTTCTGAGCAACCAGCATGTGAATACGGCGCTGACGAATGCGCTGGGTAAGAGCGGCATCCAGGTGCCGGGCGGCAACCTGCAGACGGCGTGCGGCGGCTTCAAGAATCTGGGCGAGTGCGTGGCAGCGATGCATGTGGCGAAGAATCTGGGCTTGAACTTCAGCGATCTGCAGAGCCGCATGACGGGATCGAACGCGCAGAGCCTGGGGAAGGCGATTCAGGGGCTGGGCGGGCCGAACGTGAATGCCAAGAGCGCAGCAAAGCAGGCGAATAAGCAGGCTCACCAGGACTTGCAGGCGGCGCAGTCGGCAGCGATGAGCGGGATGGCCGGATAAACGGCGGTAGCGCGCGACAGACTGGGTTGGGATGGACGCCTCCGGATGCTTTCCGGGGGCGTTTGTTTTGGGGATGCGCGGCAGAGCCCGGCACAGCCGAAGGGGCTTGCACTGCGGTACACTGACGCCGATGCGGGTCTTTGGCATTGACTGCGGGACGGAGATTACGGGCTTTGGGGTGGTGGAGTCGGATGACTCCGGCCGGGAGTCGCGGCTGACCTGCAAGGCGCTGGGGGCGGTGCGGCTGGCGAAGGCGAAGGCGCTGCCGGAGAGGCTGTTGCAGGTTTATACGGAGCTGTGCGGCGAGATGCAGCGCTGGCAGCCGGACGTGGTGGCGGTGGAAGAGGTCTTCTACTCCGTGAATGCGAAGTCGGCGCTGAAGCTGGGGCAGGTGCGTGGGGTGGCGCTGCTGGCGGCAGCGGCGTGCGGGATTGCGGTGGCGGAGTACGCGCCGCTGCGGATCAAGTCGAGCGTGGTGGGCTACGGGCTGGCGAAGAAGGAGCAGGTGCAGTTCATGGTGGCCCGTCTGCTGCAACTGAAGGAGTTGCCGGAGCCGCCGGACGCCGCGGATGCGCTAGCGATTGCGATTTGCCATATCCATACGGCGCAAACGATGATGCAGCAGGAGGGTATGCGGTGAGACTGCTCCTGTTGGGGATGGCGCTGGCGTGGTTTGCGCTGCCGGCGCGCGGGGCGGAGGGCGCGCTGCTGCGGGTGGACTACCGGAATCCGAGCCTGATGCCGGCGGAGTGGACGCTGGTGCTGCGACCGGATGGAAGCGGGCACTTCCACGCGGAGCGCGGCAATGCGCCGGCGGATCCGCAGGGAGGCATGGAGCCGGTGACGATTGACCGGGATGTGCAACTGACCGGGGCGTTTGCGGACAGGGCGTTTGCGACGGTTCGCCGGCGGGGGCTGCTGAACGGGGGATGCGAGAGCCATTTGAAGGTGGCCTTTCAGGGTTGGAAGAAGCTGACGTACAGCGGTCCGGAGGGGCAGGGAAGCTGCGAGTTCAACTACTCGAAGGATAAGGACATACAGGCTCTGGGCGACTCGCTGGTGGCGGTGGCCGCGACGATTGTGGAGGGGGAGCGGCTGCAGATGCTGCTGCAGCACGATCCGCTGGGGCTGGACCACGAGATGGAGTTTGTGACGGAAGCCTCAAAGGATGGCCGGATGCAGCAACTAGGGTCGATCCGGGGGATTCTGGAGCGGCTGGAGAGCGACTCCGATGTGATGGATCGGGTGAGAAAGCGGGCCCGGGAGCTGCTGAGGATGACGGAGAAATAATTTACCGGCAGGACGGAAATGCCGCGACTTTCTGTCTCAACCCGGTGTCCAATTGCTTGAGGAGTGCCGCACGCGCAGGGTTGCAGGGGGGACGGTTGCGGCGAAAGGGTGGGGGCGCCATGAAAAGCGCTTGGAACAATCGGCCTTGGCTGGGGATGAAGACCATAGGGCTGGCGACATTGGCTGCGGGTATTCTGCTGATGGGCCAGAGCTTGTCTGCGCAGCAGCCCGGGACGCGTGCGGTGCGGCTGAGCGATGTGGATGGCCAGGTGCAACTGTCGCAGGGCAATACTGTGCTGGCAGACCGCGCGCCGGTCAACACGCCGCTCTTTGAGGGGACCCGGATTACGACCGCCGAAGATGGCCGTGCCGAGGTGCAGTTTGAAGACGGCAGCGTGGCGCGACTGGCGCCAAACAGCTCCATGACGCTGACCGTGCTGCGCCAGCAGGGCAATGTGAACGATACGGCGGTGGAGTTGGACAGCGGCCTTGGCTACTTTGAGCTGCAGGGCAACTCCGCGAGCGGGCAGATGCGGGTGCAGTTTGGCAGCAGCTCGGTGACCGGCAGCGGCTTTACGGTAGTGCGCGTGGACCTGGACAACCTGCCGGGAGAACTGGCGGTCTTCTCGGGCAATGCGCATCTGGACGGCAGCAACTCGATGGCGGTGGACCTGCACGGCGGCGAGAGCG